>CAZBXF010000161.1:0-7309 GCA_964495635.1 uncultured Phycisphaeraceae bacterium
CCGACGGAACCATCCAGTACACAGCCAACCTGACCGGTCCCGCCGGCCCACCAGGTCCGCAGGGTCCCGCCGGCGCAAATGGCCTCGACGGCGCTCCGGGTCCGGCAGGTCCACAGGGTCCCGCCGGTGCGAACGGCCTCGACGGCGCTCCGGGTCCGGCAGGTCCGCAGGGTCCTGCTGGTGCGAACGGCCTCGACGGCGCGCCGGGTCCGGCAGGTCCGCAGGGTCCCGCCGGGGCGGATGGCCTCGATGGCGCTCCTGGTCCGGCAGGTCCGCAGGGTCCGGTTGGTCCGGCCGGTCCGCCGGGCACCACCGACTGGGCTGGACTGACGGCGATCCCCGCCGGATTCGCGGACAACATCGACAATGACACGACGTACGCCGCGGGCCCGGGCCTGACCCTCGCGGGCACCGAGCTTTCGATTGCGTCCGGCGGCGTCAGTTCCTCGATGATCGGCAACGATCAGGTGACGCCAGCGAAGGTCCCCAATCGCACGCGTCGCCTCTTCGTCCCCAGTTCCGCTTTCACGCCCTCCACGGCGGCGACGCTCGATGCGAACAGCGGCGCCGCGGGCGGCCGCCGCATCCGCGCAACCCGGTTCGGCAACGACGCGGCCAACGTCTACGCCACGACCTACTTCACCGTCCCCGCCGACTACGTTGGCTCAGGTGTTCCAGGACTCAACGCGCCGCGCATCACCCTCTATTGGTCAACCGACAGCGCCACCGGCTCGAACCAGATCAACACCGAGGTGACCTTCGACGCCATCACCAACTTCGCGAATGGCGGGACCGACTCCACCCTGCGGTACGTGTTCAGGGCTGGCGGCGCTGCCCTCCCGGACGCGAGCGAGTCGCTTGATCCAGAGCAAGGCGAGGTGGCCGCTCAGGTCCTTCCCGAGCCTGGCGACGTGTGGACCGGGAACCCAACCTGGCAGGCCGGCGACGTGATCGCCCTCACCATCCGCCGCCTCGGCTCGTCGGCCGATGACCCAAACGACGGCGCCGCGGCTGTCATCGGAATCCTCATCGAGTACGAGGCTGACCAGTAGATCGCCCTCCTGAACCCGCACGCACGCCCTGAAGACCAGAGTTTCCGGGCTTTGTGAGGGGCCGAGCCGCCAGACCGACGAACTGGAGAAAAGCAACGAAATGTTGAGCCGAGCCACGCGCGGTTCTCGCTTCTATTCATGAGGACCGGCACCGCCCGTGGCGGAAACGGGCTCAATCCGGTGGAATTCCACTGGCGTGAGTTCGAAGGTCCTGCTAGTCTGAACGGGCTTGGAAGGCCCTGCACGGAAAGGCAGGGGAGTCCGGTCCGAGGTAGATCACGCCGATGGTCCCGATGATCCAAGAGGAGCGAACCATGAAGAAGATTCTTGCCGCAATCTGCGTCGCCACGCTCGCCCAGGCCGCCTACGCCCAGCCGACCATTGACTGGTACACGATCGACGGCGGCGGCGGGACCTCCACTGGTGGCTCCTTCGAGCTCTCCGGCACGATCGGTCAGCCCGATGCCGGCGTCATGAGTGGCGGCTCCTTCGAGCTTTCCGGTGGCTTCTGGACCGCCTCGCCCCCGCCCGCCGCGAACTGCGACTACGACTTCAATCAGGACGAGAACGTCGACCTGCTCGACGCGCAGCAGATGGCCCAGGTCTTCGTCGGTCTGATCCCCGCTCAGCCGGGTTGGCTCGACGGCGATCTGAACCTCGACGAGAACGCCGACCTGACCGACGCACAGATTCTCGCCGCCTACATCGTCAGCGGCATCTGCCCGCTCTAGTCCAGTCTCGCTCGGTCGCTGTCGCGAGCTTGGTCTCGCGAGACCGCCCGAGCGAGTTTGCTGCGGCCAGAACGCGCCGCAGTTCCATCCCACCGCCACGCCAACAGAGGCTCCCGACGCCGCGTCGGGAGCCTCTTTGCTGCGCCGCCAGCTCGCGGGCCGTGCTAAACTCGAACCCTCCAGCCGGAGTGGCGGAATGGCAGACGCGACGGATTCAAAATCCGTTACCCCCTAAAGGTGTGTGGGTTCAAGTCCCTCCTCCGGCATTCACGCGGCTTTCGCCGCAAAAGCGAAAAGCGGGAAATCAGAGCCGCGCGACCGGCCAGCGTCAGCTCCGGATCTCCCACTGCCTCGCTGCCTCGCTGCCTCGCTCATCGCTGCCTCGCTTCTCCCACCCCATTTTCACTTTCCCGCTTTTCGCTTTTCGCTCTGCTCTCGGGTACCCTCGCGGCTCATGCGGATCCTGATGGTCAACTGGGCTCCGATCGCTCCCGGCACGCTCGATGGCGGCGGCGTGAACGGTTACAGCCAGCAGCTCGCGCTCGAGCTTGTCTCGCGCGGGCATGAGGTCGCGTGGCTCTCATCTGGCTGGACGTATGTCGCGTCATCTGATGGCACGCTCGCACCCGTTCAAGCGCGCCGCATGCCCGACTGGCGCGGCGTTGTGGTCTTTGACGTCATCAACAGCCCCGTCATCGCGCCCGGGCCAGTGCAGCACAAGGTGCCGCTCGCGGAGGTTGAGTCGCCCGAGCTCGAGGCCGAGGTCGGCCGCCTCGCGGCGCTCCTTCGTCCCGATGTCGTTCACTTTCAGAACATCGAGGGGCTCTCGACCGGGTGCGTCCGAGTGATGCGAGAGACGGGCGCGGCGGTAGTCTTCTCGCTGCACAACTACCACACGATCTGCCCGCAGGTCTATCTGATGCAGCCCTCACCCAATGGCCGCGTGGCGTGCCGCAGCTTTGAGGGCGGTCGTGCCTGCGAGAAGTGCATCAAGGAGCCGCACCCGCGCGATGAGTCCGTGCGCCGTGGCAAGGAACATCCGCTCGCGGTGCTCGCGGCGCGCGAGTTCCGTGAGGCATCGGAGGCCGCGGCGCGCGTGCCGATCTCTCCGCCGCGCGGCGGGCTGCTCGAACGCGTTGGCCTGCGCAGCGCGTTGCCGCCGGTGGTCGTGCAGACTCCGATCGTGTCGCACCTGCCGGGTCGCAGCGTCGCGATCGACGCTGACCTCGTGCCCGAGAGTGGCAACGGCTCGCCGCAGGAGCCGCTCGGCCGCGTCGTGTCGCTCGATCAGCGTCAGCCGGAGTGGGCGATCCTCGACAACGAGCCCACGCGCGACGACTCGGGGAGCGTCAATGACTTCGGCACCCGCCGCGCCGCGATGGTTGAGATGCTCTCTTCCTGCGATGCCGTGCTGGGCGTCTCGAAGTTCGTCAGCGCGAAGTTCGCAGCACTCGGCGTGAAGCAAGAGCGAATCACAACCCTGACGATCGGCACCCGCATGGCCGAGCTTGCCGCGGCATCACCCGAACTCACGCTCGGGCCGCCGGAGTTCGACGCCGCGCGGCCGCGCCCGCTGCGCGTGGCCTTTCTCGGCTATCACAACTACTACAAGGGCTTGCACGTCCTCGCGGACGCGCTCGAACTCATGGCACCAGCATCGCTCGCGCGGATCGAGCTGCGTGTGCACGCCAAGGCCGTCGAGTCCTTTGAGTGGCGCCTTGAGCGCCTGCGCGGCAGGCTCGCGGGCCTCATCATCACGCGCGGGTACGAGTACCGCGACGTGCCGAGCCTCCTCTCGGGCGTTGATGTCGGCGTGGTGCCCAGCGTCTGGTGGGACAATGGGCCGCAGACCGTCATGGAGATGCTCGCGATGCGCGTGCCGGTCCTCGGCGCTGCCCTCGGCGGCGTGCCGGATCTTGTTGAACACGGCGTGAATGGCCTGCTCCACCGGGGCAACGACCGCGCGCAGCTTGCGTCGCAGCTCGCCGAGCTCGCGGCCGATCCCGCTCGCGTCGCGACGCTCCGCGCGGGGATCGCAAGTGTCAAGACGATGCGTGCCCACACGCTCGAGATCGAGACCGTGTACGCTGGTGCCGTGCGAGCCCGGACGCTCCGGGCGTAGCACACAAGAGCAGTTCGCTCAGACACATCCGGTCACGTCCAGTCACTCTCAACATGCCCAAGCGTCGCATCGTGGTACTCGGGTGGGCCTGGCTCCCCTTCCAGCACATGGAAGGAACCGGCTACAACCTCGTCGCCTCCGAGCTCTGCGCGGAGCTTGCCGCCCGCGGACACGAGGTCACGTACCTCCGCTCGGGACACACGTACTCTCTGCGGCGCGGCATGCGGATCGAGCGTGGCCAGGTCTGGCGCGGCGTCACTTGCCACGACCTCATCAACGCGCCCGTCGTCGCGCCCGCCCACTTTGGCTTCCGTGATCCTGGCGTCCAGTGCTCCCACGCCGAGCACACCGCGATGGTGCTCGCCTTCGTGCGCCAGGCCCGCGCGGATATCGTCCACATCCACTCGCTCGAAGGCTTCGCTCTTGAGCTCGTCTCCGCGATCCGACGGGCCCGAATCGCGACGATCGTCACACCCCACAACTACTACGCACTATGCCCTCAGGTGGACCTCATGTCGCGCGAGCGCGAGACGTGCCTTGACTACGAAGGCGGCCGTCGCTGCGAGGGGTGCATCGACCGTCCGCCCGCTCGCGACGAGATCGCACGTCGCCGCTCAAGGCACAGCGTCGATCGGACGCTCGGCCCGCGTTTCGGCATGACCATGAAGACCGCGATGCTCCGCATCGCCGCTCGCGCGGGTGTTGGTAGTGGCCGTGCACAAGCGTCCGACCTCGCCGCCCCCGCGCCCGAAGCGCCCGAGATGCCCGTGTCCGACCCCTCAACGACCGACCGCCTGATCGCGGGGCGCGAGGTGCACGTCGCTACGGTCAATGCCTACGGGCAGCGCCGCGCCGCGGGCGTCGCCGCCCTCAACGCGGCGTCACTGGTCCTCTGCCCAAGCCGCGTCCTCCTCGAGATCCACGCTTCGATGGGCGTCTCGCGCGATCGCCTTCGTCACGTGCCACTCGGCCTGCCGCACCTCGACGCCATGCGAAGCGCCGCCGAGGCCTCGCCCTTTCTGGATCGCACTCCGTGGAACGTGGATCAGGCCTCCCGTCCGCTCCGGTTGGCCTACTACGGCAGCACCAAGCCCAACAAGGGGCTCGAGACGCTCGTCCGCGCGATCGCATCACTCTCTCCCAGCGTCGTTGCACGCTGCCACTTCGACCTCTTTGCTCCCGGCGACGCCTCCCCGGTCCGCGCCCGTCTCGACGCCGTGGCCGGCGCGCGTGGCCGCGTCCGCTGGTTCGGCGCCTACGAGCCCCGCGACCTCGCCGCCAGCGTCGGCACCTACGAGGTCGGCCTCCTCCCCAACATGGGCCTCGAAAACTCGCCCCTGGTCCTCCTCGAGTACCTGGCGGCGGGCGCGTGGGTCATCGCCTCGGACCTCGGCGCCTCGCGCGAGTGGGTGCGGCTCGGCCAGAATGGCACGCTCTTCCCCGCGGGCGATTGTGCCGCCCTCGCCAGCGCCATCGCCGCCATCGTCGAGGGGCGTGTCGCCCTGCCGTCCGTCCGAAGTGTGCACGCCTCGGTACCCTTCGTCTCCAGCGCGGCGTACGTTGCTGATGTCGAGGCCCGCCACGAGGAAGTGCTCGCGGGTCAGCCCGCCTGATCCACCACACGGGCCGGTCGAGTCGTCTGTAAGGAGCGTGTCAATTGTTCAAGACCTGCAAGAAGCTCGTAGCGCCGCTGCTCGGTTCAGCGAGTCGCGCCCGGATGCTCCTCCTGACCGGCGCCTGCGGCCTTGCGCTCTCCTCCGGCGCGAGGGCCGATGAGGGCATGTGGCTCCTCAATCAGCCTCCCGCGCAGGCACTCCAGGAACGCCACAGCTTCGTCGCCACGCCCGAGTGGCTGACGCACGTGCAGCGCTCCGCCGTCCGGTACGGTGGCGGCGGCTCGGCCTCGCTCGTTTCCGCCGATGGCCTCGTCCTCACCAACCACCACGTCGCCTTCGGCGGCATCGAGAACCTCTCCACCAAGGACCGCAACCTCGTCCGCGATGGCTTTGTCGCCCGCACGCGCGAGGAAGAGCTCCCCATTCCCGGCGCCGAGTGCTCCATCCTCTGGCAGATCGAGGACGTCACGGCCCGCGTCCGCGGCGCCGTGAAGGAAGGCATGGACGCCGCCGCCGCCGAGGCCGCCCGGCGAAGCGAGATCTCCGTGATCGAGGCCGAGGCCCGCGAGCGATTGGGCCTCCCTCGCTGCGAGGTCGTCACGCTCTACGGCGGCGCCCGCTTCCATCTCTACGCGAGCAAGCGCTTCACCGACGTGCGCCTCGTCTGGGCTCCCGAGGACCAGCTCGGCTCCTTCGGCGGCGACCACGACAACTTCGAGTATCCGCGCTTCGCCCTCGACGCCTCCCTCGTGCGCCTCTACGAGAACGGCCAGCCCTACAAGCCCGAGCACTTCCTGAAGTGGAACACGCAAGGTTCGAAGGAAGGCGACCTCGTCTTCGTCGTCGGCCACCCGGGCCGCACATCCCGCCTCTTCACCCCCTCGCACGTCGCCTTCCTGCGCGATGTCGAGCTGCCCGGCCGCCTCGCCAACACCTTCCGCTCCGAAGTGCGTGACCTCCTCTTCGCCGGTCGCTCACCGGAGAACGACCGCCTGATGCAGGGCGAGCTCTCGGGCGTGCAGAACGGCCGCAAGTTCATGATGCACCTGCTCGGCAATCTGCAGGACCCCGTGCTGATGGAGCGCAAGCGCGCCGACGCCGCCTCCGTCGAGGCCGCGGCCTCCGAGAACGTCCGCGCCTCGCTCCACGCTGCGAGCGCGAAGGTCGATGCCTCCCTCAAGGAACTCCGCGAGATCTACCCCGTCTGGAGCGCGATGAACCCGCGCTCGGACCTCCTCGGCATCGCCCTGGGCATCGACCGCATGGCCACCGAGCTCGAGAAGCCCTCGGGCCAGCGTCTGCGCGAGTATCGCGACGCGGTCCTGCCCTCGGCACGCCTCCGCCTCCTCTCGCCCGCGCCGCTCGACCCGCGCGTCGAGGCCCATCTCATCGAGACCCAGCTCTCGCTCCTGGCCGAGCGCCTCGGTGGCGATGATCCAGCCATCCGCCGCATGCTTGCTGGCAAGAGCCCGCGCGATCGCGCCCGCGAGGTCGTCGCCGGAACGCAGCTCCTGACCGTCGCCTCGCGCGAGGCCCTCCTCGAGGGCGGCGCCGCGGCCGTCGCCAAGTCCGAAGATCCGCTCATCCTCCTCGCACGCCAGTTCAACTCTGTCTGGCGTCCGCTGCGCGACCGCTTCGACACCAAGGTCGAAGCCCCGCAGCGAGCCGCCTACGCCGCCATCGCCGATGCACGCTTCGAGGTCCTCGGCGACACCGTCTACCCCGACGCCACCGGCACCCTCCGCCTCTCCTACGGCACGATCCGCGGCTACCAGAATCCCGGCGAGC
>CAZBXF010000162.1:0-3108 GCA_964495635.1 uncultured Phycisphaeraceae bacterium
AAGAGCCCCCCACCAACCGCCATTCCCGAACCTACCCTCATCCGTGCCGATCCTCTCCTGCGTCAATATCAAGCATCGTTTCGGCGTCGACATCATCCTCGACGGCGTTTCCCTCTCCATCGAGCCCACCGACCGCATCGGCATCGTCGGCCGCAACGGCACCGGCAAGTCCACGCTCCTCAAGATCCTCTCGGGCCTCGTCAAGCACGACGAAGGCTCCGTCAACGTCCAGCGCGGCGTGCGCGTCGGTTACCTCCACCAGGATCCCAAGCTCGACCCCGACGAGACCCTCCGCGGTGCCGCCGAGGGCGCCTTCGAGCTCCTCCACGCCACCCACCGCGAGCTCGACGCGCTCTTCGAACAGATGGCCACCGCCCAGGGACCCGCCCTCGACCAGCTCATGAAGAAGCAGGTCGCCCTCGAAGAGAAGATGGAGTCCCTCGGCGGCTACTCCGTCGACCATCAGATCGACAACGTCCTCCACGGCGTCGGCTTCACCGACGCGCAGTTCAACATCAAGGTCAAGGGCCTCAGCGGCGGCCAGAAGGGCCGCCTCGCCCTCGCCAAGCTCCTCCTCGAAACGCCCGACGTCCTCCTCCTCGACGAGCCCACCAACCACCTCGACATCGAGGGCCGCCTCTGGCTCGAGAACTTCCTCGCCAACGAGTACCGCGGCGCCGTCGTCCTCATCTCCCACGACCGCTACCTCCTCGACGCCGTCGTCACCCGCATCATCGAGGTCGAGCAGGGCCGCCTCATCGACTACCCCGGCAACTACGAGGACTTCCGCGAGATCCGCTACCAGCGCCGCCTCACCCAGCTCCGCGCCTACGAGACCCAGCAGGGCAAGTTCAAGAAGGAAGAGGAGTACATCCGCCGCTTCAAGGCCGGACAGCGCGCCAAGCAGGCCAGAGGCCGCCAGACCCGCCTCACCCGCGAGAAGGACCAGGCCCTCCTCGAACGCCCCATGGAGGTCGAGTCCTTCAAGATGGAGCTCCCCAAGGCGCCCCGCACCAGCGACGTCGTCGTCTCCGGACGCCAGCTCGCCAAGAAGTTCACCAACGATCGCGGCGAGCTCAAGATCTGCTTCGAGAACCTCGACATCACCATCAACCGCGGCGACCGCTGGGGCATCATCGGCCCCAACGGCGCAGGCAAGACCACCCTCGTCCGCGCGCTCCTGGGCGAGATCCCCGTCGACAGCGGCACCATCCGCATGGGCACCAACGTCGTCGTCGGACACTACACCCAGAGCCACGAGCACATCGACGGTGATCTCCTCGTCTGGCAGTACCTCCAGAAGATCATCGTCAAGGAGTCCGGCGGCTACACCTTCAGCGAGCAGCAGGCCCGAAACCTCGCCGGCGCCTTCCTCTTCTCCGGCTCAGAGCAGGAAAAGCCCCTCCGCGTCCTCAGCGGCGGCGAACGCAGCCGCGCCGTCCTCGCGGGCCTCCTCGCCTCCGCCAAGAGCCTCCTCGTCCTCGACGAGCCCACCAACCACCTCGACATCCCCTCCGCCGAACGCCTCGAAGAGGCCCTCGCCATGCCCGAGGACGAGGACGAAGAGCCCAACTACGACGGCACGATGATCCTCATCAGCCACGATCGCGCCCTCATCGACGCCACCTGCGAGAACCTCATCATCCTCGACGGCAAGGGCGGCGCGAAGATCCACCACGGCACCTACACCGACTGGCACGAGGAAGAGCTCGCCAAGGCCAAGCAGAAGAGCCAGGCCGAGGCCCAGGCCAGGGAAAAGCGCGAGGCCGAAGAACGCCGCCAGCGCGAGGCAAAGCAGGCCAAGGAAGCCGCCAAGAAGCAGAACACCGGCGCCGTCAGCGCCCTCGCCAAGCTCCGCATGGAAGAGCTCGAGAAACGCATCGAAAAGTGCGAGACCCGCCTCAAGGAAATCGACGCCCAGCTCGCCAGCCCCGACACCTGGTCAAACGCCAGCAAGAGCGCGAAACTCTCCGAAGAGCGAGCCAAGGTCGCCGCCGAGCTCGAGCCCTACGAGTTCGAATGGGCCCGAAGAGCCGAAGAAGCCTAACTCACCGCAGCGGATCTTCTTTCCGTCACTGCCTCGCTGCCTCGCGAATCGCTGCCTCACTTCCCCCTCTTCATTTCCCGCTTTTCGCTTTCCCGCTTTTCGCTTTCCCCACTCACCCCGGACTCTTCCCGTCCGTCACCGCCTGCCGCGCGCCCGACCTCACCACGCGCTCGACAAACGCCTTGAATTCCGCGTCCAGCTCCTCCGCGCCCTTCCCCGTGTAGACCTTGAACAGGTCCGCCCCGCCGCGCCGTGACGCGTACGCGCCCGCCGCGCGCCCCCCAAGCTGCTCGCGGATCTTCGAGATCGTCCCCCCGCGCGCCGCATCACCCACCAGCGACCGCAGCCCCGCGGCATACGCCCCGCCGCTCCCCTCGTTCAGGAAGTGGATCACCGCCCACCCCTGGGCATAGAAGTCCAGCGCCGCCGAGGGGCTCCGCTCCATCAGCCGCTGCGGCGTCGCACGCTGCCACTCAGACAACGACAGCAGCCGTCCCTCCGAGTGCGCCTCGCGCAGCCGGTCGAACCGCTCCAGGTTCGCCCACGGCTTGAACGTCGCCACGCCCTTCGCATAGTCGAATCGGAACCCCTCCATGTACGTCGACAGCGCCTCCTCCCACGACACCGGCAGCGGCTCCTTGAACGTCGTCTGCGTGTACGCGTGCCACGCCTCGTGCGCCACCATCGTGTACGTGTCCCGCGGCCCGATCTCCCACAGCACCGACTGCCCCTGCGACGTGAACCCGCCCCGCTGGATCCGCAGGTACACCCCGGCCTCCTCGCCCATCAGCCGCCTCGTCATCGCCTCCCACTGACCACGCCCCGAGAAGACGAACACCTCCGGCTGCCGCGCCGGCCGAGGCAGCTCCCCCAGCGCACTCGTGTAGTGGTCCAGCGCCGTCTCCAGAAAGACCGGAAGCCGCGTCCGCAGCGTCTGACGCGTCGACGTCGTGAACACCCGCCAGTGCGGCGTCTTCAGCAGAACCCCGCCCGTCCCCTCGAACGTCCACGACTCCTCCAGCAGAACCGCCGAGCCGCCCGACATCGCCCCCGCCGCCGCA
>CAZBXF010000162.1:3208-7290 GCA_964495635.1 uncultured Phycisphaeraceae bacterium
ATCCGCGGCGGCGGCGCCACCATCGGCCGAGGGTCCCGCTCCGGCAGCTTCCGCTTCTCAGTCTCATCAGGCGTACCAGGCGTCACCGCCCCGGCCGGTGCCCCAGCCTTCCCAGCGCTCGAGCCCTCCGGCGCAGGCGTCGCCGGCTGGCCACCGCACCCAGCCAGCGTGGCAAGACCAGCAAGACCAGCCAGTCCAGCCAGCATCGCAGCTCCAAGGACTCCCGCCCCGGCCGCCCCCCGCCCGCGCCTCATGTGGCTCGCCATCACCAGACCTCCGAGTGCGACCCGCACACACAGATCCGACACGACCGTCCCGCCCCTCCGCCCCCCTCACCTCACCCCAGCGCCGCCAGCTCGGCCTGCGCCGCCGCCAGCTCGCGCCGCGCCTTCTCAAGCTGCTCCTTCGACTGCTGGACCATATGGGGCGGAGCCTTGTCGGCATATCCGGGATTCGAAAGCCGCTTGTCCAGTGTTTCCACCGACTTCGTCAGGTCCGCAACCACCTTCGTCAGCCGCGCCTTCTCAGCCCCCGTATCCACCGCCTCCGCGGCGTCCTTCAGGTTCGACAGCCGATACTCCAGCCCATCCACGCTGAACGCCACGCTCGCGCCCGCCGCCGCCGCGCCCGTGATCGCCTCCAGGCCCGCCAGCGTCACCGCCAGCCCGCGCCCCTCACCAAGGTCCGGCGCGCCCGCCGGCACATGCAGCGTGATCTTCCGCTTGAACGGCACCGTGTGCTGCGCCCGCACCTCCCGGATCGCCGTCACCAGCGTCCGCATCGCCTCAAACTCGCGCTCAGAGCGCTCATCGATCAGCGACCCCTCCGCCCGCGGCCAGCCCGCGCTCGCCAGCAGCCCGCCCGTCCGCGGCGCACTCAGCGTCAGCCCCGCAATCTCCGGACGCGGGTGCCGCGCCACCGCCTCAAAGAGCACCTCCGTCACAAACGGCATCACCGGGTGCAGCAGCCGCAGCATCGTGTCGATCGCCGCCCGCAGCACGCCGCGCTGCCCCGCGTCCTTCTCCACCGTCGGCTTGATCGCCTCGAGGTACCAGTCGCAGAAGTCCCGCCACAGCAGGTCATACACCCCCTGCGCATACGCCGAGAACTGATACTCCCGCAGCGCCGCGTCCGCCTCCGAGATCCCCCGCGCAAGCCGCGACAGCATCCACCGATCCACCAGCGAGAGCCTGCCCGCCTCTACCAACTCTTGTGGGGCAGGCGTCCCGCCTGCCTCTACCAAACCTACTGCCTTTCCTCCCCCCTTCTCCGCATTCTCCAGGATCATCATCGCAAACTTCGCCGCGTTCCAGAGCTTGGTCGCGAAGTTCCGCCCCATGTCAAACTTGCTCGACGTGTTCTTCGCCAGCGGCATCTCCGCCGAGGCCTTCACCTCGCCGCTCGCCACGCCATACCCCGTCACCATCTTCTTGCCCGGGTCCTTCGGGCTCGTCTGGATCGAGGCCGGCACCACATACCCATCCTTGTTCGTCACGAACTTGGGCGCAAAGACCTCCCCCGTGTGCGGACACACCAGATCCACCGGCATCCGCACATCCTGCGTCTGCGTCGCCATGTGGCACAGCGTGAACCGCATCGCATCCGCGCCATGGCTCAGAATGATGTCCAGAGGATCCACGCCGTTGCCCAGGCTCTTGGACATCTTCTGTCCCTGCCCATCCTGGATCACCGCGTGAATGAACACATCCCTGAACGGCGCAGGCCCATGCCCAAGCCCCTGCGCCTCCACCCGCGCGCCATCACCCGCGACGCCACCCTTGGGCATGAAGTACCGGTTGAACATCACCATCCGCGACACCCACAGCGTGATGATCTCCCGCGCCGTGCACAGCGTCGAAGTCGGATTGAACGCCGCAAGCTCCGGCGTCGCCCGCGGCCACCCCAGCGTCGACAGCGGCCACAGCGCCGACGAGAACCAGGTATCAAGCACATCCGGATCACGCACGAAGCGGGCTCGCGTTTCGAGGTACGAGATGATCTCCGCGTCATCCTCGCGCCTTACACACACGAAGTACCCGTGGTACTGCTCATGCCTCTGGTTGAAGCTCTGTCCAGTTGGATCGGTCTCGGATCTCGAGAACACCGCGATCCGGCCCTGCGAGTGCCAAAGCTTGAACTTGGCGAGCATCTCATCCAGATGCTCCGGACTGCCCCCAAGCCCCTGATCGCTCCACACCGGAATCCGATGCCCCCACCAGAGCTGCCGGCTGATGCACCAATCCCGGATCCCATCATGCCACTGCTCATAGCTCTTCGCATACCGCGCAGGATGGAAGCTCAGCTCGCGCGTCCGCAGCGCCTCGTTCGCCGCCTTCGCCATCCGCTCATCCGTCACCTTCACATACCACTGATCGCTCAGGTACGGCTCCACCACCGCCTTGCTGCGATCCGAGTGCGGCACGCTGTGCCGATACGGCACGCTCTTCGCAAACAGCGCCGCCGCCCCCGCCTCCCCGCCCACCGTCCGCGTCTTGAACTCGCCCACCACCTTCCGCCGCGCCTCCTCGCGAGCCAGCCCCACAAACACGTGCGCCCCGCCCACATCACTCCACCCATGCCGATCACTCACCGTCGCATCCGGCGCAAAGATGTTGATCAGCGCCCGCCCCGCCCCACCCGCAAACTCATCCATCACCCGCTTGTGCCGCTGGTACAGCTCATGGTCGTTCGCATCATGCGCAGGCGTCACCTTCAGGAACCCCGTCGCGAACTTCGCCTTGGGGTCCGCCTTCTCCTCCTCCGTCCGCGCCAGCCCCTCCGGCAGCACGACGTACCCATCCTCCACGATCGGAATCACCCGCCCCACCAGCGGCAGCTCCACGCACAGTCCCTTGAGCGCCTTCGCGCGCGGATCATGCGGATTGATCGCCACCGCCGTATCACCCAGATACGTCTCCGGCCGCGTCGTCGCCACCGTCACCCACGCCTGATGCTCATCCGCATGCGCCGCATCCTCCGGCGCATCCCACCCCCGAGCCCGAAGCTCCGACCACGTCACCGGCACCGCATCCCGCGGCGGCAGCGTCCCCGCCTCCCGCTCACGCTGCGTGCTCGCCCCATGCGGATGCACCAGCGGATACCGCAGGTAGTAGAAGTTCCCGTCGATCTCCTCGTCAAAGCACTCATCATCCGCCACCGCCGTCTGCAAAACCGGATCCCAGTTCACCAGCCGCTTCCCGCGGTAGATCAGCCCATCGCGGAACAGCCTGAAGAACGCCTCGCGCACCGCCTCCGCGCACTGCGGATCCATCGTGAACCGCTGCCGCTCCCAGTCGCACGAGCACCCCATCCGCTTGAGCTGCCCCGTGATGACCGCCTCATACTCGTCCTTGAACGCCTGGATCTTCTCGACAAACGCGTCGCGCGTGAACGCCTCCTTCAGCGCCCCCTTCAGCTCCCCGCTCGCGCGCAGCCGCTTCTCCACCACAGCCTGCGTCGCGATCCCCGCATGGTCCGTCCCCGGCATCCACAGCGCCTCAAACCCCATCATCCGATGCGCCCGCGTCAGCACATCCTGGATCGTGTTGTTGAACGCATGCCCAAGGTGCAGCCGATCCGTCACGTTCGGCGGCGGGATCAGCACCGTGTACGCCTTCCCAGCGCCCCCCAGCACCCGCGCCGGATCCGCATGGAACACACCCGCCCCAACCCACCGCTCCCACACCCGCCCCTCATGCTCCGAAGGCCGGAACAGCTTCGCCAGCACCGCCAAACCCCCCCCGCCACCCCCCCCCGACCCGGACGGCTGCTCAGACCCCTGTTCGGACTTCTGTTGGGTTGGTGTTGCCATAGCCCCTCAGTGTAGTGGGTGACAAGACGCCCCCGGAGCCAACGCCACCCCTCCCCCCTCCGCATCTCCCTACCCAACCTCGTGGGGCAGGCGTCCCGCCTGCCACTACACCAATCTACTCCTTCCCCTCTCATCCTCCTCTTCATTCTTCTTCTTCTTCTTCTTCTTCTTCTTCTTCTTCTTCTTCTTCTTCCCCCAGTCCCCAGTCCCCAAACACCACTCCCACCAACATCCACCCCAACAGACAAGAGACAAAATCCAACTGCCAACC
>CAZBXF010000163.1:0-7289 GCA_964495635.1 uncultured Phycisphaeraceae bacterium
CTGACCGTGCTCTGATCATGTTCGAGTCACGCTCTGCACGAGTTCTTTGCACTCGCTGAACATGTACACGAAGGCCCGTGGCGAAAGGCCGCGGGCCTTTTCGCTTGGCGGCGGGATCCACTCACGAGATGCCCATGCGGCGCGCGCCAGACCCCGGTACCCTTTGCGGTCCCTGGAGGTCAAGCCGATGGTGCGGACTGAGGTTGGGTGCTGCGAAACTCGGATGCTCTCCCCGTCCGCCGTGTCGCGATGCGTGATCGGCGCGATGGCGCTCCTCGCGCTCCCGGGATGCTGGTCCTACCACGAGGCGCGCGGACCGCGTCCCGCGGGCGATCGTTCAACCACGCTCGCGCGAACCATGGCGCTCTCCGGCGCTGCCGACGACCTGCCCCGTCCGGTCGAGCCCTCGGACTGGCCCGCGCGCGACCTTGGTGTGGCGCAGGCGCTTCTGGAGAGGACACCCGAGCAGATCCTCGACTTCACGGTGGCACCGGGCTTTGACGAGCAGAAGCTGACGGAGGCGGATCGCGAGTATCTGGGCAAGTGGGACAGGCGCGTGGCGCACAAGGGCATCTACGGCGCTGGCCTCCTGCGCGTCATCGAGCCCAAGGACCCGGACGCGAAGCCCTCCGCGCTTGGCCAGCTCTTCGCCGACATCTTCATGGGCTTCTCGCCCAACGCCTACTTCATCACCTCGCTGGACATCGGCAACCCGGGCCTGGCGGAGCGCGTCCGCGAGCGTGTCGAGGAGACCGCCGCCTTGCAGACGGTGTCGTCGGAGCGGGTCGTGAACTCCGCGCACAGCGGCGGGCTGCGCAGCGCCGAGATCGACACGAAGATCCTGCTGGAGGAGGGGACCGCGCTGCGCCTGCCGCCGCTGCGGACGCCGGACCAGCCGCCCTTTCGAGGCGTGGTCGTGCGCATGACCGCGCTGGCGGGGAACGAGTACGAGCGCAAGGTGGTTGAGGAGTTCGAGCGTCGCGGGTGGGCCGTGGTGCACATCGAAACGCGGACGAGTGCGCGCCCCTATCCCACGCCCGCCATGATCGCGCGGGCCCGCGAGGTAGAGGCGGAGATCGCCGAGGTCCGGCGACAGCTGCGGGAGAAGTACGACACTTCGGGGGACAGGAGTGCCGAGTCGCTGAGCCGGAGCTATGCGGCATCGAGGAACGACCCGCTGACGGCGCGGCAGGCCGCGCTCATCACCGAGCTTTCGCGTCTGCGTGCTGGGCAGTTCGAGTGGCCCGCCGATGGCAGCGGCAGCGAGCTCGCACGGACCATCGCATCGGCCATCGACGACACGCTCGCAGAGAACGCCTACGCCGCGGAGGCCGCCCTGCGGTACCTCGCGAGCAACAGGCCCGACGTTCCGGTTCGGCCGCTGGTGGTGGTGGGGTTCAGCGCGGGCGCGATTGCCACGCCCACGGTGGTGGCTCGGCTGGACGCGCGTCCGGAGGGTCCGGTTGACGCGGCGGTGCTGATCGGTGGCGGCGTCAACGCGCTCGACATCGCGCTGCGGAGCGAGCTGGTGAAGCGGAGCATCCCGGTGATGCGCGACGGGAAGGAGATGCCGCGCGAGGCGCTGCTGGTGCTGCGTGATCCGTATCTGCAGGCGTCGCGGCTGGACCCCTACCACACGGCGATGCTCCTGCGGGGCCGCCCGGTCCTCCAGGCGCATGGCCGGGCCGACACCTGGGTGCCGGCCTCGAGCGGCGAACTCCTGTACGAGCGTCTTGGACGCCCGGACCAGCTCGTCATGTCCGGCGGCCACGAGCTGCTCTTCTACTTCCTGCCCGACAAGGCCGAGTTCATCGCCGACTGGGTTGAGGAGGCGACGGGCGAGTGAGCTGCCGGCGGCGCCGTGGCCAAGATTGTCCGCATTTCGGAGTTGATCGTGGTCTTTGGGCTGCTGCTCAGTGAGTGGTGATCGTGCTTGCCGCGTGCATTGAGTGATCGGGCCAAGCACCGCGCACGGCGTGTAGCGGAACCATGCTTGATCTCTCGCGGGCGAGGCGTGAATGGCCTTGGTCCGCTCGCGTGCGCGGGAGTCCGAAATCGCCCGGCGTGCGAGGTTTCCCGGTCAAACGACGAGGCGTGGGGTAGGGGAACCGCGCGGGCGGGCTGTGCTGCTTTCGGGCTGGAACGGTCCGTGGCTTGCCGCGTCCTACTACGCTTGGAGGTAGCACCCGGGCACGATGATCGCGATGATCGATGAGATCTGAAGGGTCGCCCGAGAGCCTGCGCCCGGCGTCACGGACGCCCCAGCTACCAGACGAGCACACCCTCATGACCAACCAGATGAACGATCCGAATTCAAACTCCTCCGGCGACTACTGGGGGAAGGTCTCTCAGGAAAAGCAGGAGGCCGCGTTGTCGGCGCGAGACCGCAAGCCCGAGCCGGGGCCGCGGCGGCCACTGGGCAGGCGTCTGCTGCGTGCTGCGCTCTGGTGCGGGCTTGCGCTTGTGATCATCCTCGGCGTGGTGGGGATCTTCCTGCCGCAGATTGCTTCGGGCCTCGCGCCCGGGATCGTGGCCGGGCAGTCGGGGTCTGCGGTTGCTGGCAGGCTCTCGGTCGATGCGGTCGCGCTCTCGTGGGGCGGGCCGCAGCGTGTGGAGGGCTTCAAGCTCGCGAGCGCCGATGGCACGCAGATCGTCACTGGCAGTGTCGAGACGACCGCGTCGCTCATGGGCCTGATCCGAGGCGGGCTTGACCTGGGCGAGATCAATCTCTCCAAGCTGCGTGCCGACATCGTGCGCGACGAGCAGGGCGTGACGAACATCCAGCGCGCCATCGCCAAGCCGGGAGCGGTCCTGCCCGCGAAGGGGCCGGCGCAGCCCGAGGCGGCGCCCGCGTCGGGCGGCATCAAGCTGCCTGAGGGCCTGCGGGCCCGCGTCAAGATCCGCGAGGTTACGGCCACGTTCGTCGATCGTTCCGGCCTGAAGGCCGGCACGTCGCCCGCGATCGTCACACTCTCGAACGTCGAGGGCAACGCCGGCCTCGAGCCCGGGAAGCCTCTCTCGATCGACCTCTCCGCGATGGCGCAGACGCAGACCAGCCCGCAGCTCAAGCCCAGCAGCGTCGGCAGCATCCGCATCCGCGCCACGGCAGACAACTGGAGCAAGGCCGACGGCACGATCACGCCCAATCTCGCGACGGTGCAGGCCAACGCGGAGATCAAGGATCTGCCGCTGGCGCTCCTCGACACGCTGCTGGCGCCGATGATGGTGGGGGCCGATGGCAAGCCAATGCTCGCGACGCCCGACGGCGCGGCGGTCAAGCTCGCGGAGGCGCTCGGCGAGAAGCTCAACCTCGATCTCGTTGCGAACGGCTCGATGCGCGATGGCACCGCGACGATCAACCTGAACACGCCCAACGCCACGCTCGGTGGCGGGCTGCGTGTCGCGGGCGCGATCGTGACGGCGGAGAAGCCTGTCGAGCTCTTTGTCAAGGGTGTGGCGCTCAAGGCGTTCGTGCCGGCGCTCGCGGTTGCGATGGATCCGGCGCAGGCTGCGTACATCGCCGCGGCGCCGGATGCGCGGGTTCGGATCGAGACGCTCAACGTCGCGATTCCTGGTGGCGATGCGCTCAACCTCGCGGGCACGAAGCTCAGCGCTGTCGTCGGGCTTTCGCAGATGACTGGCTCGGTCACGCTGGGCGAGGGCCAGGCGCCCAAGCCCTTCACGATTGCGCCGCTCGAGGCGCGCCTCACGACCGATGATCTTGCGAAGGAAGCACGCCTCGCGGCGGCGACGGTCGCGACCATCGATGGCCAGCCCGCGGGCTCGCTCAACATCAGCGCGGTCGTGCAGGGTTTGCTTGATGCGAAGGGGGCGCCTGTCAAGGGCCTGCCTTCGAGCATCCAGGCCAACGCCAAGATCGCGGGGATGGCGACCGCGATCGCGCAGCCCTTCGTGCAGGCGATGGGCCTTGATCTTGCGAGCGATGTCGGCCCCACGCTCGACGCGGAGGTCGCGATTGCGAGCGAGGCGTCTTCGACATCGACTCCCGGTGCGCAGCCGCCCCTGAGCGCGACGCTCTCGGTGAACAGCCAGTTTGTCCGCGCGGCGGGCACGGCGCGTGTCACGAGCGAGGCCATCACCACCACGGGCGATGGATTCGTGATCGATATGGATCGGGCTGTTGGGATTGGCGCGAGGTTCGTCAAGCCCGAGACGGGCTGGACCATCGCCGCAGCGCCCGGCAAGGGGCGCGTGAACATCACGGCGAGGAACATCAGCATCCCGCGCACGAAGGAGGGTGGCGCTGACCTTGCCAACATGCTCGGGACGGTGCGCGTGATGACGCAGGGGCTGATCGCAACGCCCACGACCGGCACTGCTGCGGGACGACCGATCCAGGTGGGCGACCTTGGTGCCGACCTCAACATCGCCGCCGGCGGCACGCCCGACGCCCAGCTCAAGGGTGCGATGTCATGGGAAGGCACGCCCTTCACGTTCAGCGCGAGCGGGCGCGTGCCGGGGCTTGTCGGGCGCGTGATGAACCCGCCGATGATTGCAGGTTCAACGCCGCCCACGGCGCAGCCGCTGGACGCGCCGGCGCTGCTTGCGATGCGGCCGGTCGTCACGGTCACGATGACGGATGTGCCCAGTGCGCTGATTCGCGCGCTCATGCCGCCGCCGGCTGATGCGACGCAGGCCGACATTCCTGCGCTGACGGAGGCGGGCCTTGGCGAGCGGATCAAGACGCTGACGCTGGAGATCAAGAACGGCGAGGGTGATCGCACCGCGCTGAACCTCTCGATGGATGCCTCGCGCCTGATCGCGCGGGTCGCGGGCGACTTCACGACGAAGGACGTTTCGCTGCCGCGCACTGCGGTGTCGTTCGAGGCGGCGCCGGACCTCATCGACCGCATCCTTCGTCAGTACGCGCCGGACATCGCGGCGAAGGGGTGGGGCGTTGCGCGTCCGGCGTGGATGAATCTCGAAGTCATGGGGACGAAGGTGCCGCTGGACGCGGGGTTCAAGCCCAACCTGCTCGCGGCGTCGCCCGTCAAGGTGCGCCTGACGAGCAGCTCGCCGCTGATCCTGCGGGGCGTGGCTGTTGATGATGGACAGGGTGGGATGCGCTCGCTCGGTGAGCTTGGTGTTGATGGGCTCGAGATCGATGCTGATGTTCCCATCGGCGCGCTGCTTGGCCCCGCGCTCCCGGAGGAGCGCTCACTCTCGACGCGCATCAAGACCAACCTCGTGGGTGATCGCGGCCAGCAGATCGGCACGATGAACCTCACGGCCAAGGGGGACGTCTCTGAGGGTGGACCCGTCGGCCCGCTGAACGCGACGCTTGGCCTTGACAAGCTCGACATGGCGACCATCGAGCGTTTCATGGGCCGCACGGACGGATTGCTGTCGGGCTTCGTCGGCAACGGCGCGGGTGCGGACATCACGCTGGTGGCCAATCCTGGCACGGGCCCCAAGCCAGACTTTGCTTCGGCACCGATGGACATCTCCGCCGCGCTGCGTGCGCCGCGGATGCGGACCGACAAGCCGATCAAGCTTGCGATCACGCCTGATCGGATCCGCCTGGGCGAGTCAACGACGATCACGATGGACGTGGATCCCGCGGCGGCGAACCGGTTCCTGCTCTCGGCCGAGCAGAACAAGGATGTCGCGGCGGTCACAGGCCCGGGTGTTGGCGACGCATCGAAGGGTGTCGCGAGCCTCACGCTGAGCCAGCCGACCACGGTGACGCTTGATCTCAAGCGGCTCTCGATCCCGCGCAGCCAGCTCGGGCAGGCGGCCGGCGCGGGCGCGGCGGCACCGGGCCCGAAGCGGCCCGTTGATCTCGACATCGACACGAGCGTCACGATCCCCGGCGCGAGCATGATGACGGCGGAGAACGTGCCCGTGGTGCTCACGGGCGTTGTCGCGTCTGTGACGTCCGAGCAGGTGATGAAGGGCAGGCCCGTCGAGGGCGCGCCGATCAACTTCAGGCTCGGCGTGGCGCAGGGGCAGTACGGGCAGGACCCACCGGCGAAGGACATGTCGCTCACGGGGCGCGTCACGAACCTGTTTGATTCGACCGGCGCGGTGAACGCGCGCCTCGCGACGCTGGATGTCGAGGGCGACATGCCGGTGGTGCCGACGGGGCTTGTTGATGCGTTCCTCCAGCGCGATGGTCTGCTGCTGGATGCGCTGGGCCCCAGCATGGCGATGCGTCTGCGCTGCGAGCGCGTGCCGCTGGCGCCGCCCGAGGGTGGCGGGCCGAGCACGGCGAATCTCGCCGCCGACGCGCTGCCGGTGGTTGATTTCCGCTTCAACAGCCAGCGTGCCACCGTCACGATGCGCGGCAACCTGAAGGACGGGGCGTACGTGGGCATCGAGCCGCTGGTGGTGCGCGTGACGGAGGTGACGCAGCAGCTCTCGGCGCGGTTCATCCAGGGCCTGCCGCTGCTTGGAAGTCTCGAGAAGAAGCCCGAGGACATGCCCGCGACGCTGCGCGCCGAGGGGATGATCGTGCCGCTGGGCAGCACGATGGACGGGCTCAACATGCGCGTCAGCCTTGATCCCGGCGAGGCGCGGTTTGCGACGTCGGGCGTCTTCAACGACCTGCTCAAGGCGATCTCAAGCCGCACCGAGGGGCAGGTCGGCAAGCGTCTGGATCCGCTGGAAGTCATCGTGAAGGACGGCATCGCGTCGTACAAGACGTGGAGGGTTCCCGTCGGTCAGTTCACGTTCGAGACCGAGGGCTTCGTGAATCTCTCCACGCGCAGCGTGACGCAGGCGACGCCCTACGGCGACATTCGCCTCGAGCCACAGCACATCGACGTCATCACCTGGATCCCCTTCGGCGCTCTCTCCGACCGCGCGCTCGGACAGCTCAACCTGGGCATCGGCGGCGCGCTGAACAAGTTCACGCCCGGCGCCGTCGATGCGCTCACCAAGATCCCATTCCGGACTCGCGGCCCGAGCAACAACCCATCAACACAGCCCGACGCGGAGCTCATCGCGAAGAACCTCGTGAACCAGATCAAGCCGGAGAAGGTGATCGACAACATCCTCGGCAACATCCTGAAGCCCAAGCCCGCGGAGCCTGCGGCGCCGAAGTAGCGGGGGAAGAAGTGGTCGAGTGGCGGAGTGGTCAAGTGGTCAAGTGGAAAGGCACAAGACCTCCGCGGTTGGTGCCTTGGTCGTATGCCACTTCGTGGGGTTCTTTGATCACTTGCCCGCTTCGATGAACACGTCCACGGCTTGCCCGGGGAAGAGCGGCCCCTTGGGCGGTGTGACGACCTCGAAGACCACGTCGATGACGCGTGTGTCGGTTCGTTCCA
>CAZBXF010000164.1:0-7246 GCA_964495635.1 uncultured Phycisphaeraceae bacterium
CACCCCCCGAATTCGAGCCCGGCACCACCACACCCTGGTGGTGGTGGACCGGCACAGGTGCGCACAACTTCACCAGCGACATTGCCGCGACCGTCGAGGCCTTCCGCGACAAGAAGAGCAGGTTCGCCGTCCGCCCCGGCTCGACCGTCGGTGGTGGGTTCACGGAAGTCTTCTTCGACGACAGTGCTGGCCTCACTCCAGACCAAGATCCCGAGACCCTCGACGGACGCGAACAGTCCACTCAGATTCGGGGCATCGGCGAGCAACCCGGCTTCCGCTCCATCGGCGCCATCCTCGCGGCACGCAACCGTGCTTTCCCTGACACCGTCCCCACTTCCAAGGCTTGGCCCGGCAACATTGACTACATGGGCTTCGATGTTGACGGTGGAGGTGTTGCGCAGAACAACGGCCGCGTCGGGCTCGACTCCGTCCTCTACCGCTCCGGTGGCGGCACATGGACTCCCGACGCACTCCGCAACGAGTACAAGGAGAGCCTCACCGTCGCGAATGGCCTTCTTTCCAGCATCACGACCCGGAGCGACACGTTTGCGGTGTGGTTCGTCGTTCAGGGGTACCGCAAGAGTGATGTGGAGGGCCTGACGGGCAACGATCCGCTGGTTCCGAGCGTGCAGCGTCGCTTCCTGATGATCCTGGACCGCTCGAACGTGAAGGCCCTGGGTGACAAGCCGCGGGTGCTGGCGTTCCGTGAGCTGCCGATGTAGCGGCTTGCGTCTTCGGTCGGGCGCTGGGCCGCTCGCTCTGCAATCCCTGCCCCCTCCCCGCGGCGGCGATGTGCCCCGGAAAATCCGGAAGCACGCGCCGCCGCATTCTTTGCACCTACGCTCCTGCAATGTTCGTCGATCGCGCACTCATCAACGTGAAGGCAGGCAAGGGTGGGGACGGCAAGGTCTCCTTCCGCCGCGAGAAGCTGGTTCCCAAGGGCGGCCCGGACGGCGGCAACGGAGGTCAGGGCGGGAGCGTCCTGCTGGTTGCCGACGAGGGCCTCTCGACGCTGTACGACTTCCGGCAGCAGGCGCACTGGCGTGCGCCGGACGGGGAGAATGGCGGGCGCAAGCAGTGCTCTGGGGCTGCGGCGCCTGATCTTCTGATCCGGCTGCCACCTGGGACGCTGATCTACAACAACGCGACGGACGAGCTGGTGCATGACCTCAAGCCCGGTGACTCGATCGTGGTTGCGAGGGGCGGCAAGGGTGGGTGGGGGAACGAGCACTTCAAGCGGAGCGACAACCAGTCGCCGCTGCACGCGGAGCCGGGGCATCCGGGTGAGGAGTTCACGTTCCGCCTCGAGCTCAAGCTGATCGCGGAGGTGGGGATCGTTGGGAAGCCCAACGCGGGCAAGAGCACGCTGCTGGCGGCGCTGACGAAGGCGACGCCGAAGATCGCGAACTATCCGTTCACGACGCTGTCGCCGCAGCTTGGTGTGGCGGAGGTTGATGCGACGCGGCGGATGGTGCTGGCGGACATTCCCGGGCTGATCGAGGGGGCGGCGGAGGGGAAGGGGCTGGGGCACGACTTCCTGCGGCACATCGAGCGGACGAAGATGACGCTGCACCTTCTGGACCTTGCGCCGGAGGATGGGAGCGATCCGGCGGAGAACTACCGGATCGTGCGGGAGGAGCTGGCGGGGTACAGCGAGGCGCTGGCGGACAAGCCGGAGCTGGTGGTGCTGAACAAGGCGGACCTGATCCCTGACGCGGCGGAGCGGAAGAAGGCTGTGAACGCGGTCTGCCGCGCACTGAAGCTGCGTGCGGACAAGGACGTGCTGGTGATCTCCGCGGGTGCGAGGGACAACCTCAGGCCGCTGCTGGAGCGGCTGTGGAGCACGCTGCATGCGCCGGGATACGTGGTGGAAGGGTGGAAGGCGCGCGAGCCTGCGCGGGAGGAAGCGGAGACGGGCGAGGAGTAGCGGGGCGGCGGCAGTGCATGGGGGGGCGTGGGGCCAGCATGAAGTCGATGCTCTTTCGCACGATCCATCGGCGGGCGGCACTGGTTCTGGTGCCGCTGCTGGTGGTGACGGCGCTGACGGGCCTGACGTATCGCGTCGGGCGGACGTGGTTTGGGATGAGCGATGAGGTCGGGAAGCAGGTGCGGGCGGTCCATGAGGGTGCGTACCTCGGGGAGGCGCTGGCGCCGGTGTATGTGCTCATCACGGGGGTGGGGCTGGTGCTGCTGATTGCGAGCGGCGTCACGATGTGGCGGCGGAGCGACCTTCCGGGGCTCGGGCGTCGTGATGAGGGGCGGGCACCCCGCCGCACGGTGCGCTGGTTCCACCGGATCGCCTCCCTCGCACTCGCCTTCCCACTCGCCCTCACCGCCCTCAGCGGCATCGGCTTCCGCCTGTCGCAGTCGTGGCTCGGCTGGTCAGAGAAAGAGGCCAAGTGGATGATGGACCTCCACCAAGGCACGCTCCTCTTCGGCAAGGACTACCGGATCTATTACGTGCTGGTCGTCGGTCTGGGCTTGATGCTGATGCTCGCAACAGGCATGAAGCTGCAGCGACTGTTCCGACGGGGCGGAAGGGTCGACATCGCGTAGGAGCGGGTGAAGGCGGCACGGGCGCGGGCGGCGCGGTCCCGGCCCGAGCCAGGGGCACGCGTTGGCCCACCGACCTGCGGCGCGATGATGCGGCAGAGTTCCGACTCTCGTGCCAGAGCTCCTCGTTCACGAGCGTTTCGGAGTGAGAAGCCTTGACTCACAAGGTGCCATGTGGGCGTGATCGAGCATCGGCGTCGCTCACGCTGCCGGGTCCTCTTCCTGCAGGCCATCCACGCGGCCAATGCATAAAGTCTCTCAGTGGTGGACCTCTGTCTCGATGACCAATCGTCGGGAGACGAACATGGGCTATCTGAGCAGATCGCTGATGTTGGGCACAGCCGCGGCTGCTGTCTGCATCGCGGCGAAGGTCGAGGCTCAGCCCACAAGTCGGGTTCTTGATCGCGGGGCGTATGCCGATCGGCTTCGAGCCATGTGGATGGCCCAGTCCATCGCAAACTGGACTGGTATTCGGACCGAGGGGCGAAAGCAGCAGCCACCCTTCTACACGGACGCGGACTGGGGCACCGGTAGCGGCGGCCTGCAGATCACGTACGTCTTTCAGGACCCATGGAGTGCCGACGACGATACGGACATTGAGTACGTGTACATGCACCTGTGGGGTCTGCATGGGACCTCGATCCTCTCGCCCGCGCAGATCGCCGACGGTTGGATCGCCCATGTGAACCGGTTCATATGGGTTTCGAATGAGAAAGCTCGCTCGCTCATGAGCCGCGGAGTCCTGCCCCCGGCGACGGGCTACATCAGCGCGAATACGCACTCGCTGCGGATCGATGCCCAGCTCACGACCGAGATCTACGGCGCGCTTTGTCCGGGCATGCCGGAGGAAGCGCTCGCCCGAGCCGAGTTGCCCATCGCGACAACGTCGAGTTCATACGCAACACACGCCGCCCAGTTCTACGCGGTGCTCTACGCGCTGGCCACGCAGGTAGATCCTGCCTTGAGCGGTCGAGAGCAATCACTCTGGCTGGTGAGGGAGGCTCGCAAGTTCATTCCGGACACCTCCAAGACCGCGGATGTGTGCGACTTTGTGCTGGCCGACTTCCTTGCCAATCCGGACCGGAATGACTGGGAGGCAACCCGCGACAGGGTGTATGCACGCTATCAGCTCAACGCGGCGGCCAACGGGTTCATCTATCGCAACTGGTACGAGTCAACGGTGAATTTCGCGGGTGGAGTCGCCGCGCTGCTCTACGGGGAGGCGGATCTGCGTCGGATGATCCAGATTGGGACGCTCTGGGGGTGGGACAGCGACAACGCCACCGCGACGCTGGGCGGCCTGTTTGGCCTGATGAGGGGGACGCAGGCGGTGCTGGACGCGTTTCCCGACCAGAGCATCTCCGATCGCTATTGGGTTGCGCGCACGCGTGACAACCTCCCGGACTATCTCATCGCAGACCCTGCTGCTGACGACACGTTCACCTTGATGGCCCAGCGCATGGTGACGAGCGTCGAGCGGGTGATCATCGAGAGCGGCGGCAAGACGGACGACGCAACGGGTGCGTGGGTGCTGCCACGTCCGGCCGGAGGTGAGGCGCTCGAGTTCAATCCTGCATGGCACCTCTCGCTGCGGAGCGCGAATCGACAGGTGCGTGATGCTGGCGGCGTTGTGACCGCCATTGCGAGCTTCGGAGCACCGCCGGGTGGCTATGGCTCCGGAGATCCCGGTGCGTTCGCGAATGGAACCGAACTCGATGGCCGCGGCATCGAAGTTCCTGATGCCATGACACCGTTCTATTCAGGGCAGGGCACCTCCAGTCCAACCTCGCTCGCGATCACCTACGACCGCGCTGTGCCCGCTCATGTGATCCGATTTGTGGAGGGGGACCACTTCCGCGACTCCAACGCGGACGGAGGCTGGTTCACGAGTGTGTCGATCCAGGTCCTGATTGGCAGCGACTGGGTGGCACCTGCGGGTGTGTGGAGCGAGCCACTCGACTCATCGCGTCCATTCCAGATTCTCGACTACACGCTCGGCACCCCCGCGTTCATTACGGGCGTTCGGCTCAATGGAACGGCCGGAGGGCTTGGGTCCTTTGTCACGTGTGCCGAGATCGATGTGCTGGGGGCAAGTTCGCAGCCTGGCCGTCAGAGCCTTGATCTGGATGCGGACGGAGCCATCGACATCGCAGACCTCTACTGGCTGCAGGAGAATCCGGCTGACATCGATGGTAATGGCACAGCGGACACAGGGGACATCGAGTATCTCGAGGCGTGGTTGCGCAACGGCGAACGTCACGACATGTTGCACGATCGTCGGTGATGATCAGGCGAACTCACGGCCGCAAGCGGCACACGTGTGGATCAGCCGAGGACCACACGCATCCGATGACCGCGGACTACGCGATCTCCGCCGCTGCGTCCCAGCGCTGCGGTGCCGGCTTGATGGAGCGCGAGAAGGCCCGCGTGAGTGCTATCGGGCAGAACCCGCGTGAGACGTGCAACACCTCTCCGAGGAAGAAGTCTCGGTGGATGGGTCATCCAAGGTTCGGAGACATGCGTTCACTCTCGCTGCCGCACCCACCCCAGCCACTCCGCGTTCCCCTTGCCCACGCCCGCCTTGCTTGCAGCGGTCTTTCCGCCGCTTCCCAGGATCGGCGATTTGGTCAGCCCCAGCACCTTCATCCCCAGCGTCTCGATCAGCGCGACGGTCTCTTGCGTGGCCTTCTCTGCCGTTTCCATGTCGAGCACGCCGCCCTTTGGGAGCTGGCCGCCGCGGTCGGTGAATTCGTAGTGGGGCTTGATGAGGGTGATGGTGGTGGCGTTTGGCTTGAGCCAGCGTTTCGCCGCGGGGATGACGAGGCGCTGCGGGGTCCAGGAGAGGTCGCAGACGACGAGGTCGACGGGCTCTGGCGGCGGGGTGTGGAGGGCGTTGTGGCGCTCCATGACGACGACGCGTGGGTCCTTGCGGAGGGTCCAGGCGAGTTCGCCGTAGGCTGTGTCGACGGCGTAGACCTTGGCGGCGTTGTGTCGGAGGAGGCAGTCCGTGAATCCGCCTGTGGAGCAGCCGAGGTCGGCGCAGACGAGGCCGGTGGGGCTGATGCTGAAGGCCTCCAGGGCGTGCTGGAGCTTGAGGCCGCCGCGGCTGGCGAAGGGGCGAGCGTCGGGGCCTCGTGCGGCTGGATCGGAGGGCGTGTGATGTGGATCTGGCGCGGCGGCGGTCATGCGGAGGGGCGCGGGTCGGAGGCCGGGGCCTGGCCGTCTGGGGTGGCAGCGTCCGCGTCGCCGGGCTCAGAGAGGGGGGGCGTGACGGTGAAGGTCGGGGAGGCGGCGTGGGCGGGGGGCATGCCGATGATCGCGATGCCGTAGCGGTCGGCGATTGAGATCATCTCTTCCTTGTCGAGCATGATGACGTCGTTGGCGGCGAGCGCGAGGCAGCGTGCGCCGGTGGCGTGCATGTTCTTGATGGTGTTGATGCCGACGGTGGGGACGTCGGCGCGGCGGTCGTGGCCGATGCGAGCGCCCTTGCAGAGGACCCAGCCGCTGGCGCGGCAGAGCCTGCCGACGCGCTCGATCATGCGGTCGGTTCCTTCGACGGCTTCGACGGCGATGACGTCGCGCTCGCGGACGGCGATGGCCTGTCCGATGTCGAGGCGGAGCGTGTGGGCGAGGAGGGGCCAGGCGAACTCGACGTCGGCCATCTGCTCGGGCGTGGGGCGGCGGCGGGTCATGACGCCGAGGGAGGACATCTGGTCGGGGATGGGGGCGGTCGAGTCGAGGAGGGTGACGCCGCTGCGGGTGAGCTCGTCGGCGACGAGGCCGAGGACTGCGTGGCTGCGGCGGTCGCGCTTGAGGCGGAGCCAGGCCATGATCGTCGGAAGGTCGGGGAGGTGGCGGACCATGCGCCAGGGGTCGTGCATCAGGCGGGCCTTGTCGACCTTGCCGACCATGATGGCGTGGTGGACTTCGAGCTTGGAGAGGATGCGGCCCCAGGTGCCGAGGCGGAGGAGGCCGACTTCGCGGAAGGTGGAGCAGAGATGGGGTAGAGCGACGTCGTACTGGCCGGCGAGGCCCAGGCCGTGGACGGGGTGGCCCATGGCGCGAAGGGAACGTGCGATGAGGAGGGGGAGGCCGCCGCCGCCGGCGATGAGGCCGATGGCGGTGGGGGGCGGCGGCGTGTCGGGGAGGACAGCGACCGGGGGCACGGCGGCATCGACCAACGGATTACCTGCCCAGCGTGCCGCGGGCTTGGGTTCGACGTGGATATCGAGGCGTGCGTTTCGGGACATCGTGTGTCTGGGGACGGAGGCGGCGGCCCGCAAGCGTCGAGCCTCACAGAACATCGGTCAGGCCAGAACCGCCGGATCGAACTTGTAGGGTACGGGCGGATCGGGCCCGGATCAACCGGTGGAGATGCTGTCGTTTGGGATCTGAGAGGTTATCGACCTTGGGCGCGGTGCTGGGTGGGGCGCTGGGGGGCGGCAGTGGCTGGACCTTGTGGTGCGGGCGCACCGATGAGAGGTGGCATGGACGGCATGGGGATCGACATCGTGGAGCGCGGCGGGCTTGGTGACGAGGAGCCGGGGCGCGAGCCTGCGGGGGGTGTGCCGGCGTCGGGTCGGCCTGCGCTGCAGGTTTACTTCAGGTGTGCCAATGTGTACCTGCGGGTGCTGCGATCGGTGGACGGGAGCCGGTACCAGGCGCGGTGCCCGAAGTGCGGGAAGGATGTGCG
>CAZBXF010000165.1:0-2338 GCA_964495635.1 uncultured Phycisphaeraceae bacterium
ACCTCACGCCATCACATCCATCACGCGCCCCGCCCGCACCCGCACCTCGCGCGTCACATACGCCGCGCGGGCCGCGCTCTGCACACGCTCCGGCGGCATCGGCATCTCGATCCCAGCCGCCCCGCGAAACGCCTCGCCGCGGCGATTCTCGCCGCGCCCAGCGCCCGCCGCGCCCTGCTCCGCGCTCCGCGCCCCGGCGCCACGCTCCGCCGCGCGCTCCAACCGGTCCCGGTTGTTGCTGTCCTCAAGATACTGCCAGAAGGGCCTCACGGGGCTGGGGTTGCCACTCGTCGGCACAGTCTCCTCGACACACGTCCTAACCACGCCCGGGCCGGCTGCCGCCGGCCGCCCGCAATCACTCTTCTGCGCCCATCGTGCCGCCGCGACGCTCGCCGCGCCCCAGGGCCCGTAGCACGGAGCCTCCCGCCAACCAGTCTGGATCGCTGAAGGACACATCCACCCAGACACATGAAACCCGCGTGCCGCCGCGCTCCAGGGCCCCGCCCGCACCCCGCCCACCATGCCCCGCGCGGCCCCACTCCGATAATCTCACGCTCCCAAGCCCCGCCCGCGGCTTCCATGCACCCGGCCCACCGCCCTCACCATCGCCCAGCCCCACCACCCCACTTCCGCCTGTACCGTCTGTCGCCGCAACACCACACCAAGAGTCACCACCACACCACACGCCCCTGCCCCGCCTCTGCCCCTATGTCCCTCTGTCCCCATGTCCCTCTGTCCCTTCCCCCATAGACATGCTCAAAACCGCCGACCTCGACTACGACCTCCCCGAATCCCTCATCGCGACCGCGCCCGCCGAGCCGCGCGACGCCGCGCGCCTCCTCGTCGTCTCGCGCTCGGACCCCTCACGTCTCGACCATCACATCGTCCGCGACCTCCCAGATCTCCTCGCCCCGCGCGACCTCCTCATCCTCAACACCACCCGCGTCGTCCCCGCCCGCCTCATCGGCCGCCGCGCCGACACCGGCGGCCGCGTCGAAGGCCTCTACCTCGACGAAGCCCACACCTACCTCGCCACACCCTCCCACACTCCATCCAGCCACACCCTGCCGCCCCTCAGCCCCAACCACCTCCACTGGGCCGTCCTGCTGCAGGGCAAACGCATGAAGCCCGGCATCGACATCATCCTCGAGCTCGACCCCGAACCCGAAGCACACACAAGCGCCACCGACCCCACCCCCGACCTCAACCCACGCCAAGGGCCCGACTCCGGCGTCCGCCTCCACCTCCTCGCCCCCCTGGGTCCCGAAGATCGAGGTGGCTGGATCGCCTCCGTCCACCACACCTCCAAGCTCGCCATCAACCAAGCCACCACCGACGCCATCCTCGACCGCGTCGGCCGCACGCCACTGCCGCCATACATCCTCAAGGCCCGCGAGCGTGAACAAGCCGAGCGACACCAGCCAACCACCACCGAGGCCTACGACCGCGCCCGGTACCAGACCGTCTACGCCGCCCCCTCCACCGCCCCCTCGCCCACGCCCTCCAACACCGCTCCATCCAACCACGCCGCCGCAGCCTCAACGCCCGGCGCCAGCGTCGCCGCCCCCACCGCCGGCCTCCACCTCACCCCAGAGCTCCTCGCCGCCCTCGCTGCCCGCGGCGTGCAGCGTGCCGACGTCACGCTCCACGTCGGGTCCGGCACCTTCCGTCCCGTCGAGACCGAGTTCATCGAGCACCATCGCATGCACACCGAGCGCTGCGCCATGAGCCCCGCCACGCGCCGCGCCATCGAGACCGCCCGCGCCAGCAGCGCCCGCGTCATCTGCGTCGGCACCACCTCCGCCCGAACCATCGAGAGCTTCGCACGCCTCTCCCCCAACGACGCCGCCACCCAGCCCCCCATCACCAACTCCGACACGCTCGCCACCGACATCCTCATCACGCCCGGCTACCCCTGGCGCTGGACCGACGGCCTCCTCACCAACTTCCACCTCCCACGAAGCACGCTCCTCGCCATGGTCGCCTCCCTCTTCCCCGAGGGCGTCCCACGCCTCATGCAGATCTACCAGCACGCGCTCAAGGAACGCTTCCGCTTCTACAGCTACGGCGACGCCATGCTCATCCTGCCCTGAGCAGAACGACCCCGATCACCACGAGCATCCAAGTGCCACGACCATCCGGCTCTGCGAATGGTCGTGGTCCGCCCTCCGGATCACGCCAACGAAAAAATCGAATCCACCCCCTTGACGCAACCGACTACAAGCGTAGTCTGTACCAACTACAACTGTCATCACAACCCACCACCCCTCCATCACCAGCTCCGCCATTCACCCATCAAGCCACCCGACCATTTAGCCATTTGACCATTTGGCCATTT
>CAZBXF010000165.1:2438-7235 GCA_964495635.1 uncultured Phycisphaeraceae bacterium
GCCCCGCCATGCCCAACCTCCCACCCATCACCGACGCCGAAGAGCTCATCATGCGCGAGCTCTGGAAGCAATCTCCCCTCTCCGCGCAGGACATCACCACCCGCCTCGCGCCGCGCACCGCCTGGAAGCTCACCACCGTCAAGACCCTCCTCACGCGCCTCCACTCCAAAGGTGCCATCACCGCCACGCCCCGCGGCAAGGCCAACGACTACGCACCCGCCCTCTCCCAGGAAGCCTGGATCCGCCGCGAAAGCCGCTCCTTCCTCGACCGCGTCTTCAACGGCGCCCTCACGCCCATGATCGCCCACCTCTTCGAGGAACGACGCGTCAGCCCCCAGGACCTCGAGGCCCTCCGGGCGCTCCTTGACCAATCACAGCCCCAGTCACAGCCCCAATCACAGCCCCAGCCCGAGCACAAGGCCCGCCCCTCCCCGCGCACCCGCACGAGGAAGGACCCACGCTCATGAGCACTCCTCACGCCAGCCCAGTGCTCTTCCTCGACCGCCTCGCCACCTCCCTCGGCGCCGCGATCATCGAGTCCTCCTGGCAGGCCGCCATCCTCGCCCTCGCCGTCGGCCTCCTCTGCCTCCTCCTCGGCAGCCACCTCCCCGCACGATGGCGATGCCTCCTCTGGCTCGTCGTCTTCGCACGCCTCGCGCTCCCCTGGACGCCCCAGAGCCCCGTCTCCATCTTCAACCTCGCGCAGCCCTGGTGGCGCCAGCCCGCCCAGCCCAACCCACCCGCCTTCTTCGGCTGGGTCCCGCAGCAGCAGCTCATCACCACGCCCGACCCGCAGCAGCAACCCCTCATCAACCCGCACACATCACTCCCCGCCGCAGTCGCGCCCGCCCCCACGCCCGCCGCACCATCCACGCCATCCACACCGTCCAGCGCCCTCCGCCTCAGCCTCGCCATCCTCTGGCTCGCCGGTGCCGCCGCCGTCGTCACACTCCTCCTCGCCGGCCACCTGCGCCTCCGCGCCATCCTCCGCAGCAGCCGCCTCCTCGCGGACCCAGCCGCCGCCGACCTCACGGAGCGCTGCCGCGACCTCCTGCGCATCCCCTTCCCCGTCACCCTCACCGAGAATCCGCGCGTCCAGACCCCGCTGCTCCTGGGCGTGATCCGCCCCACCCTCATCCTCCCGGAGGGTCTCTCCAGCCGCCTCTCTGAAGAAGAACTCCGCGACGTCCTCCTCCACGAGCTCGCCCACGTCAAGCGCCACGACATCCTGATGAGCTGGCTGATGAGCCTCGTCCTCGCGCTCCACTGGTTCAACCCCCTCGCCTGGATCGCGGCCTCGCGCTGGCGCGCCGAGCGCGAGGTCGCCTGCGATGAGCTCGCCCTGAGAGCCCTCGCCGCCCCCGAACGCCCCCGCTACGGCCGCACACTCCTCAAGCTCATCGAGCACGCCTCAACAGGCTCCACACTCCCAGCTTCATTCCCCGCCGTCTCCGGCATCATCGAGAACAACGCGGACCTGAAAAGGAGAATCGCAATGATCGCAGGCTTCCGTCCCCGCTCGCGCGCCACCGGCATCGCCGCCGGCGCCCTCGTCGCCCTCGCGCTCGCCGCCGGCCTCACCAACGCCCAGCCCCGCACCCAGCCTCCAGTCCTCAAGGACCTCCCTCTCGTCCCAGGCCAGCCCGCCCAGCCCACCTCCCCCTTCCGCCAGGGCACCTCCGACGTCCGCCTCTACACCCACGCCTACCAGAACTCCAAGGGCAAGGACTCCAGCGGCCGCGCCATGTGGACCCTTCCCAAGGGCGCCACACTCGAAGTCCTCCCCGAATACCGCGGCGTCGGCGAGAAGGGCGAGCAGTTCCTCGACCGCCGCATCACCATCGTCCTCCAGGATCGCGCCAGCAGCTTCTGGGCCATGATCGCCTCCCTCGAAACCGACGACGCCCGCATCTTCCGCGACGAGCTCGACAAGGCCATCCCCGAGCGCACCCGCATGCTCCAGCGCCTCGGCAAGAAGCCCGACGACGCCGAGGTCAAGCCCGCGCGCATGACCAGCCGCGACCCCGCCGGCGAGTTCGGCGAGATCGACACCAAGTTCCCCGTGCGCCCCGCCATCTCTGGCCGCACCCTCTCCGAGCCCATCCTCATCACGCTCTCTTCGGTCCCCCCCGGCGCCGAAGTCCGCAGCGACATCGCGGTCGAGCTCACCGTGCCAGAGGCCCAGCGCCTCGCCTCCGCACTCACAACCGAGCTCGGCCGCCGCGAGGTCGCCAAGGCCATCGACGCCGCCGGCCGCCCCACCACCTCCGGCCCCGTCACAGGCCGCGACATCATCACAGACCACTTCATGTTCCCCCACAGCGGCATCCGCGCCAACGAGTTCGGTGTCCTCCTCCTCCCGCCCCGCGCCACCTTCACCGTCACCGCCGACGAACCCGTCACCAACCCAACCGGCAAGGACGCCACCGACTTCCGCACCGTCATCACCCTCGCCGACGACTTCAAGAAGGTCGCCCTCGTCAGCCGCATCCCCACCGCCGACGCACTCGCGCTCGCCAACGAGATCAAGCGTCTCGCCGCCGAGAAGCGCGCCGCCGGCGCCCTCCCCGGCAACGGCGACAGCAACATCGTCGTCGCCCCGCAGATCTACAAGCCAGACAACGCCGGCATGGTCCACGTCGCCGGCCTCTCCTTCATGGCCCTCCCCGGCTACAGCGGCATCGACCAGAACAACCAGCGCATCACCGACGACCGCATCACCCTCGTCATCAACGATCAGGCCAACGGCTTCTGGCCCCTCGTCGCACGCCTCGACCTCGCCACCGCCGAGAAGCTCGCCGCCGACATCGCCGCCCCCGGCAAGGCCCAGCCCGCCGCCGCGCCCAAGCCCGGCGCGATGGTCCCTTCCAACCTCGGCAGCGTCAAGGAACAGACGTTCGAACAGCGCACCACGCGCGTCACCTTCGCCGACCTCGACGCCGTCCCCGGCCGCGCCAACGCGCAGTACACCCTCCCGCCCCTCCACTTCCGTGCCGCACGCGATGGTGGCCAGTTCGTCACCCTCTCCATGACCCCCGAAGCCAACCACGACCGCGTCATCATCGAGAGCCGCCTCTCCCTCGAAGACGCCCGCACCCTCGCCGCCACCGCCCGCTCCGCCGCCGACTCCACCCTCACGCTCGAAGAGTTCGCAAAGAAGTTCGAGGGCATGAAGCCCCACGATGAGCTCGTGCGCTCAATGAAGGAAGAAGAAGCCCGCCGCGGCACCGGCACCGTCGGCAGCGTCAACACCCGCACACGCTACGCCGCCGACTCCGACCTCCTCCCCACCGACCCGGCCGGCCGCCTCTCTCTCGGCGACCCCTTCACCTGGCACATCGACGTCCCCGGCACCCTCGACTCCCGCACCGTCCTCAGCCTCAACACCCCGGACCGCGAGTGGGTCATCGACATCCGCCTCCTCCAGCCCCACGCCCAGCAGCTCGCCCAGGCCCTCGAGGCGGCCCTGCGCTAGCCCAGCCCACCACCACCACAGCCCGCGTTCGCCGCACGCCGCCCGCTCGGGACGTTCCCGAAGGTCGGCGGCGGCGTTCTCACGCCAAAAGCAAAGCCGCCGCGGCCCCTCACGAGGACGCGGCAGCCGGAGGACCGCAGCGGACGAACTCGGCCGTCGCGCACGTGAGACCAGCGCGCGACTCTCTCAACTCCGCCACGGGTGGGGGTCTCTCACACGCCGCCAACCCGCCCCGACCCACGCCAGCGTCAGGGCTTCGCCGACACCGCGCGGGCCCTCGCCCGCGCCTCGTTGAACTCCCATCCCTCATCAAGAATTCGATCTCGCATCGCCTCATCCAGCGGCAGCCGCTTCACCTCGCCCCGCGACGTCCGCATCACAATGAACGCTCGCTCCAGCTTCTCCTCCACCGTCAGCCGCCCCTCGAGAAGATCCAGCGCGCCCCGCGTGTACGCATCCTCAGTCTCCGTCCGAAGCCGCGAAAGAGACCGGATCTCCGCCGTCGCCGTCGCCTGCTCCCTCACCTTGGGCACGACGAACCCGCCAACCACCACCGCCGCACCCAGCACTCCAACCAAAGCCCCAACAACACCCGCGCCGAAGAACGGCACCGCCAGGCTCACGTCCTGCGCAATCGCGCGTACGGTTTTCCGAAGTGCCGATCTGGTATGCTGCATGAATGGGGTCGCCCGAACCGATGACATAGCACCATGATACCGTATGTTTACGGTTGAATCAACAAACTTCATCGTAATTGTGCGTATTCCAGACCAATCAGACCAATAACACGCCACGGAGATCCAGATGAAGGGGTTGCTCCTAGACGGCTTCGTCACCTTTGTTCGCACCTCGTACGGCGTCATCCTCATCGAGGAGATCCTGGCCTCCACCAAGCTCGCCTCCGGCGGCATCTACACCTCCATCGGAACCTACGACAGCCGCGAGCTCCACCAGCTCGTCGGTGCCGTCGCCACGCGAACCAACTCCACGCCCGGCGCCGTCCTCCGCGGCTTCGGCCAGTGGCTCTTCCCCGCCCTCATGGCCCGCTTCCCCCAAGGCGAGAAGGTCCCCACCGGCACCATCGAGCTCCTCCGCGTCCTCGACGCCGTGATCCACGTCGAAGTCCGCAAGCTCTACCCCGACTCCGAGCTGCCGCGCTTCGAGCCCGTCGACCTCCCCGGCGGCGGCCTCGAGGTTCGCTACACCTCAACGCGCGGCCTCGCCGATCTCGCCGAGGGACTCATCACCGGCTCCGTCGCGTGGTACAAGACTCCACTCACCGTCACGCGCCGCGACAACGCCGATGGCTCCACCATCTTCCG
>CAZBXF010000166.1:0-2927 GCA_964495635.1 uncultured Phycisphaeraceae bacterium
GCCAGGAGTTCAAGGGACATGCCTTCGAGTGGCTGAAGCCACTCGCAATGACCGAACGCCCAAAGGGCGAAAGCATGACCATCTTGCAATGAAGCGTTCAGTTCACGGCTTTGCCCTTCGGGGCTTGAAAGGGACCAACGCGATTACCCCGCCACGTAGACCCACCAACCCGCCCCCTCCCCCCCTCGCCATACCCTTCCACGACATCCCCGGACCGGCGACGGATCCAGATCCCCGCCGCATCCCTGCGTCTTTGCCCGCGTGAGGTTCGCGTGAGGTTTTCGCCAAAGGTTGGCGTCGCAACCCGCCGCGGCCTTCGAGTTCCAGGCTTGTTTCTTTGGCCCATGTCCACCGGAGCCACCATGTTCAACAACCGTGTCATCCTCAAGTCGCTCTGCCAGCCTTTCTGCCTCTCCCTTCTCACAGCCACCCTCATCCCATCCACACTGCTCATGACCCCCACCACCGCCCTCGCGCAGAACGCTGGCAAACCCATCGACCCCGCCGTGCAGAGTGCCGCCTCGGCGAACGCGACCTCCGCGTCCGGCTGGACCTACCCCGCCGCGCGGCGTGAGAACGTCGTCGACACCTACCACGGCGTGCAGGTCGCCGATCCCTACCGCTGGCTCGAGGAGCCCGACTCCACCGAGACCCGCGCCTGGATCGATGCTCAGAACGCCATCACCAACGCGTACATCGCGGGCGTACCGCAGCGCCAGGCCATCGAGGACCGCATCACCAAGCTCTGGAATTTCGAGAAGTTCGGCACGCCCTTCAAGGAAGGTGGCCGCTACTTCTGGAGCTACAACAGCGGTCTCCAGAACCAGGGTGTCATCATGGTCGCCGACTCACTCGACCAGCCCGGGCGCGTCCTGCTCGATCCCAACACGCTGAAGGCCGACGGCACCATGGCCCTCGCGGGCCTCGCCATCAGCGACGACGGCAAGCACATGGCCTACGGCATCGCCGAGGCCGGGAGCGACTGGAACACATGGCGCGTGCGCGACATCGCCACGGGCCAGGACACCGGCGACGAGCTCAAGTGGGTCAAGTTCTCCGGAGCCTCCTTCACCAAGGACGGCAAGGGCCTCTTCTACTCACGCTTCGACGAGCCCAAGGAGGGCGAGAAGCTCACCGGCTCAAACTTCTACCAGAAGCTCTACTACCACGCCCTGGGCACGCCGCAGAGCCAGGACATCCTCGTCTACCACGAGCCCACGGAGGAGAAGAAGGACTGGGGCTTCGGCGGCGGCGTCACCGAGGATGGCAAGTACCTCATCGTCTACGTCAGCCAGGGCACCGATCCCCGCAACCGCATCTATTTCAAGGAGCTCAACCCCGCGGGCATCGACGCCTCGACGCTCGGGAACCAGCAGGTCGTGAAGCTCCTCGATCAGCGCGACGCCGAGTACGACTTCATCACCAACGTCGGCAGCGTCTTCTACTTCAAGACCGACCTTGACGCGCCTCTGGGCCGCGTCGTCGCCATCGACGTGAAGAACCCCGCCCGCGAGAACTGGCGTGAGATCATCCCGCAGGCCACCGAGACGCTCCAGAGCGTCTCCAGCGTCGGCGGCGCGCTCTTCGCCAACTACCTCAAGGACGCCTCAACCCTCATCAAGCAGTACGACAAGACCGGCGCCTTCGTCCGCGACGTCGCCCTCCCCGGCATCGGCTCCGCCGGTGGCTTCGGCGGCAAGGACACCGACACCGAGACCTTCTACTCCTTCACCGGCTTCACCGTCCCGTCACGCATCTACCGCTACGACATCGCCAGCGGCAAGAGCACGCTCTTCAAGCAGGCCCAGGTCGACTTCAACCCCGACGACTACCAGACCGAGCAGGTCTTCTTCACCAGCAAGGACGGCACCAAGGTGCCGATGTTCATCATCAGCAAGAAGGGGATCAAGCGCGACGGCACCAACCCCACGCTCCTCTACGCCTACGGCGGCTTCAACGTCTCCCTGACACCCTCCTTCAGCGTCTCCAACCTCGTCTGGATGGAGATGGGCGGCGTCTACGCCGTCGCCAACATCCGCGGCGGCGGCGAGTACGGCAAGAAGTGGCACGACGCCGCGCGTGGCGTCAACCGCCCGCGCGCCTTCGAGGACTTCATCGCCGCCGGCGAGTTCCTGATCGATCAGAAGATCACCAGCCCCAAGAAGCTCGCCATCCGTGGCGGCTCCAACGGTGGTCTCCTCGTCGGCGCCGTCATGACCCAGCGTCCCGACCTCTTCGGTGCCGCACTCCCCGAGGTCGGCGTCCTCGACATGCTGCGGTTTGAGGACTTCACCATCGGCCACGCCTGGACCAGCGACTACGGCACGAAGAAGAACGAGGCCGAGTTCAAGGCCCTCCTCTCCTACTCGCCCTACCACAACGTCAAGGACGGCACCTGCTATCCCGCGACGATGGTCATGACCGCCGACCACGACGACCGCGTCGTTCCCGCGCACAGCTTCAAATTCGCCGCGGCCCTGCAGCACGGCATCGCGAAGGACTGCCCGAATCCCGCGCTGATCCGTGTCGAGACCCGCGCAGGCCACGGCGCAGGCAAGCCCACCGCCAAGATCATCGAGGAGGCCGCCGACCGCTGGGCCTTCCTCGTGCGAGCCCTCGGCATGAACCCCACCATGCCCGGCGCAACGTCCACGAGCGATCAGCCCGCCGCGGGTGCGATGGCGCAGCCGGCTCAGGGCATGAAGGTCGTCCTCGCCGGGCGAGAGGCCCGTCTCAAGGTCAGCGGCATGACGTGCGCCATGTGCGAGGGTGAAGTCCAGGCCGCCCTGAAGGCGCTTCCCGGCGTCGAGGCCGTCAAGGCCAACCACGAAACCGGCGAGGTCGTCCTGACCTTCGAACCCGGCCAGCGCTTCGACGCCAACGGCGCCGCCGAAGCACTCGCCTCAGGCAAGTTCAAGATCGAGTAG
>CAZBXF010000166.1:3027-7198 GCA_964495635.1 uncultured Phycisphaeraceae bacterium
CGCTCGCCGCCGCCATAGAACGTCGTTGAGTCCGGCGCCGCCAGCGCCGCTCCCGCCGCGATGCGTGCCGGCAGATCCGGGTTCGAGATGAACAGCCGCCCGAACGACACCGCATCCGCATGCCCACTCGCGACCGCAGCCTGCGCCCTCGCCACGTCATACCCACCGTTGATGACAACCTTGCCCGCGCGCCCAGCAACAAACGCCCGGCGCGTCGCGTCCGCCACCTCCGGACCCGCAACCTCCTCCCCCTCGCGCCACGCAAACGGCTCCATCACTTCGAGGAACGCGATCCCCTGCGAAGCAAGCCACGCCGCGAACGCGCTGAAGGTCTCCGCCGGATCCGCATCCACCATGCTCGGCGGGTAGTTCGTCGGATTCAATCGCACCGACACGCGCCCCGGCCCCCACTCACGCAGCAGCGCCTCCGTCGCCAGCTTCCCGAACCGCATCCGGTTCTCCAGCGACCCACCGAACTCATCCGTCCGCAGATTCGTCGAGGTCCGCAGGAACTGGTCCACGAGATAGCTGTTCGCGCCGTGCAGCTGCACACCATCGAACCCAGCCTCGCGCGCCACCCGCGCGGCGTGCGCATAGTCCTCGATCGTGCGGTACACCTCCGCCGTTTCCAGCGCCCGCGGCATCGAGCACTCCACACGCACCATCCCCGCATCCACATACGTCTTGCTCTTCTCTGCCCGCACCGCCGACGGGGCAACCGGCGCCGCGCCGCCCGGCTGCAGCGACACATGCGAGATCCGCCCCACGTGCCACAGCTGCGCGATGATCAGCCCGCCCGCGTCATGCACCGCGTCCGTCACCAGCCGCCACCCATCACGCTGCTCACGCGTGTACATCCCCGGCGTGAACGCGTACCCCTTCCCCTGCGGGCTGATCTGCGTCGCCTCAGAAATGATGAGCCCGGCCCCCGCACGCTGCCTGTAGTACTCCGCGTTGAGCGCCCACGGCACATCACCCGGCTGGCGGCTGCGAGATCGCGTCAGCGGCGCCATCAGCACACGATTGCGAAGCCGCAGATCGCCGAGGGTGATCGGATCTAGCAGGTTGGGTGTGCGTCCGTGGGTACCTTGATCAGTGAGTGCCATCACCAAAGGTAGTGGCCGCCGCAACGGTCGGCCCCTGGCCCTCGCCTCGATGCCTGGATGCCGCATACCCCGATGCCTTCTTCAGCCCCAACCTCTTATGACAAAAGGAGCAAGACCCGCCACAACGTGGCGGGTCTTGCAGTCACTCATGGTCATCGAGCTTGGAGACGCCGCAGCATCAGACGGTGGCCGGAACCGCCGCCATCTTCTTGCTCTCATTGAGCAGCCGCCTCAGCACGGTGTGCAGCACGCCGCCGTTGCGGTAGTACTCAGCCTCTACCGGTGTATCGATGCGGCAGGTCGTGACGAACTCAATCTTCTGGCCCGCCTTCTCGCCCTGCGTGATCGTCGCCGTCACCTTCACATCGCAGCGAGGCGTCACAAGCCCATCCGCAGAGACCGGCAGGTCGATGTCGAACCGATCCGTCCCGCACAGACCAAGGCTCGCGACACTCTGCCCATCCTTGAAGCACAGCGGCAGCACGCCCATGCCCACGAGGTTCGAGCGGTGGATGCGCTCGAAGCTCTCAGAGATCACCGCGCGGCATCCAAGCAGCAGCGTCCCCTTCGCCGCCCAGTCGCGTGAGGAACCCATGCCGTAGTCCTTGCCCGCGAGCACCACCAGCGGCGTCCCCTCGGCCTTGTAATTCATGCTCGCGTTGTAGATGAAGTCGATCTTGCCAGCGCCCTTGCTCGAAAGGTCCGCCGTCCAGCCACCCTCGCGAACCTTGCCAGTGGTCGGATCCTTCGCGAGCGCGTTCTTCACGCGCACGTTCGCGAACGTGCCGCGCGTCATGACGCGGTCGTTGCCGCGCCGTGATCCGTACGAGTTGAAGTCGCGCTTCGGCACGCCCAGGCTCTTGAGATACTCGCCCGCCGGGCTCGCCTCCGCGATGTCGCCCGCCGGAGAGATGTGGTCCGTCGTCACCGAGTCCGCCACGTGCACCAGGCAGCGCGCACCCTTGATCGCCTTCGGAGGCGTGGGCGTTGCGCTCATCCCCTCGAAGTACGGCGGATTCTGGATGTACGTGGACTTGTCGTTCCACGGGTAGAGCTCGCTCTTCGAGACCGCGACCTTGTTCCACGTCGGGTTGCCCGTGAAGACGTTCGCGTACTGCTCCTTGAACTGGCCCGCGTCGATGCACTGGGCCTTCGTCGCCTGCACCTCCGCGTGCGTCGGCCAGATGTCCTTGAGGAAGACCGGCTTCCCATCCTTGCTCACGCCCAGCGGCTCCGTCGCAAGGTCGATCGCGACGCTCCCCGCAATCGCGTACGCCACGCAGAGCGGCGGGCTCGCGAGGTAGTTCGCCTTGACGTTCGGATGAACACGCCCCTCGAAGTTGCGGTTGCCCGAGAGCACCGACGCGACGAACAGATCGCCCTCCTTGATCGCCGCCTCAACCTCATCCGGCAGCGGCCCAGAGTTGCCGATGCACGTCGTGCAGCCATATCCAACCGTCTGGAAGCCCAGCGCATCAAGGTCCGCGCTCAGGCCCGACTTGTTGTAGTACTCCGTCACAACCTTCGACCCCGGCGCGAGGCTGGTCTTGACCCAAGGCTTGCGATTAAGGCCCAGCGCGCGAGCCTTGCGCGCCACCAGACCCGCCGCGATCATGACGTCGGGGTTGCTGGTGTTCGTGCAGCTCGTGATCGCCGCGATGACGACCGCGCCGTGCGTGATCTTGCTCGTCTGGCCAGCGAAGCCCGAGTCCGGCCCGTGCTTCACGGTGCCCGAAGCGCCGAAAATCTTGTCCGCAGTCAGGCCAAAGCTCGTGTTCCCCAGCGGCGCGGCGAGCGAGCGGAAGAAGTCGCTCTTGATGTTCTTGAGCTCCACGCGATCCTGCGGGCGCTTGGGCCCGGCCAGGCTCGGCTGCACGGTGGAGAGGTCCAGCTCCAGCACATCCGTGAACTCCGGCTCGGGCGTGCCGGGCGACCAGAACAACCCCGTCGCCTTGCAGTAGGCCTCCACCAGCGCGATCTGCTCCTCGCTGCGGGCCGTGAGCCGCATGTAGTCCAGCGTGATCGAGTCGATCGGGAAGAAGCCCATCGTCGCGCCATACTCGGGCGCCATGTTCGCGATCGTCGCGCGGTCGGGCACCGAAAGGTGGCTCAGCCCATCGCCGAAGAACTCAACGAACTTGTCGACCACGCCCTTCTTCCGCAGCATCTGCGTCACCGTGAGGACCATGTCCGTCGCGGTAGCGCCCTCGGGCAGCTTGCCCTTGAGCCGGAACCCGATCACCTCGGGCGTCAGCATGTAGATCGGCTGGCCCAGCATCACGGCCTCGGCCTCGATGCCGCCCACGCCCCACCCCACCACGCCCAGCCCGTTGATCATCGTCGTGTGCGAGTCGGTCCCCACGCACGAGTCCGGATAGACCACCGTCTCGCCATCCACCTGCTTCGTCAGCACCGCGCCCGCGAGGTACTCGAGGTTCACCTGGTGCACAATCCCCGTCGCCGGCGGCACGCACGTGAAGTTGTTCAGCGACTGCTGCCCCCAGCGCAGGAACTCGTACCGCTCGTTGTTGCGCTCAAATTCGCGGGCCGCGTTGATCGTCAGCGCCGTGGCCGAACCAAACGCATCAACCTGGACCGAGTGATCGATCACGAGGTCGCACTTCACCAGCGGGTTGATCAGCTTGGGATCGCCGCCCAGCTTCTTCATCGCGTCGCGCATCGCCGCGAGATCCACCACGCACGGCACGCCCGTGAAGTCCTGCAGCACGACGCGCCCGGGCATGAAGGGCAGTTCCTCCTTCACCGGCGCCTTCGCGTTCCAGTTCGCCAGCCCCACCACATCGTCATCGGTCACGATGAACCCGTCCACGTTCCGCAGCATCGCCTCCAGCAGCACCTTGATCGAGTACGGCAGCTTCTGCACGTGCCCGACCTTCTGCTGCACCAGCGCGTTGAGATCAAAGTACGTGTACGTCTTCCCGTTCACCGAGAGCGTCTTGCGGGCATTGAAGGGATTGCGGCCGGAGGTGGGGGAAGTGCTGGAGTTGCTGGGCATGGAACTGGCTCCTGAATCGTCTGCGGAATCAAAGGTCTTGTCTGAACAC
>CAZBXF010000167.1:0-7129 GCA_964495635.1 uncultured Phycisphaeraceae bacterium
CGGTTCGTCTTCGGGCGGCGGCAACTCGGGGAACGGTTCGAGCGCCGGCTCTGGCGGATCGGGCGGATCGTCCGGAGGCCCCGTGGATCCGTCGGTCCCGAGCAATCCGACGCCGCCGCCGATGCCCGCTTCACCGAGCCCGGCCCCGGCTGATCCAGCGGTCCCGCAGGCTGGCGGGAGTGGATCGGTCTCGGCTCCCTGGCTGCGTCGCAACAGCGCGAGCGGGACGGGTGCTCAGCGCTCGGGCTTCCTGCGTGCTCCGGCTCCGCGCACGACTGTGGTGGCACCGCGAGCGTCCGCGAGCTCGCCGCGGGTCACGACGCCCTCGACGAGTGCCCGTCCGACGGCGCGGGTCGTGAGCCCGACGCGCGGGAACGCCGCAGCCCGCCCGACCACGACGCGTTCGACGCGGTCGTTCGCACCGTCGCGCGAGGCCATCAACGCCGCACTGCGTCGGTCCACGGGCCAGTAGTCCGGCAGCCTGGACCACCAGATACTCACGCGGCGCGAGGCTCAAGCCCCGCGCCGCGTCTTTTGAAGGACCGTCGACGGCCTGCACTACCCTCGGACGAGCATCATGCGGATTCTGCACGTCATCGCGACGCTCGATCCCAAGGCCGGCGGCCCGCCCGCGGTCGCGTTGCGGCTCGCTGCGGCGCAGTCCCTGCAGGGCCACGAGGTCACGATCCTCGCGCACGCAGATCCGGAGGCCGCGCCCCGCACGCTCAAGAGCCTCGAGGGGATCCCAGGCATCGCCTCGGTCCGACTTGCGACGCTCCCGCCTCCGGCTTCGTTGAGCGAGAAGGTGCGGGGGCAGAGCGTGCGAGCATGGATGCGGGCCAACCTCGCGGGAACTCAGGTGCTGCATCTCCATGGCGTGTGGGAGGCGATCCTTCGAGTTGCGGGCGAGTGCGCGCGGGCCCGCGGGATTCCCTACGCCCTCGTGCCGCACGGCATGCTGGATCCCTGGTGCATGACGCGGTCCCTCTCCACGCGGCTCAAGAAGGGCGCGGCCCTGGCGCTCGGGTATCGGTCGCTGCTGGACCACGCGGCGTTCCTCCACACACTGAACGCCGATGAGGAGCTGGGGATGCGGCCGCTGGGCCTTCGCGCTCCCTGCGAGGTGATCCCGAACGGCGTCTTTCTTGAGGAGATTGGAACGCTCCCCGCCTCCGGCACCTTCCACGCGCAGCACCCGGAGCTGGAGGGCGAGAAGTTCATCCTCTTCCTCAGCCGGGTCCACTTCAAGAAGGGCCTGGACTTCCTCATCGATGCCTTCGCGCAGGTCCTGGCGGTGCATCCGCGCCTCCGCCTTGTGATTGCCGGGCCTGATGACGGCGCGCTGAAGCCGGCGCTTGCACAGGCCAAGGCACGGGGCATTGACACGCGCGTGCACGCGATCGGCCCCGTCTACGGATCCGCCAAGTATGCGGCCTTCGTCGATGCTGACGTTTTCTGCCTGCCGAGCCGGCAGGAAGGCTTCAGCGTGGCCATCACCGAGGCCATGGCTTGCCGGTGTCCGGTGGTGATCTCGCGCGAGTGCCACTTTCCGGAGGTTGCAGCCGCGGACGCGGGGCGCGTCGTGGAGCTTTCGGCACAGGCGACCAGCGCGGGGCTGCTCGAAGTGCTTGCCGACGACACGGCTCGCAGGGACATGGGTGCGCGCGGCCGCGAACTGATCGTGACGACCTACACGTGGCCTGCGATCGCGCAGCGCACCGAGCGTGCTTACAGGACCCGCGCGGCGCTCGGTGCGTGAGCAGGAGCCGTGGGCCGGAGCCCTCTGGGGAAGTTTACCACACCCGGAGGTAGCCTTTTCGCTTTCGCGGGCAACAATCACTCTCTTGTTGCGTTTGGCTTCTGCCCTGGCCGGATTTGGACGCGTGCGTTGCTGCTACGGCCGGGGTTTGCCCGCCGGCACGTCTGTTTTGACCGGCGTGCACGCCCTGCTCGGAGAGAGTCAGAGAGATCGACCGATCGTCCCGTCTTCGTCGTCCGCTGTTTGATGACTGTCTGTTGCGTCCGTGAACCCTGCCCTGCTGGTCGACTCGTGGGGGAAACACGAGCCGATGCCGAGTGACCGGGAACGACAACCCCTGAGGGTCATCCTGACCCAGCCCTGCCTGCCCCGCTATCGCGTGCCGGTGTACCGTGCGCTCGCGCAGCGTCCGGGCATCGATCTCACGGTTGTCTACGGCAGTGAGGCGGGCATCACGAACGTCGAGCCGGATGGGTTCAAGGGAATCTTCTCGCCGATGCGCGACGTCAGCATCCGCGGCAGCATCATCCGTTTCCACCGCGCTCAGTGGGACTACGCCAGCTCCGAGAAGGCCGATGTGCTCATCCTCTCCTGGAGCACGCGCTACGCCACGCTGCTGCCGGCGCTTGTGCGGGCCAACTGGAACAACGTCGGGACGGTCCTCTGGGGACACGGCTACAGCAAGGCCGAGACCTCCATCCGCTACCGCTCGCGTCGCGCCCTTTCCGACCTCGCCGACGCTGTGATGTTCTACAACCAGACTGCGGCGAGCGAGCACGTCGCTGGCGGGGGCCCTTCCGACCGCATCTTCGTCGCACTCAACAGCCTCGACCAGACCGAGACCACCACCCATCGCAACGCCTGGCTCAATGATCCCGCCCGCCTCGCGGCCTTCCGCAGCGAGCACAAGCTCCACGGGCCCATGCTGCTCTTTGTCTCACGCCTCTACGCGGCGAACAAGCTCGAGCTCCTTCTCGAGGCCACCGCCAAACTCCTGCCCGAGTTCCCCGACCTCACCGTTGCCATCATCGGCAGCGGCAGCGAAGAGGCCCCGCTCCGCGCCCTGGCCGACAAGCTCGGCGTCGGACACGCTGTCCGGTTCCTTGGCGCGATCTACGGCGAGGACAAGCTCGCTCCCTGGTTCATGTGCGCTCAGGCGTTTGCCTATCCCGCCAACATCGGGCTCTCCATCCTGCACGCCTTCGGGCACGGCCTCCCCGTCGTCACGGTCGCCGGGCACGATGCGCAGGCGCCCGAGATCGACTCCCTGCGTGATGGCTTCAATGGCCTCACCTACCCCCGCGGCAGCGTGGAGGGCTTCGCGGATGCGCTCCGCCGCATCCTGCGCGATCCCGACCTCCAGCGGCATCTGGCGGCCAACGCCCTTATCACCGCCACCCGCGAGTTCACGCTCGATCGCATGGTCGACGGCATGGAGAGTGCGATCCGGTTCGCGGCGATCTGCCGCGACCGACGTGCCTGAAGCGGTCCCGCGACCCGTGGGGGGCAGTCATCTCGCGGGCACCCACACCGTACAGAAGACGCACCTGGGCTCTAGAGCCCAGGGATTTGACGGCATCTTGGCATCGTCAGATTCGACCCAACTTGGTCTGAAATCAAGAATTGCGCGTTCGCCAGGCCGTCTGTATGAAATGTGCGGATTCTGACACATTTTCCGGGCCGATAGCTTGCGTCCCGCGCCCGCGCGTGCATCTTGAAGGCCGGGTGTGGTCCGATCTCGTGGGGCTTGGCCCGAGCTGGCCCGGTCGGATCTCTTGGTTCTACGTCACGTGCCTCCACGTGTCTTCATGTGTGGTGCACCCGCGTCGTTTCGGTGCACTGGAGCTGACCATGTCGATCTTCCGCAAAGTTCGGGTGCTTGTACAGGCGGCGTTCATCCTCCCGGTTCTGGCGATGGCTCTCTCCCATGGCCCACAGTCCGACGCGATGGCGTCTGACCACTTGGCCTGATGGATTGGTGCGGTGAAGCCGCGGCATAGCCCGCCCTGCGAGGCTCAAGCCCCGGCTGAGAGAAGGGCGAGGTCTGATCGCGGCGCTCGCGGCCAGCATCTGGTTCTGTGGCCTCGCTGACCTCTCAAGTTGCGATCTCTGTCGGCTCTGCTGATCGGCTCATTCTTCCGGCTCTCTCTCCTCCGCCGCGCTCCCTTCTGGGGGCGCGGCGTTGTTGTTCGAATGGCCCGTTTGGGTTCACGCGGTTCTGTCGAGGATGGTGAGCCGGTCGGCACGCGCAGGTGGCAAGGCAGGGATCGCCGCTCCCGGCGACTCCGCAGGACCTCCAGAGGGGTCTGCTCAGGATCTACTCAAAATCCAACCACGATGGTGGCAGCCCGCGGACTGAGGTCCCCCTCACCCCTCCGCCCCTCCCCCACCATCACCGCCGGCGGCGCGCGCCGAGCATCAGCATCCCGAGCCCCATCGACGCCGCGGCACCGGGGGTGGGGATCGTCGCGACGTAGCTGAAGAGCTCGCGCTGGTTGGTCGTGCCGATCTGGCGCGAGCCCACGCCCGTGATCGTGCGGCCGTCGGGCGTGATCGCTGTGGCGTAGTGCAGGTACGTCGTGCTCGGGATGCTCACGCCGTTCTCGATCAGCACGCTCTTGAGGTTGAAGGCCGTGTTGCCCTGGAGCAGGACCGCGAAGATGGCGGGGCTGATGGAGGGGGCGTTGACGAAGTTGTTGACCGGATCGAGCCCGTTGCCGCTGATCCCCACGCCCATGCCGCCGTTGCTCGAGAGGCCCGTGATGAAGCAGTTGCTGAGGCTCACGCCTTGCGCGGGAATGATCGATTGACGGACACCATCACGCCAGAGAGCGCCGGGACCGACGCTGTTGGCGACCATCTGGCTGCCGAACGTGCCGCCTACGACGCGGCCATCCCCAGAAATCGCACCCACCTTTGCGTACACGGTCGAGCCCAGAGGTCCCGGGAGTGTCTGAAGCCCGCCCGGACCAAAGGTGTAGCCCACGCTTCCGCCGCCGAGCGTCAGGTGGCCTGCCAGCACGCTGCCATCACTCGACATGCTCGAGCTCGTCGGTAGCGTCGCGGCCAGCACGTCGAAACCCGAGCTGGGCCCCGCGGCGGTGAGGTACGTCACCGTATCTCCATCGAGACGTGCGAGCCGCGAGCCCTCGCTCGTGTCGAGCGTTGATCGCGTCCAGATCGCGACCGACTGGCCGTCCGACGAGACGCCCGTCGCCGCGCCTCGCAGGCCGGAGTCGATGGCGAAGGGCATCGTGAGTGTGGGCGACCCGGTATTGGCGTTGCGCCAGATCGCGGGCACGCCGCGGTTGCTGCTGGTCTCCGTGCCGGTGAGACGGCCGGTGGATCCAACGATGGTCGAGCCGTCGTAGTTGACCGTGAGCGCGCGACCGGCGACACGCCCGTCGTTGCCGTTGACCATCGGCAGGAATGAGCGTGTCCAGGCGCCATTCTCACGCCGCCAGACCACGGCACGCTCATCGGTGAGCAGGTTCGTACTCCCCACGATTACCTGGCCATTGCCCGAGATGCCGCGAGCGATCGCGGTGAGTCCCGTGAAGTTACCGCTCGGCGCAATGGCCGTCGGAATGGCCTCCAGCGAGTACTGCGCCGAGGCGATACCACCCGACGCCACCAGCACCGAAAGCACCGCCGCCCGACGCAACTTCACGCTCGACATGATGGGGTCTCCCCTGCTGAGCACCTCAACACTTCACCGGCACACGCCACGATCCGAGCGGCGACAACCGCCGCACAAGAAGTCACGATCGACCACACAGCACCGACAACGCAGATCACTACCACCGCCGGCGGCGCGCGCCGAGCATCAGCATCCCGAGCCCCATCGACGCCGCGGCACCGGGGGTGGGGATCGTCGCGACGTAGCTGAAGAGCTCGCGCTGGTTGGTCGTGCCGATCTGGCGCGAGCCCACGCCCGTGATCGTGCGGCCGTCGGGCGTGATCGCTGTGGCGTAGTGCAGGTACGTCGTGCTCGGGATGCTCACGCCGTTCTCGATCAGCACGCTCTTGAGGTTGAAGGCCGTGTTGCCCTGGAGCAGGACCGCGAAGATGGCGGGGCTGATGGAGGGGGCGTTGACGAAGTTGTTGACCGGATCGAGCCCGTTGCCGCTGATCCCCACGCCCATGCCGCCGTTGCTCGAGAGGCCCGTGATGAAGCAGTTGCTGAGGCTCACGCCTTGCGCGGGAATGATCGATTGACGGACACCATCACGCCAGAGAGCGCCGGGACCGACGCTGTTGGCGACCATCTGGCTGCCGAACGTGCCGCCTACGACGCGGCCATCCCCAGAAATCGCACCCACCTTTGCGTACACGGTCGAGCCCAGAGGTCCCGGGAGTGTCTGAAGCCCGCCCGGACCAAAGGTGTAGCCCACGCTTCCGCCGCCGAGCGTCAGGTGGCCTGCCAGCACGCTGCCATCACTCGACATGCTCGAGCTCGTCGGTAGCGTCGCGGCCAGCACGTCGAAACCCGAGCTGGGCCCCGCGGCGGTGAGGTACGTCACCGTATCTCCATCGAGACGTGCGAGCCGCGAGCCCTCGCTCGTGTCGAGCGTTGATCGCGTCCAGATCGCGACCGACTGGCCGTCCGACGAGACGCCCGTCGCCGCGCCTCGCAGGCCGGAGTCGATGGCGAAGGGCATCGTGAGTGTGGGCGACCCGGTATTGGCGTTGCGCCAGATCGCGGGCACGCCGCGGTTGCTGCTGGTCTCCGTGCCGGTGAGACGGCCGGTGGATCCAACGATGGTCGAGCCGTCGTAGTTGACCGTGAGCGCGCGACCGGCGACACGCCCGTCGTTGCCGTTGACCATCGGCAGGAATGAGCGTGTCCAGGCGCCATTCTCACGCCGCCAGACCACGGCACGCTCATCGGTGAGCAGGTTCGTACTCCCCACGATTACCTGGCCATTGCCCGAGATGCCGCGAGCGATCGCGGTGAGTCCCGTGAAGTTACCGCTCGGCGCAATGGCCGTCGGAATGGCCTCCAGCGAGTACTGCGCCGAGGCGATACCACCCGACGCCACCAGCACCGAAAGCACCGCCGCCCGACGCAACTTCACGCTCGACATGATGGAATCTCCGCTGCAGAACACCCCGATCGCTCCACCGGCACGCTTCCGCATCCAAACGGCCACAAGGGCCGCTAGAGAGTCAGTCTGATTCGCCCGACGCCAACGCCGCCACGGTCCTACCGCCGCCGACGCGAGGCCAGCATCAGCATCCCAAGCCCCATCGACGCCGCGGCACCGGGGGCGGGGATGGTGGCGATGAAGGAGAGTTGTTGGTTGGTTACGCCGTCATAGGCCACGCCGACGATGGTCTGGCCATCGGGCGTAATGGCGTTGGCGTATC
>CAZBXF010000168.1:0-7081 GCA_964495635.1 uncultured Phycisphaeraceae bacterium
CCGGAGCAGCCGCACTCGGACTCGGCGCTGGCTTTGGCGCTGATGCGCCCGGCGTCGGAGGCTGCGGCACCGGCGGCGGGACGTCTCCGTCGCCCTTGCCCTTGCCGCCCGACATCGCGATGAGCAGAAGGATCGCAAAGAAGACGATTCCAAAGCCGCCGATGGCGAGAAGCGCCGTCTTGCCGCTCATCTTCCTGACCGGACCACCGGTCGGCAGGGCGCTCGGGGCCGTCGCCGCGACGGAATTCCCCGACGCCCACTCCTCGATGCGCGACCTGGTGCTGGCCAGCGATGCGCCGTCGATGGTGTAGGGGACGCTGCTCGTCAGCGGCAGGCCCTTCAGCCCGGCACGCACGCAGAAGAGCTGCGCAGGCTTCGGATCACCCACGATCACATCCAGGAACGGCTGCTCGCGCGGCTCGATGAGCATCAGCGGCGAGGACCCCGCCAGCACGCGACCAAGCAGCGCGCTCCACGCCCGCGCGGACTCCGCGCTGCTCCCGAGGCACTTGGGCACCCGGATGTGCTGCGCATGGATCGGGCCCGACGTCGTCGACTTGCGGTTGACCCTCGCCAGATACGGCCCCATCTCCCGGTCCATCTCGTACAGGATCCGCGCGAGGCCAAGCCCGGTCCCGGTGCCTTCGGGCGCGTCCGCGACGTCGAGCTCCGGGCTCTTCACAAGCCGCTTCAGCAGCTCCGCGTCGCTCGTGGCCGGTGCCGATGGCTGGGCCGCCTCCAGCGCTGCCTCGTCCTCGAGGGCGCGGCGCGCCTCGCCGATCGCGAGCCGCACCAGCTCGGCGGACTGCGTCGCGACGCACGACTCCTCGATCGTCGCGAGCCGCCTGAGGATCCGGTCGATCGCCCACGCGGGGCTCGCGCCGTCGATCATCGCGCACACGACCATCGGGTACTTCGTTCGGCCCTTCCCGTCGCGGCTCGACCACATCCGCCCCACCACGAGATCCTGACCCATCTTCCAGAACCAGTGGTGCGCGAAGGTCGGCAGGCGCTGGTCGTCCGCGAGCTTCTCCCAGGAGCCCGAGTCGATGTTGCCGGCGATCCCGTCGCTGTAGATCACGCGCTTGGCGCGTACCAGCGCGTCGCAGTCAAGACCAATCTCCTCGATGTGGTCATCCCAGCCCGGGTGCTTCCCGAACGCCGCCACGTGCACCCGAAGTGTCCGTCCCTGAGGGCTCGCCATCGATCGCTCCACTCGCCGGCCCGCACACGCCGCCGGCAGCATCTACACCCGCCCCCCGAAACGTCGCCACACGGCCCTGTCCCACGAACCCCCTTCGCGCACACCTAATTCGCGGGCCAGTCCGCGGCCTCCGGCCACTGGGCGAGATCCAGGCGCTCGGGCACCCGGACCGCCAGCCACACGCCATCAATCTGCGTCAGCCAGCGGCCCTTGGGGCCCGCCGTCTTGCTCGCCGGGTTCGACAGCACAGAGCCGAGGAACGGCCACGCGCCGCCAAGCGTCGCGCTCGAGTCCGGGGCCGCCAGCGCCGCGTCTCCCAGCGGGTCGGTGCTGTAGAACAGCACCTCGACGTTTCCGGTCGCCGGCAGCACCACCGTGGCGCGGCGTCCGTCGGCCGGTGGTGACTGATTCAGGTTGAACACGACGACCTTGCCCTCGAACCGAAGGAACTGCCCCCCGCTCCGGAAGGCGACGAACTGCTTCCCCGCCGGCGGGTCGGCCGAGTCGTTGCCCGGATGCTCGACCACGACCTCGAAGCTCTTCTCTGCCTTCATCGCGGCGACCGCACGGCCCAGCTTGTCCAGCCAGCGCCGACGGGACTCGGTCATCCAGGTGCCGCCGAAGAGGGCCCGCGCGTCATCCCTGAAGAGCGCCGGAACCTCGCCCAGGGCCTCCTCCACGTCCGCCGTTCCGGGCTGGGCGGCCGCGCTCCCGCCGACCTTCTCCAGCGCCGCCGCGACGGCCTGCACCTGGTCTGGCGAGAGGTCCGCGTTGGCGGTGGCGCCTCTGAAGAGCGGGACGGCCTTGGCCTCCTTCATCAGGAGCTGCTGGGCCCGGGCGATCTCGCCCCCTGCGCCGCCCGTGAGCGCTCCCAGCATCGCGAACTGGAGCTTGTTCCAGTACGACTCCCGCGAACCAATCTCCTGGAGCGCGTCGTCACCCTTGCCCGTCCGGATCAGGCTCCGGAGCGTGTCCGCCGCCTTCTCCGGCGCGGTCTTGCTCATGCTGCGCCAGCGAGTGAACACCGTCTTGCCCGTGGACTCCTCGATCTCCCGGAACTCGGCCTCGATCTCCTTCATGGCGTTCGCACGCCGCTCCGGGCTCGTCTCGAGCGACGGGATGTTCACCGCGTCGATCGCGAGCTTCGCCTGATCGCGCAGCCCGATGAGGGCCTCGTTGATCGACGACGCGTCGGTGTCGTCCAGCGTCTTGGCCAGTGACTCCCAGGACTCCACCACGGGATCGGACTCCGTCGCCCAGCGACGCCAGCGTGAGATGTAGTCAGAGACGTACTTGTCCGCCGAGTCCATCGCGCGCCGGTACGCCTCGCTCGCGCGGATCTCCGCCGAGCCCAGGATCGCGCCCCCGCCGCTCTCCGAGGCCGACCGGGTCCGCTGACGGATCTCACCCAGAGCACCCAGCAGCTCCGACGCTGCCCCGGGGTGGTAGCCAAGGTCGAAGCTCTTCTCGTGGTCAAAGCCGGCAAACGGGATCTCGGGCTGCATCCATCGCCTGCTGTCCCAGAGCTGCCGCTCCTTCTCTTCCATGTCGGCAACGCGGTCGCGTGCCTCGGGGCTGTCGGCCAGCGACTCAACGGCCTTCCGCACCGAGTCCGAGCTGCGCAGCCAGTCGCGACCGAGCTCGGCGAGGACCACCGCGTTCAGGGCCCGCATCGACGCGAGCTCCACCACGCGCTTCGCGCGTCCGGCTCCCCGCGCACGGTCGGCCTCCAGCGTGTTCGCCACGGGCAGCCACTTCTCACCTGGGAGGGCCGCCCACGTGGCCGAAGACTCGATCTCGGCGGTGGCCCGCTCGCCCCGCACCCGGACCGCGCCGATCGCGACCGCCGGCGAGACAAAGCCGTCCGCCCCGTCCCCATCCTCCGCCTCGACCGGCTCGGCCGCCTTGCGCACGGCCTCGTTGGCGGCGGCGTACATGCTGTAGCGCATCTGGAACGCTCTGGTCTGCTCACGCCCGAGCGTGCCCATTGCGAGCATCGGGAGCGTCGAGTCGAGGCGGGCCTTCAGGGCCGCGAGCTGCTCGCCGAGCTGCTTCTCCGTGCCCGCGCGCTCGTCCTCGAGGCGCTTGCGCAGCTGGGCGATCGCCGCCGGCTCCTGCGAGGCGGCGGCATCGATCGCCGCGAGGGCCTTGCCTCCGGCATCGCCCGCGGCGGCCGCCGCCTGGCCCGGAACCTGGGAGGCGAGCGACCCGGCCCGCGCCGGGAGCTGCTCCGACAGACGCGTGAAGGCCGTCGCGACGAGGGCCCGCAGCTCCTTGTCGGAGCGCTCGAACGCGCCGAACGGATCCGCGACGGTCTCCGTTCCCATCTGCTGCACCGCCTTCACGACCGCGTCGTTCGCCGCCGTCAGACGCTCGAAGGCCTTCTCGAACTCGGCCTGGAAGCGGTCGCGATATTCCGCGACCGTCTGCGGATCACGGATCGTCCCGCCCGTTGCCGAGGGACGCTCCGCCGGATCCGTCGCCTGAACGAACGGCAACGCCTGCAGGTCCCGTTCGGCCTTCTGGAACTCGTCCAGCGCGTCGGCGACGGCGCGGATCCGCGAGAGCGTCTCGCCGCCCGCGCCCATGGTCTTGAGCGAGGTCACCATCGCCTCGACGGCCTTCTCGACCTTCGCCGTGTTGTCCGGAAGGGCCCCCTCGAGCCGCTCGAGCGGCGCATCGCTCTTCAGCGCACCGCCGTACGCGGCGTCCACCGCCGCCTGGAGCGCTGACAGCTCACTGGCCTGGATCGTCCGAGCGCCCTCGGCACCCAGGAGCGTCGTCAGCATGGGTGAGAGCGCCAGCGTTCCGCTCCTGACACCGGACCCTGTCGCGGGCGCCTTGCCCGCCGCCAGGTTCTTGGCCGCGTCGAGCAGCCCGCCGCCCGAGTCCGCGGCGGGCGTCAGCCCGTGCGCGAAGGTCTGCAGCCGCACCAGCTGCGCCAGGGCGCTGATGGCATCGTCGTTCCACACCGTCTCGGGCTCGTTGGCCAGCTTGTTGCGGACCGCCGAGAGCAGCGGCATCAGCACGTGCCGCTCCGTCAGGGAGCGGTGCGCACCGATCATGTCGCGCTCGATGGAGTTCTCCGGCACGGCCAGCACGGCGATCAGCGGCGGATCGATCCCCTTCCCGGCCCAGGTCGAGGTCTCCGTCAGGAGCTCCGGAAGGCCCGCGGTCGAAGGGATGATGGCACCCGCCGGGTTCCCGGGGTTCGCGAACCCGGTCGCGTCGCCGAAGCGCGCGTTGTAGACCCACTTGTCACCCTCGGGACGGACGACGGGCCAGCGGTCCTCGCCCGGCGCGCGGTCCGCGCGCTCGCGGGTCCAGGCATCCCAGGCGTTCACGTTCTTCCAGAACTGCGCGGGTGCGCCGATGGTCGTCTGGAACTGCCAGTACTGGAAGGCCACGATCGCGCCGATGATGAGGACCGCCGCGATCGAGCCGAAGGCGAGGAGGGCCCGCTGCTTGGCGATCTGCTTGTTGACGTTGGTTGCGCGGGTCACGAGCCCCTTCTCGCGGAAGATCTTGCTCATGAACGTGTCGCGCAGGAAGTAGGCCTTCTCCTTGCTGTACTCCTTGCCGCCGGGGATCGAGTCCACGTCCACGCCCAGCGACTGGGCCAGGGCCATGTCGAGGGCCTGACCCTCGCGCATCGAGCTCGTGAAGTAGATCCCGCGCAGGAAGAGGGGCTTGGGGCTCCACTCGCCGGCGACGAAGATCTTCTCGAGGTAGCTCTTGAGGCGCGGCGCGATCCGCACCAGGTTGTTGGGCAGTTCGAAGAGCTCGTCGACCTGGTCCGTGCGCCGGGCGGTCGGGTCCTCGGTGTGGACCGGGTTCTGGAGCAGGCCCATGCGGCGCTTGAGCAGCTTCTGGCGCACCGTCTCGAGGTGCGCCGAGACCGCCTCAGCCTTGAAGGGCTCGTCCAGCGAGGAGGGATTGCTCCACCCGAGCATCTGGTGCTGCAGCGCGGGATCGTTCAGCGTCTCGAAGAAGTCGCGGAAGCCGATGATCTTGTCGCACTTGGTCACAAGGACGGTGACCGGGAACCGCACGTCGAGCGTGCGCTGGATCACGTCGAGCTGGCGTGCGATGACGCCCGCCACCTGCTCGATCTTCTCCGCCGAGTCCTTGAGGAGGTTCTCGACCGAGATCACCAGCAGCAGCCCGTTGATCGGGCAGTTCGGCCTGTCCTTGCGCAGGAGCTTCAGGAACTCCTTCCACTCCGTTCCCTCGCCCTCCTCCATGAACATGCGTCCCGCGGTGTCGATGATCACGGCGTGGTTCGTGAACCACCAGTTCATGCTCAGCGTGCCGCCCGTCCCCTGCAGGAAGTCCTGAAGGCCCGGCGGGAAGCCGATGTTGCTGTGCCGGATCGCCTCGGTCTTGCCCGAAGCGCTCGGACCCACGATCATGTACCACGGCAGGCTGTAGATGTCCTTGCCGTTCTTCTTGAAGGTCTCGACGCCCTCGTCGAACTTCTTGCGCAGGTCATCCATGCGGGCCTTGAGCGCAGGGTCGGCCACCGAGCGCCCCGCGGACTTGGAAAGGCCGAGGGCGAACGACCCCGACTTCATCTTCCCGCGCAGGTGCAGGGCCAGCTTCCAGAGCACCAGCGACGCGGCGACCGCCACCACCCCGATGGCGATGTAGGTGAACATCGGATTGGTGCCGGGGATCAGCGCGGCCACGATCGACGACAGCCCAGCGCCGCTGGCGATCAGCACGACCACCTTGGCCGGGCCGGGCATGTTCGAGAAGCTCGAGAGGAAGTTCATTGGACTTGAGTCTCCACCAATCGGCGGGCCCCCGCCCGCCGCTTCGCACACGGATCAACCCCCATCCGCCAACGCCCTGCCCCCTCCTCCCCATCCTTCCCCGACGTCTGCTCGCTCACCCTCCGGCGAGCCGGCACACCCGGCTCACGAGCCCGGGCCGGCCTCCGCCGCGCCCCGCGCGTTCGTCGCGCTCAGCGAAGCCTGGATGTCCTTGGTGGCATCGCCGAAGACCTTGAAGTACCCGAAGATGAGCACGGCCACCATCACCACCAGCCCGATCAGCACCGCCGTCAGGCTGCGGTGGGGAGGCAGCGTCAGGTTCCGGGTGTCCACATTCTCGTACGCCTCGGCGCAGATCCTCGCGGACATGTCCGAGTCCACCATGCCGCGCAGGCGTGATGCCAGCTCCAGCATCTTCCGCCGGATGTAGTCCGGCTGACCCGTGTACAGCCCGGTGAAGCCCAGCCCGATGCACACATAGAAGACCGAGAGCCGCTGCGTCGCGCCCTCGCTCGCATCGCGCATCGTGTCCTCGAGCAGATCCCAGAACTTCTCCTCAAAGCCGAGCTCGCCGCGCTCGTGGCTCATGGGCTTCCAGCCCGAGGGCAGCTTGCTGTTCAGAATCATCGAGTCGGTGAAGAAGACCAGCACCGGTTCGATCTCGTTGTACGGACCCGTCATGCCCGGCGTCTGGTCCGCCTTCTGCTTCATGTCCGCGAAGATCTGCTTGATCTCGCTCCGGATGATGCCCCAGTCCTGACGGCCACCACGCCGGCCAAGCCGGTTCAGGCGGCACACATACTGCAGCAGCGGCTCACAGATCTCTAGAAGACTCATCCCAAGGCTCCATCGCTCGCCCCCGCCCGCCGACCATCACAACCCACCCACACGATTCGACTCGGGCCTGCTCACACCCGCATCACGAACCCGCCGCTCAAGGCAACGACATCACCAGACGGATGTCCTCGTACGCCAGCGGCTCCAGCTCCGACCAGCGCACCGAGATCGCCTTCTCCGAGGTGATCCGGTCCCACATCTTCTGGCTCGCACCGACGTCGATCCGGAAGTAGTGACGGTCCGTCGAGCTCTTGAAGCCCATCGG
>CAZBXF010000169.1:0-6975 GCA_964495635.1 uncultured Phycisphaeraceae bacterium
TTGGGCCCCGTCTCTTTCGGGATGGGAGGCCGCGTGGTGGTGAGTGGGTTCAGTCGAATTCTTCGCGGCTGCGTGAGCTGGTTTGTCCGGTGGCTCACGGGCATCGTGCTTTTCACCGACGACGCTGGCGCGTTCCGGGTTGAGCTCTTTGCAGATGGCGTGCTCAAGCGCGTCGGTCCGGGCGAACCGCCCTCGAAGCAAGCGCTCATCATCACGGTCGTGCTCAGACTCATCTCGCTCGCGATCGCGTTCGGACTGTTGTTCTGGCTTTGGACTCGAGTGTCGAGCGGGGGAGGGATCTTTTGGCCAGGCTTCCTCGTCCTTTTCTGGGGTCCAATCGCGCTGAGGGTGCCCCGAGCACGATGGCCCACGGTCGTCGCCTTCGGTCGCTGTGGCTCGTGCGGCATCCGCTTTCACTCCGAGCCTGACGCAGCCTCTGGCCGTCTGATCCGCTGTTCATCGTGCGGCGCACATTGGCATCGGGATCGCCACGCCGCAACGCACCCTGACCTGACGGTTCCGAATCTATCTGCCATTCAACTGAAACACACTCGGTTCGACGCGCGCGGCGTCATCGTCACGCTGATCGCCACTCCCGGAAGCGCCTGTTACCGGATGCCCTTCGTCGATGATGAGAACCTCGTGCGCTCCATCATGCTGGAAGATCGATTGGCCCTTCGATTCAGAGAGCTGCCTACGCGGTTGTTTGAGGCTTCATCTCTCATTCCCAGCCTCGATCGTCGCTATCGCGCTGTGAAGGACGCAGCCCTCGCGCTGGGCTGCTGTCCGTGCTGTGCCGCCACCATCGGCGACCGTGACGCTGGCTTCGACGGCAACGTCTTGTGTCCGCGCTGCGCCACGTCGTGGCCCGGCGAGCAGCTCGCGCGGCCCGCGCTCATCGAGGGACTTTACCTTGAGAGGCTTGAGGAACTGCGCAGGCGTCGTCCACCCGAGCCGGTGTATCCGCCGTGCCGGAAGTGTGGGTACGACACCACGGGCACGAAGGGCTTCTGCCCTGAGTGTGGGTTGCTGCCGGTGGGTGAGGCGCTGGATCCGGCTCGGGTGCAGCCGCGTGGGGAGGCGGCCGCGATCGGTGCTTTCGCGTTCAAGCCGCCGCTGTGCGCCAGGTGCCGGCGTGAGCTGCCTGGGGTTGATCGATCGTGCGAGGCGTGCGGGTATGTGACGGGGACGGTGTATGCGTGAGGAACACGGTCGTGTGCACGCGTTGAACGGAGTTATGGACGTTTACGGCCGGCATCGCCGCCCAGATCACCATCCCCGCTCAACACCCGAATGCTCCTTCGCGCCCATGTGTTACAATCATCCTGTGCGGGTGAGAGGGAGGGGTTGGGCCCCGTCTCTTTCGGGATGGGAGGCCGCGTGGTGGTAGACGGGCTCACTCCAATTCGGCGAGCGTTGGCGAGCGGAGTTCTCCGCTGGGTTAGTGGCGTTGTGTGGTTCAAGGACGATGCGGGCGTTCGGCGGTTCGAGCTGTTTCCGGATGGCGTGCTCAACGGCGAGAAGCAAGACAAGCCCGGCTCGTTGCAGCCGGTCATCACTACCGTCATTTGTCGAGTCATCTTCTTCGCCATCGGCCTGACGCTGCTCAGCTTGGTTTGGTCCCCCGCGGCGGCTTCGCGAGGCTTGGCGGGGAACTTGTTCTTCTTCGTCATGTGGGTTTCCTACGCGATGAGCCTGCGCCGGAATCGCTGGCCCACTGTTGTCGCCTTCGGCCGTTGCGGCTCGTGCGGCGTGCGGCTTCCCGCCACGCCCGATGCGGCATCGGCGCCGCTGCTTGCTTGCACCACCTGCGGGGCACGCTGGCATCCTGATCGCCTGACGGCGGCCCACCCGGGACTGACTCCCCCTGATCTCACCTTTGTCCACGACACCCGCTCGCGATTCGACGGGAGGGGCGTTGTCGTCTTGCTGGTTGCCAGCCCTGGAAGCCCCTGCTATCGGCAGCCCTTCGCGAGCGATGAAGAGCAGATGCGCTCCATGATGCTGGAAGACCATCTGAGGCAGAATCTCGGATTGGTCCCGGTACCGCTTCTTCCGCTCACGAACCTGCCGCGGTTTGATCGCCGCTTCATTACCGGGGTGAAGACCGCTCTTGAGCTTGGCTGCTGCCCGTGCTGTGCTGCGACCATCGGCGATCGTGATGCGGGCTTTGATGGCAATGTGTCGTGCCTGCGCTGCGGCACTTCGTGGCCTCGCGCCGAGCTGGCGCGGCCGGTGCCGATACGGAGCGAGTACATCGAGCGGCTCAAGGCGCTTCGTGAGCGCGAGAGGGCGCAGCGGGAGAGCGTGCCCTCCGTGCCGGTCTATCAGACCTGCCGCGAGTGTGGGTATGACACGACGGGCACGAAGGGCTTCTGCCCGGAGTGTGGGTTGCTGCCGGTGGGTGAGCCGCTGGATCCGGCGCGGGTGCAGCCGCGGGCGGAGGCGGCCACGATCGATACCTTCGCGTTCAAGACGCCGCTGTGTGCCACTTGCCGGCGTGAGCTGCCGGGTGTTGACCGGGTGTGCCAGTCGTGCGGGTATGTGACGGGGACTGTGTATGCGTGAGAAGCACGGCCATGCTCTTGGAACCAACGGCGTGCTGGACGTCTACGGGCGCCGGCCGAGCCCGCAGCTGGGGAACGAGATCTACGACGATGCCGAGCAACCGCGGCGGTTCTATGTGAATGACTGGGACCCTGTGGGCCAGTCCGATCGGATCGCGGTCTCAGCGTGGATCGTGCCGGCGAGCATCGCCTGCATGGGCGGCTTCGCGGTCGGCATGCTTGTGAGCATGCTCGCTTTGGGCGAGATACCTGAGTTCGTCGCTATCGCAGCTGTCTTTCTCTTTGTGGTTGCACTCGCCGCGCTGGGACGCCGCCCCATCCTGCGATTGGCCATGACCCAGACCCGGCTGGTCTCGGCTAGGTGTGGCGCCTGCGCGCATCCACTCGCGGCCGAGACATCAGACGCGGGCGAGCGTCTCACCTGCGTTGAGTGCGGAGCACGATGGAAGCAGTGGCCTCGCACGACGCGCACGCCGAAGGAGGAGTTCGCGTGGCAGAGCCGGATCCGAGGAACGCGCGCCCCGATGGAGCACCTCGCAAACTCGGCGATCATGCGGCCCACCATGGAGCGGATCTCGGACCGGGCGCGGGCCGTTCTCCGCGGCGTCGATCGTCTCAAGGTGCGGCATCGCCAGAAAGTCGTCGTCATCAGCGGTGCCTTGGCGGGTGTGTGGCTCGTGCACTTGTTCGCGCTGATCTCGGGCTTTGGATATCCTCTCGCGCAGATCGTCCTGACCTCGGTCCTCTTTTCGAACGCGGTCTTGGCGGTGCTCTCAGGATGGGTGTGGCCGCACGAAGTCCGTCGCCGCCTGCTTGCATCGTCGCTGTGTCCGGGCTGCGGGCAGGAGCTTGCGTCCGATGGCAGATCGGTCCTCGTCGCGTGCGGCGTGTGTGCCCGTGCCTGGCCCGCGCCGGAGGTTGGTGACGATCCGATCCCGCCCGATCCGTGCCCGAGGTGCGGCACCGAGCGGGCGGGGAGTCTGTGGTGCCAGCACTGCGAGCCGCATCGGTTCGTGAAGGCTGGAACGCCGCCGGCACTGGGCGGCGGGGAGCATCCGCCGTGTCTTGTGTGCGCTTACGACACTTCGGGGACTCGCGGCTTCTGCCCGGAGTGCGGCAAGCATGCCGCGGGAGTGCCGCTGGATCCTGAGCGTGTTCAGCCGAGCACGAGTGCGGAGGTGGCGACGGCCGGGACGTTTGCCTTCAAGACGCCGCTGTGTGCCACTTGCCGGCGTGAGCTGCCGGGTGTTGACCGGGTGTGCCAGTCGTGCGGGTATGTGACGGGGACTGTGTATGCGTGAGGTGCACGCGGCTCCGCCCCTTCTGCTGACGCTGCGTCATCGCCGCCGGGATGCGAGCGAGACGCATCTCACCAGCAACGTCCGCGATGATGCGGGCGGGCTTCATCGCTTCTATCCGGGAGATGCGGTTCGGCTGGGCCTGTTCAACCGCGTGTCGATCGCGTCCTGGCTGTTTCCGATCTGGGGTGTGAGCTGTGCCCTGGTGATTCTCGGGTACCTGATCGGATACTTCGCGATCGGCGCGGTCCCGAGAGTGATCGCGGGGCCGGTTGGTGTGACGTTTGTGGTGCTCACGTTCGCGATGGCCCGGCGCGCGAAGGTGCGCCCGGCCCTTGTTCAGGCGCGGCTCGCGCTGGGCCGATGCGGCGCGTGCGAGCACGCGCTGCCGAGTGCTTCGCCGGAGGCGGGCGCCATGGCCACGTGCACGGAGTGCGGCGCCAGGTGGAGGCCGTGGCCCGTCACCACACGCTCGCCGGAAGAAGAGCTCGAGCACCAGCTCGGGCTGCACGGGCGTCATCCGCCCGAGGACTTTCTCGGCCGCGCGGCAGAGCCGGATGCGATCCTGCCGCCCAAGGCCACGGCGGTGGTCCGCGAGATCGATCGGGCGAAGGCTCACAACCAGAACGCTGGCTGCATCATCGAGCTCATCACTCTGGCCCTGTGCGTTGGGGTCATGATGATGGGGTACGGACTGTCGATCCTGACGCTGGTCGTGATGTTCCTGATCTGCGGCATCCTTGTGCCCATCTACACCCAGCGGCGAGCGTGGCGGTTCGAGATTCGTCGGCGTCTGCTCGCGTCGTCACTCTGCGCGGACTGCGGGGGCGAGCTTGCGGCGACGGCTGGCGACCTGCTTGCTTCCTGCACTACGTGCCGCCGCACATGGCCAACGGCGGAGGTCGGCCATGATCCGATCCCGCCTGACCCTTGTCCGAAGTGCGGCACGGAGCGTGCGGGGGCGGCCCGATGCGCCGGTTGTGACGGGAGAGGTGCGGGCATCACGGGTGTTGGCAAGCCCACGCCCCACTGTGCGAGGTGCGACTGGGAGTTGCCTGGGCATGATCGCGTCTGCCCGCACTGCGGGATTGCTTGCGGGACGGTGTATCGCTGATGCCGCGCGGCGTGGGGGCTTTGGTGATTTGGCGAGTCAGGGGGTCAGGGGGTCAGGGCGTTGCTGTGCTTGCTCAGAAGCGCTCGGCGTCGGTCTTTGGCAGGAGGTCGCTTGCGGCGGGGGTTTCGCCGTTGATCGTCATTGGGAGGGCGCCGTGGATCTGGGTCTGGGCACCGGTGAGGAAGTCGTGCGGGAAGTTGAGGGTTGGCTTGGTGAGATCATCGAGGCGTGCGGTCTGGGCGGCGGTGAGCTTGACGTCCAGGGCCTTGATGTTGTCCTCGAGCTGCTCGACGGTGCGGGCGCCGATGATGGAGCTTGCGACGCCGGCCTTGCCCTGGACCCAGGCGAGGGCGACCTGCGCGGGGGTGCAGCCGAGCTCCTTTGAGGTTGCGATGAGGAGGTCGACGACGGCGTAGGCGTGGTCCGTCAGGTTGCGGTCGATCCAGCCCGTGGTGGAGCGGCCTTCCTTCGGGCGGCTGGTGCGGGTGTACTTGCCGGTGAGGATGCCGAACTTGAGGGGGGACCAGGGCGTGACGCCCAGGCCCAGCTCGCGGGCCATCGGGATGAGCTCACCCTCGACGGTGCGCTGGAGGAGGGAGTACTCGATCTGGAGTGCGATGGGGCGTGCGGCGCGGGAGAGGCCCTGACGCTCGACCTCGTAGATGGCCTGTGTCACCTTCCAGGCGGGTGTGTCGCTGAAGCCGAAGTAGCGGACCTTGCCGCTCTGCACGAGCGTGTCGATCGCGGCCATGGTCTCTTCCATGGGGGTCTGCTTGTCCCAGAAGTGGAGCCAGTAGAGGTCGATGTAGTCGGTCTGGAGGCGGCGGAGAGATTCGTCGCAGGCGCGGAGGATGGCCTTGCGGTTGGAGCCGCCGCCGTTGGGATCGCCCGGGAAGAGGTTGCCGGAGAACTTGGTGGCGATGACGGCGCGGTCGCGCTTGGCCTTGTCCTTGAAGTAGTCGCCGAGGATCTTCTCGCTGTTGCCGTGGTTGTACATGTTGGCGGAGTCGATGAAGTTGCCGCCGTGGGCGAGGAAGGCGTCGATGACGCGCTTGGAGTCGGTGGGGTTGCTGCCGAACTTCCATTCCTCGCCGAAGGTCATGGCGCCCAGGCAGAAGGGCGAGACGCGGAGGCCCGAGCGGCCGAGGGTGACGTAGTGGTTGAGTGGCATGGCGCGAGTGTAGGATCTTGCGGGGGAAAGTGGCCGCGGGGGCGCGTGAAGATTGGGTGTGAGGGGCGGTGGGCCCGTGGGAGTGTGGGGATGGGTTCTTCGAGGCGAGAACTGGAGCGGGGGCTCGCCGCAGCGGCGCGTGACTTCGCAGCCGCGACGAGCGAGCACTACACGTTCAAGGATGCACGAGGCAACGATCAGCCCTGCGAGATCGTGCGACGGTCTTGGAGATGGGGTTGGCGGCGGGAGTTGCCGGATCGGCTGCGGACGTACCTTGAGGGTGTTGAGCAGACAATGCCGCGAGCGATGAGCCAACGGGTCTTATTTGCCTTCGGTGCCTGCCTTCAAGGCGCGCTCAGCTTCAACTTCTTCCGGAGCGCGCCGCTTCCCGGCGGTGGGATGCCGCTCCAGGCTTTTCTGACCGCATCGCTGCTGGGCACCATGGCCGTGTACTTTGTGATCCTCGCACGCAGACGCCACGGCGATCTGAATGAGCTCACCACCATGGCCCTCGTGCTCCACACTACCGACGCGGGCTTCTGTCCCGGTTGTCTGTATGACCTCTCGGCCGCCCCGCGCCAGGGGGATGGGGTCTGCATCTGCCCCGAGTGCGGCGGGGCGTGGCGGATTGGCGTGGCGGGGCAAAGGTGAAAGCGGCAGGATTGGTGCCACCAGTCCGACCCGAAGGGCAACGCCATGAACTGAAGGCGTCTTCGCAAGGTGGTCCAGCTTTCGCCCTCTGGGCGCTTGGTCGTGTCGTGTGGGGTCTTACCCACGAAAGCCTGTGGGTTGTGCTCCCCGCCCCATGGGCCAACCCCCCCTGGA
>CAZBXF010000170.1:0-6938 GCA_964495635.1 uncultured Phycisphaeraceae bacterium
TTCTGCATCACGGCTTCCATGACGCGCTCAAGGTTGAAGCTGCCCGGCTTCTGGCGGGGCGGGAACTCCTTAAAGCTCTGGAGCCACTGGCCGACGTACGCGCCCGCCGGTGCGATCAGGAACATGCGCTCCATGTACCACTGCTGGTAGCCCATGGCGTTCTCGTGCTCGGCGCGCTCAAAGGGGTCCATGCGGAGGTTGGTCAGCATCGGAGCACGCAGCTCGACGAAGGGCTGCTGCCAGACCCTGAGGCCTTCGGCTTCCTGCACGAGGAAGGTCACCTTCCAGTTGTTGTATCGGAGTGCGGCGACGCTGCCGTCGTCGGTCCAGTAGAGGAACTCCTTGCGGGGCCAGGGAGACTCGCCACGGAGCGCGGGACCGAGGTCGTAGCCATCGAGATGGACCTTGTAGGTCTTGCCGTCGATCGTGCGGCCCTTGAGAAGATCGGCCTTCGCCGTGGTGTCGCCGGCGGCGGCGACGAGAGTTGCGAGCATGTCCTCATGAGCGCCGACGTCGTTGATGACTGTTCCGGGCTTGATCGTTCCGGGCCAGCGGATGAGGCAGGGGACTCGATAGCCGCCTTCCCACTGCGTGTTCTTCTCGCCGCGGAACATGGTGGTGCCGCCGTCGGGCCACGTAAAGGTCTCGGCACCATTGTCGCTCGAGTACATGACGATCGTGTTGTTCGCAAGGCCCAGCTCGTCGAGCTTTGCCAAGACCTGACCAACGTGGCCGTCGTGCTCGACCATGCCGTCGGCGTAGACGCCAAGGCGCGTCTTGCCCTGGGACTCGGGCTTGAGGTGCGTAAAGATGTGCATTCGGGTGGAGTTCCACCAGAGGAAGAAGGGCTTCTTGGCCTTTGCCGCACGCTCCATGAAGTCCAGGGCCTTGACGGTGACTTCTTCGTCGATCGTCTCCATGCGCTTGCGGGTGAGCGGTCCGGTGTCCGTGATCTTGCCACCGGCGAAGCTGTGGATCACGCCGCGGGGGCCGAAGCGCTTCTTGAACTCTGGATCGGTGGGGTAGTCGGGGTTCTCTGGCTCCTCTTCGGCGTTGAGGTGGTAGAGATTGCCGAAGAACTCGTCAAAGCCGTGGGCCGTGGGGAGCATCTCGTCGCGATCGCCGAGATGGTTCTTTCCGAACTGACCGGTCATGTACCCTTGCGCACGCAGGAGCGTGGCGATGGTCGGGTCCTCGGGCCGCATTCCCTCGGGCGCGCCGGGAAGGCCGACCTTGGTGAGGCCAGTGCGGATCGGTGACTGACCGGTGATGAAGGCGGCCCGTCCGGCCGTGCAGGATTGCTGGCCGTACCAGTCGGTGAAGAGGGCGCCTTCCTTCCCGATGCGGTCGATGTTGGGCGTGCGATAGCCCATCATGCCCATGTTGTAGATGCTGGTGTTGAACTGGCCGATGTCGTCGCCCCAGATCACGAGGATGTTCGGCTTCGTCGTCGCCGCGGCCGGAGCCTGAGCGGATGCCGCCCCGACCAGCCCCAGCGTGACGATTGTCGCCACTGCTCCGATGAGTTGTTTCAGACGAGATGGCATGACTGGCTCCTGTGTGACGCGGACGATGCGTGCTTCCCCGAGGTTGGACGGCGTCCGGGCGGAGAGGTTTGCTCCAGAGATTTCTCTGCGAACCTAGCGTACTGAGTTATGGCGCGATCTGCGTCAAGGACTTCGGATCCTTTGCGACTCGCAGGCGACGGTGTTGGTGTCCGGTGCGCCTGCTGGAACCTGAACCTAGGAGCTCAGGGCGAGGGCCTCGCTTTGGATCGGCGTGGGTGTGTGGCGATGACCCCACGATCAAGGGATGATCGATCAGACGATCTGTGCTTGCGCCACTGATGCGGCGAGGACCGTAACTTGCGCTCGAGAGATCGCGTGACTCAGGGCTTGGCGGGGTCTGGGGTCTTCGCCGCGAGCTCGGCTTGGGCCGGGCTCATGACGCATCGAAAGCCAAGATGCTGAAGTCCGGTGTCGGGCGGAGCGGCCATTCGAGCGCTCGGGCGGTAGCTGGCGCAGTATGAGTCGTTGCAGAGGAAGGAGCCGCCGCGGTGCACGCGGCTCTCGGGTGAGTCGGGGTTGCGCGGGTCGTAGCTGCGGGCCGGGCCGGTGGGATTTACGACCACGCGATCGGCGCCCTTCTTCCCGGCCTGATCGAGTTCGAGCATGCGCCGTGCGTACGTGTCGGGGCGATAGAGGTCGCTGCACCACTCCCAGACGTTGCCAGCCATGTCGTAGAGGCCGAAGGCGTTGGGCGGGAAGGACTTCACGGGTGCCGCGAGTGCAAAGCCATCCTCGGCAGTGTTCTTGTCGGGGAAGTGGCCCTGCCAGGTGTTGGCTCGCTTGGGATCGACCGGCTCATTGCCCCACACATTGGTGGTGTGATCGAGGCCGCCGCGTGCCGCGAACTCCCACTGGGCCTCGGTAGGAAGCGACTTGCCAGCCCACTTGCAGTATGCGACTGCATCTTCGTAGGCGATGTGCACGACGGGGTGGTCGTCCTTGCCGTCGATGGAGCTGCCGGGCCCCTGCGGATGGCGCCAGCTGGCACCGGTGGTCCACGACCACCACTGCTCGTACGCCCGCAGGTCAACCGGGTGGTCCGGCGGCGTGAAGACCAGAGAGCCCGGCAGGAGCATCTTCTCATCGGGCTTGGGCGTGCCTGCGGGAAGCTGCTTCTTGAGCTCTTCCCAGTCGACGGGGCGTTCGGCGACGGTCTTGTAGCCGGTTGCCTTGATGAACTCGGCGAACTGGGCGTTGGTGACTTCCGTGATGTCCATCCAGAAGCCATCGACGCGCACGCGATGAACAGGTGCTTCATCAGGGCGAGCGAGAGGGTCGGTGCTGCCCATGGTGAACTCGCCGCCTGGGATCCAGACCATGCCACGGGTCGCCGGTCGCGGTTGCGGAGCCGCTTGCGGGGGCTCCTGATCCTCCCTTGGGGTCGGGCTGAGCCGTGCGGCCAGCAGCGATGCGCGGCCCGACGACGCGCAGCAGGCAGGCGTGCTCTCGGGCCCCTGCGCGGCCGCTGGATTGGTGAAGAGGATCGCCGCCACGAGGACGGGTGCGAGCGAGCGTGGGGCTGTTTGCTGCGACCTTTTCGTGCCGCGCGGTCCGGGCGTATCGTCCACGGCGCGTGTCCGCGAAGCAGCAACGGACTGACCCGACGTGGTGGACGGGTTTAGGTTGATCAGTTGGGCGAGGGCGAGCTGCCCGATGGGGAACATGTCGTAACTCCGGCCAGCGGCGGCAAGGCAACCCCTCCGGACCCTTCACAGTGTAACGGGGGCCCGGGTGAGATGCGAGACGACGCCTATGCCGCTCGCACGCTCCTCATGACCGCTTCCGCCGGACCGGGCGGCGAAGAGCACGATCGGTGCTTTTGGCGAGGTTTGGGCTGGTCCCGTCAGCCTTGCCTCCCGGCGGGTCTCTCCACGCGTTCCACTTGAGCATCGATGGGTCCCTTCCGCCATTGGCGTAGTAGACGGCCATGCGGATGACGTAGAGGTAGTTCTTGCTCGTGCCGTGCCGTTCGGCCGCGTTCGCCGCGACGAGCCGATCGAAGAGCTTCTGCGGATCGCGGCCCTTGAGCATGCCCAGCGAACGAATTCCGATGCGGGCGAAGTCCTTCGAGAGCGTCGCGCCAATACCGGGGATGGTGTCGACTGGTTCCATCGGCGTGCGCACTCGGCTCTCAGTCCGCAATCTGGAGCGTGAGTTCTGAAGCGGTGGTCTGGTCCGCCGCGCCATCCTGGCCGGGCACCGTTTCCTCGACCTTGAGCCGGACGACGCGTCCCCACAGAAGACCACTCGCATAGAGGGCCGCAGCGGCTTCATCGGAGTCCGCAACTGCCTGGCCGTTCACGTGGGTGAGCTTCATTCCGTCGCGAAGCCCCTGATCCGCGGCGGGAGATCCTGGAACAATCGCCCGGATGCGGGGGCCGTCCTGATCCCTGAGGATGAGGCCGAAGTCCGAACGGAGCATCTCCCGGAACATCTGCCCCCGTGCGATGGCGGGCATCTGCCCCAGCGTGGCACGCAGCTCGATGATCTCGCCATTCCGCCACACACGCAGCGACACAGTGGAATCGGGTTCGGACGTTGAGATCAGTGAGCGAAGGGTCTCCGCCGACACAAGCTCCTCCCCCTCGATGTGCGTGATGATGTCGTCCACCCTCAGGCCCGCAGAGTCCGCCGGCCCACCGGGGACGACCTGCGTCACGCGCACGCCCGGTACACCATCGCGATCGGTCGGACGGGTCTGCTCTCCGGCCGCGAAGGAGACGCCGAGGAAGCCGGGGATGATGGGCTGGCCCGCGATGATCTGCTGCACCCGAACCTCGACGGTGCGGAGCGGGATGGCAAAAGAGATGCCCGCCGACTGTCCTTCCGTGCCACCGTCGGTGTCGAGGGCCGTGGCGATCGCGACATTCATGCCGATGAGGCGTCCTCTCACATCGACGAGCGGGCCGCCGGAGTTGCCAGGGTTCACGGCGGCGTCGGTCTGGATGAAGTTCGACAGGCCCGCAAACCCCATCATGGTGCGGGCCGAGCGCCCCAGGCCGGACACCACGCCCTCGGACATGGAGAACTTGAAGCCGAAGGGTGATCCGAACGCGTATGCGCGGTCCCCAACCGCGATCATCTCAGAGGTCGCACGCCGGATTGGGATCAGGTGTGGCCCGGGTGCGACCCGTACAACCGCGACATCCGTGAGCGGGTCCATGCCCACGATCTCGCCGGAGGCGATCCGGCCGTCGTAGAACTGCACGCGGAGTGCGTCCGCCCCTGAGACGACGTGCGCGTTGGTGACGATGTGGCCCTTGTCGTCGTAGATCCAGCCGGACCCTGCCGACCCTCGGAAGCGGGACCTGTTGCGGTCATTGGAGCGGACATCGAGATGCACAACCGACGGGCGGACCGCCTGGTCGATGTTGCGGGTTGCGGCGTTCATCCTCAGCAGGATGTCATCGGAGTCAAGGCTCTGCTGGGCAAGTGTGACTGTGGCGCGCGTGTGGGCCGCGGAGACCCGCGAGATCACCGCGGGAGCCGCGATGAGCACCACGCCAGCGGTCAAGAGAACGACGAAGGCTGGACCGAAGGCGACGAATCGACGCATGGTGTTGGGCCTGCCTGGTGTACGGATGAACCCATCGAGCCGGTTGATCGAGCCACGACTGTCGGAGAGTTGTACGCGTGGAGCGCCTCAACGTGTCCTCAGACGCTGCATCCCCCATTTGTTTCGGCCTCTGGAGGGGGTTGGATGTGGCCGAAACTGGCAGTTAGTCCGGGCGGATCCGGACCTTGATGGGGGTTCCGAAGGGCGGCACGGCGGCGGAGTTGGCGATCCAGTGGGGCTCTTCGATGCCCGAGTCGGGGTTGTGCATTCCCGTCCAGGCGATGCACTCACCGCCGAAGGTTGTGAGTCCGATGAGCGTGCCGTCCATGTCGGCGTAGTAGAACTCGCGTCCGTCGCGCTTGACGAACATCGATCCTGCAAAGACGAAACGCTCGGAGGGGGCAAACTCCGTGAGTGTTCGGCCGTCGCGCGTCGTGATGGCCCAGTCGGTCGCCGGAAGCTCGACCTCCGAACCGTTGTGTTCGTGCGCGATCGTCACCCGCACCGAGGGACCCTTGGGCGGTGTTGAGACCAGTCTCTTCCCTTCAAACGCGAACTTGCCCGGCGAGCCGGGCTCGAGGCCAAGCAGAAGCAGTGCCGCATGTACTTGGCTCGGCGGCACCTTCGTCAGCGCCACAGCCTCGTGTTCCTTAGTGTCAGGTGGACAGACGAACAGCTCCAGGTAGACGCGCGGTGTGCGCGGGTTGTGCGCGTCGATGGGCACCGTCGCGTCGATCTCGATCAGCTTTTGGGCGACATCGATCCGCAGACCCGGGAAGAGCTCACGCATACCCGACGAGGGGGTCGCAGGCTGGGCGGGCGTGACGGGCGTGACAGGAGTAGCTGGGGGTGTCGCCGGGATGGGGCGCACTGGAGGAGTCGGTGCAATCGGCTCGGCGGGTGTGACCGGAGGCTGTGGAGGCGCTGGCTCGACCGGTGCGACCGGCGGCTGAGGCGCCGCCGGTTCGAGCGGCGGTACTCGTTGCTGCGCGCAGCCGCCCGCGATGACGCAGGTCAGCATCAGACCTTGAGCGAGCCTCCGATGCACGGCGCCGGATCGTGGGCACGGCCTCGAAAGGCTGGCCTCGACGCCCCCACGGTCGCCGCTTGTGCTAGTGGTCGGTCTCGTGTGCTCGTACATGTTCGAAGAACCTCCGGCCGCGTGCCTCATAGTTCGTGAACTGATCCCACGACGCGCAGCCGGGGCTCAGGAGCAGAATATCGCCCTCGCGGGCACGCTCGAACGCGAGCGAAACCGCCCGGTCGATGGTGCCGCAGGGGATCGAGCGTCCCTCGCTTGCGTGATCGATCGCGGGCCCCGTGACCCCGACGGTGTAGAGACCAGCCAGGCTGGGTGCGAGCCGGGCCAACGCCGAGAGATCGCTCCCTTTGTCGGCACCACCCACGATGAGGTGGACGCGATCACGTCCCGGCATCTCGGCGAAGGACTCCACGGCGAGCAGGGTTGCGTCTGGCGTCGTGGACTTGCTGTCGTTGTAGCAGCGCACGCCCCGGGGGCAGGCCACGTACTCGAGGCGGTGGGGGAGGCCTCGGAACGTCCTGACCGACTCCAAGACCTTTGCTTCCGACAACTCGGGGTGAAGGGCGCAGACGGCGGCGAGGGCTGCGGCAGCGTTGGTCTCGTTGTGCCGGCCTGGGATGGAGAGGCCCGTGATCCGGGGCGCGGCTTCGCCGATCACGACGCGACGCACGCCCGGGCAGATCTGCCAGTGCGAGACCGAAACACCGAGAACTGCAGTAGCACCGGCGGGCTGTGCTGCGAGGAGCACCTGTTTCGACTTGGTGTAGTGGTC
>CAZBXF010000171.1:0-6914 GCA_964495635.1 uncultured Phycisphaeraceae bacterium
CCTCCGCGTCCACCTCGCACACCCATGACGCCTGCGCCGTTCCTGCGGCCGCCCCTCCCAGCCGTTACAGACCGCACACACCTCACGCCAGCGCCTCCACAATCGTCACCAACCCACCACGCCGCTCAGGTGTTGCGGTGGCACGCCCGATAGGACGCCGACGAAGCCCAAGGACCGGTATCCGCACACGGATGGTGCGAGACGGTCCGGCAGGTCGACGTTCGGGGTGTACGCATGGGTCGCATCAACACCAATGTCCAGTCGCTCATCGCCCAACGGGTGCTCGGCTCCAACAACGCCTCGCTCTCCACGGCCCTCGAGCGCCTCAGCACCGGCTTCCGCATCAACCGCGGCAAGGACGACCCCTCCGGACTCATCGCCTCAGAGAATCTGCGCGCCGAGCAGCGCGGCCTGAACCAGACCGTCACCAACGCCGAACGCGCCGATCAGGTCGTCAGCATCGCAGAGGGTGGCCTCCAGGAAGTCTCGTCCCTCCTCACCGAACTCCAGGGCCTCGTCGTCGGCGCCGCCAACGCCGCAGGACTCTCGAAGGAAGAGCGTGCCGCCGGCCAGCTCTCCGTCGACTCAATCCTCCAGACCATCGACCGCATCTCCTCAGGAACCAACTTCCAGGGCACCAAGCTCCTCAGCGGCGGCTTCGACTTCACCGCCTCCGGCATCGCCGCCGGGATCGCGGACTTCCGCATCGGCAGCGCCCGCTTCGCCGGCGCCACCCTCGACGTGGACGCGCTCGTCACCGCCTCGGCCCAGCAGGGTGGCCTCTTCCTCTCAACCGGCGGCAACCTCGATCTCAACTTCGGCAGCAGCCTCGTCCTCGAGATCGCAGGATCCAAGGGACTCCGCGAGCTCGCCTTCGCCTCCGGAACATCGCTCACATCCATCCGTGACGCCGTCAACTCCTACAAGGGCGTGACCGGCGTCTCCGCCAAGCTCTCCGGCACCGGCATCGCCTTCTTCAGCACCGAGTACGGCGCGGACGAGTTCGTCGGCGTGAAGGTCCTGGACGACGCCGGCATCAACGAGACCGCCAACGGCGACGCCGCCTCGCCCGTCCGCGGGATCTACCGCCTGCAGGCCACCAACTTCAACGCCGCCTCGACCGCCGGCGCCGACCGCACCACCTTCGCCAGCGCCGCAGGGTCGCTCATCGGCGTGCGCGACGCCGGCCAGGACGTCGAGGCCACCATCAACGGCGTCCGCGTCACCAGCAGCGGCCGGACCATGCGCCTCAACACCGACTTCCTCGAGGGCGAGTTCACCCTCACCGCCGCCGCAAGCCAGACGCTCGGACGCGTCGGCGGCTCCAACCCAACCCTCACCATCACCGGCGGCGGCGCCAAGTTCCAGCTCGCCAGCCGCGTCGACATCCAGGGCCAGGCCGTCATCGGAATCCAGGAAGTCGCCGCCCGCAAGCTCGGATCCACCGAGACCGGCTTCCTCAACCAGCTCGGCGCGGGCGGATCCGCCAACCTCGTCGACGGTGACCTCGACCGCGCCCAGAAGATCGTCGCCGAAGCGCTCAAGGAAGTCGCCACCTCGCGCGGCCGCCTCGGCAGCTTCCAGCGCAACGTCCTCGGCACCACCATCCGCTCCACCGGCATCGCGATCGAGAACACCGCCGCCGCGGCATCCGTCATCCGCGACTCCGACTTCGCCCAGCAGACCGCCGAGCTCACACGCTCACAGATCCTCGTGCAGGCCTCCACCAACATCCTCTCACTCGCCAACAACGCGCCCCAGTCCGCACTCTCGCTCCTGGGCTGATCCCGCCCAGGCGCCCGTCGCGCCCCCGCATCCTCACCCACGGCAGCCAGACCACACAACGAAAAACGCACGAGCCTCTGGCCCGTGCGTTTCGTCTTTCTTGAGAGTTGAACCCGTCCCCGGCGTCGCACGCTCACGCGCACGCAGCCCAGGCCGGAGCCTCGAACGACACAGAGGTCGCTCAGGCCTTCATCAGGTACTTCGGACGCGGCGCGTTCGCATCGGACGGAACGACATGCACCGTGCGGCCCATGAAGACCACCGTGCCATCGGCCACGGAGTAGAGCGTGTCATCGGTGCCGCGCTCAACGTTGAAGCCGGGGCGGAAGGGCGTCCCGCGCTGGCGAACGATGATCCCGCCCGGCTGAGCCGTCTGGCCGCCGTAGAGCTTGATGCCGAGGTACTGCGGGTTGCTGTCGCGCCCGTTCTTGGTCGAGCCCTGACCCTTCTTATGTGCCATGACGTTTCCAACCTTTGGGGCAGAGGCCCCGAAGAATCAACTCAGAACGAATCAACTCAGAACGAATCAACCCAAAACCAACAACCCAGACCGAAACTGTTCATCAACCCCTCCGCGGCCGGAGCCTCGGGCGGGGTCAGGATGCTAGGCGGTCAGCCCAGCCCCGTCCACCGCGAACCATCGGCCTCCAATCAGCCCAGCTCCACCCCCTCAGGCTCCGCCAGCCCCCGGCCGCCACAGGGCCCCGCCCCAAGCGTCCGAGAATCCAGCCCCGAGGACCTTGCCAGGGATCGGACCTGCGGTTCATGCCGCCCGGTCGCTTACCGCAGCACCCACCGCGACTCAACGCGCGGAAGTTCCTTCCCCGCCATCTCACGCAGCTCGCCCGGCGCCTCAAACCGCATCATCAGCGTCTTGCGGAGCAGCACGCGCTCGAGCTTCCCCTCCGCGTTCTTGATCTCAACGCCGCGCGTCTCCCCCGAGAAGCCCGCCGCAAAGATCAGGATCTCACTCAGGCGAGTGTCGTTCACCGGCCAGATCACCACGCCCTCCTTGGCGTTGGCCTCGCCCTGGAGCAGCGTCCCGACGATGCTGATCTGATCCTGGATGAAGGGGCTCTCGAGCCGCGCCAGGATCTCGCGCGTCACCTCGGCCGAAACATCCCGGCCCGAGCGCTTCGCCTCACCCTCGCCCGTCACAAGGTCAAACGACGGCGCAAACAGAAGGTCCTGATCGCTCGTGTTCGTCACCTTGTACGTCAGGAAGTAGAACGACTGCGGCCCGGACGACGTCTGCACCGTCGCGATCCGCAGCGGGCCCGGCTCCACCGCAAGCTGCCACCGACGCGGAATCGGATCAGGCTCCGGAGCCATCGCGGGCGCCAGCCCCGTCATCACGCCCAGCGACACCGCACCCGCCACCACGCACGCCGACGCCGCGAGCACGCCGGCAAGCCCACCCAGCAGGGCGGCGGATGAGCGGCGGGACTGGAAAGCCTTGAGCATTCAACACCTCGTCAACGGGACCGTGGGGGACGGCGGGAGGACTGTGGAGGGGACGGTGGGCCCGCCCGTCTGGGGAGCCTCGGAGCACCTTCGTCGCGTCAGTGTACGAGATTGCCGCCACCGGTCAAACCGGACAGACCCACCAGGCCGCCCCCTTCGAAGTCGGCCAGCGGTCGGTATACGGTTCCTCGTGCCTCCCCCCAAGGGCAACCCGACCGGTCCGTCGCAGGCCTCGTCCCGGGTCACTCCCCCGGCGGGCGGGTCTCGCTCCGAGTCCCCCGCCACGCCCCGCCCCGTCCGCGTCACATCCGACCTCGCCCACGCCGCAGCACGGCGCATCGTGTCGCAGGCCGGCGGCGATCTGGACGCCGCGGCACGCCGCCTCCTCGCCTCCGCCCCGCAGCACGGAATCGACTTCTCCCTCGCCTTCGCCACCCTGGAGCCGGGCCCCGCGCCCGTCGGCAAGGGCGCCCGCGCCGCCCACGCCATCCACGTCCGACAGGCATGCCTCCCCGTCCTCGGCCCCGGTCGCACCGCCATGATCTTCCTCAGCGAGCCCGCGCCCTGGGAGGCCGACACCGAGCTCGCCACCGCCGAGCGGGCCGCCTGCCTCGTCGCGACCTGCGAGCACCTCGCACGCCTCCCCGATGGCCGCGTCAAGATCGCCCAGGCGCTCCCGGAGCTCGAAGAGACCTGGTTCGAGCGCGCCCTCGAGCGCGCGGGCTTCATCTCGGTCGGCACGCTGAGCTACATGCGCCAGGAGCCCGTCGCCCTCATGCGGGGCAAACGCCCCACACTCCCGGAGCTCCCGCCCGGCGTCACCGTCAGGTGGCTCTCAGACCCCGCACCGCCCACGCCGCCGGCCTCCGCGCCCCGCGCAGCGCAGGACCAATCATCGCAACCAGATGCGCCATTGCTGGCCGCGCTGGACGCCTCCTACGCCAACACGCTGGACTGCCCCGAGCTCTGCGGCCTGCGCGACACGGCCGACATCCTCGCCTCGCACAAGAGCACCGGCACCTTCGATCCCTCCCTCTGGCTCCTCGTCATGCTCGACGGCGTTCCTTCCGGTTGCGTGCTCCTGTCGCGATGCCCGGAGCAGCGAACCATCGAGCTGGTGTATCTCGGGCTCGGACAAAGCCTTCGGGGCAAGGGCCTGGGCCGCACGCTCCTCCCCTACTGCATGGCCCGGGCCAGGTCCGTGGTGCCCGGCTGGCCCGTCACCTGCGCCGTCGATGAGCGCAACGTGCCCGCACTGCGGCTCTACGAGCGCCTGGGCTTCACCGTGTTCGGGCGCCGACGCGCACTCGTGCGTCCCGTGTAAAGAGCGCCCGCGCCACGCGCGTCAAGCCCTCTCCAGCCCAATCCCCACAGATTTCGCCAAGCCGATCGCATCCGGACACTTGCGCCGATTCACACGGCTTTTGCACAATCTGTGCGCAACGGTCGGGATGTTTGGTGCACAAGTTTTCTCGCGCACGTAAGTCTTTGCGCACAATCGGCCAGTACGCTCGGGTGTCGATTGCCAGTCACCACGCGTTGCTGCGCCGTCCGCGCGACTCTATCTTGTGCCCATCGGCGGGTCGTGAGCGGCAACGCACACCAACCGCCAGCACGTCTGTTGTTCATGAGGTCACGGATCGACCCACGGAGACGCCGAGCATTCTCGCTCGTGCGGGCGGTGTCTTTCTCTCCGGTTGTGAAGGACTCGAATCGACATCTGAAACGGGCCCGAGGGCCCGCGCGTCTGTCCGATCGGAGCGCCCCGGCGCCCCGCATGGACGTCGCTCGCCCACGCCGCGATCCCCGCGGCGCGGTTCCTCGCGGCCCACGACCGTCCGACTCTTCTCGTGAAGGGCCTCCTGATGACCACTCGCGCGACGGCAGCCACTCTCACGGCCTCACCCGCCAAAACCAGCAGCGACGCTCCCAACGCCACGCGCGTCCGGGCCACGCCACTGCTCACCCCAACCCCAGCCGCCGCAGCTCGACCCGCACTCAGCGAGCCCAATCCCGCCGAGGCCGGCGCCCGCGTCCTCGCCATGATCATCGACGAGGTCGGCCGCCCGCTCGTCGACCGATACTTCGGCCCCCAGGCCTCCCTCCGCCTCACGCGCGAGCACCTCGAGATCTCCGTCCCCTCCAGCTTCATGAGCGACATGCTCGAGAAGCGCTTCGGCCACCTCCTGCGCGCCTTCGCGGCGGAGGTCCTCGCCGATCGCGCCAACGCCGCCCGCTCCAACGGCTCGCCCTTCGGCGGCACCTCCGCCGGCGAAGCCCGCCCGAAGATCGAGCTCCGCTTCCGTGTTGATCGCGCCGCGCTCGAGCGCGCCAGCGCCGATCGCACCACCACCACCGATCGCACCACCCCGCCCGCCACCGCGCTCGCCTCCTCTCCCGCGCCGCGCCCGACCGATCAGGCAGCCCCGGCCGCCCAGTGGCGCGCCGCACCCAGGCCCACGCTCCAGCACCGCCTCGAGGACTTCGTCGTCGGTCTCTCCAACCGCCTCGCCTACGCCGGCGCCACGCGCCTCGCCGACGAGGACGGCCCCTGCGCACCCCTCTTCGTGCACGGGCCCTCGGGCGTCGGCAAGACGCACCTCCTCCAGGGCCTCGCGGCACGATTCGCCCAGCGACGCCCCGGCGCGGTCGTCCGCTACACCAGCGCCGAGGCCTTCACCAACGAGTTCATCACCGCGGTCCGCGCCGGCAAGATCGACGCCTTCCGCAAGATCTACCGCAAGGTCGACCTCCTCTGCATCGACGACGTCCACTTCTTCTCCAACAAGGACGCGACCCAGAGCGAGCTCCTCTTCACGCTCGACGCCGTGGGCCTCGAAGGCTCGCGCCTCGCCCTCGCCAGCGACGAGCACCCGCGCGAGATCCAGAAGCTCTCCGAGCGCCTCCTCTCGCGCTTCCTCGCCGGCGCCGTCGTCCGCGTCGACACGCCCGACCCCGCACTCCGCGAGAAGCTCGTGAAGCTCCTCGCCCAGCGCCGCGGCGTCGCCATCGACGAGCCCGCAATGGCACTCCTCGTCGAGCGCAGCGCCCGCGGCCCCAGCACGCCCGGCGTCCCCGCCGCCGCCGCAGGTGGCTCCGTCCGCGAGATCGAGGGACTCGTCAACCAGATCGACGCCATGCGCCGAGTCCTCCCCGAACTCCTCGCCGACGACGGCCGCGTGGGCCTCACGCTCGTCCGCAAGGCCCTCGGCCTCGACGGCCCCACGCCCGGAAGCGCCGTCACGCGCACCAACGCTCGCCTCAAGAAGCCCATCAGCGTCGAGCTCGTCATCTCCGAAGTCTGCCGCCACCTCTGCGTTGATCTCCACGCCTTCATGGGCAAGGGCCGCCACAAGCGCGTCGTCCTCGCACGCTCCATGGTCGCCTCCCTCTCGCGCCGCCTCACCACGATGAGCTTCCCCGAGATCGCCCGCATCATGGGCCGCACCAACCACTCCACCGTCATCACCGCCCAGAAGCGCATCGACGCCCAGATGGCCGAAGAAAACGGCGGCACGCTCGAGCAGGGCCTCGTCCCCGGCTGGCACGGCTCCGCAAAGGACCTCGCCCAGCACCTCTCCGACCAGGTCCAGAAAGCCGCGGCCGGAAGCTGACGCTTCGCGTACCCAGTGGCTCTGGGTGGTGTGCCGGTCCCCGGCACTCTT
>CAZBXF010000172.1:0-6910 GCA_964495635.1 uncultured Phycisphaeraceae bacterium
GTTCTGACCGCAGGATTCGATACTTCGGGCACAGTACCGCAAGTTCGGGGCGTGCGAGGTCTCACCAACCTCAACGAGTCCGATCAGTTCGCAGGGGTGTTCGGGCTTTCGATGCCGACTCGCGAAGGGGATGTTCTGATCGCGTACGACCCGGCTTCCGGGCCTTATGAACTGCTCAGGACCGGGGATCTGTTTGACTTCGGAAACGGGCTGGTGCTGCCGATCGCGGAGATCCGACTGGTTGGAGCAGATGTCGCTGGAGATGGTGCCAGCCTCACCGAATCTGGTGAGTTCGCGTTTTCGGTGACGTCGGTCAGTGGCGATCCTGGCCCCGCTTCCGCGATCGTCCAGTTCACCATCCCGTCGCCCGGGACTGCCGTGGCATTTCTGATGGGAGGTGCTCTCGCCTGGCGTCGTCGCCGACGGTGAGGCAACCCCGTGATGCCGAGCCCGAGGCAGGCTGACGCCGGCGACGGTTACGGCCGTAACTCGCCCGTCGACGAAGAACGGCGTGACGCTTTGTCTACCACTTCACCCCGGGCCGCCGGTGCCGCCCGGGGCCGCCGGTGGGGCTGCCTGCTTCTGTGCCGCCAGCATGGCTTCGAGCGTGGCGCGGTCCATCATCTGGACCGAGCCGTCGGCCATGCCGACGGCGACGCTGGTGAAGCGGGTCGGGAGGCGGGAGAGGTCCTCGTGCATGAGGATGAACTGGGCTGGCGATCGGATGTCGCTCATGCGGACGTGGGTTGCGCCTTCCGGAGGTGTCGGCGGGGTGTAGATGAAGTCGGGGCCTGCGCCGTCGATGCGGGGGCTGTCGAGGGCGGCGGCGGCACCGGCCGGATCACCGAGGTACGTCTGGACCTGCGAGGTCCAGTCGGCCTGCGTCGGAAGGAAGTCCTGGTTGTCGGCGGCGTAGATGGTCGCGACCATGACGAGCTGGCGCGTCTGGGCCGCCGTCATGACCTCCTGGGCGCTCTGGCGAGCCTTGCCCAGCGCGGGCAGCAGCACGGCGAGCCCGACGCCGCCGCAGACCAGCACGACGACGACGACCACACCGATGATGATCGCGATGATGGCGCCGGCGCCGAGGCCGGACTTGGCGTTGGGGGCGGGCGGCTGCATCTGCGGGGTGCGGGACATCGCTGGGTCTCCTGCGTGAGAGAGACGAGGATTACGGATGGTGGGGAGGCATCAGGCGTCAGGACTTCTTCGGCGGTGTGGCCTCGGCAGCCGCGTTGCCGATGGCGTCGCCCTGGCGCGTCCGCAGCTTGCCGAGGGCGGAGGGGAGCTCGACGCCGGCCTGTTCGGCGAGTTCATGGAGCTTGGGGAGTGAGCCCACGAGCCCGGAGAGGAAATCAGCGGTGGCGTTGCGTCCGCCGCCACCGGTGCCGCTGCCGGTGCCCTGATCCCAGACGGTGATCTTGTCGATCTTGATGCCCTGGATGGCCTTGACCTGCTGCTCGACGAGCTTGGGGAGCTGCTCGATGAGGAGGAGCGTGGGTCCGACGGCGGGATCGGTGCCGCAGGCCTCGATGAGGCGGCGGTAGCCCTCGGCCTTGGCTTCCATCACGAGCTGCACGCCCTTTGCCTCGGCCTCGTACTTGGCGAAGATGGCATCGGCCTGGCCCTGGGCCTCGCGCCGGAGCTTCTCCGCCTCGGCTTCCGCTGCGAGGGCGATGCGCTGCTTCTCGATCTCCTGCGGGGCGAGCTGCTCCTTACCGAGCCGTGCGAGTTCCTGCTCGCGCTGGGCGATCAGGATGGCCTGCGCGGCGTTGGCGGCCGCGACCTCGGAGCGGCGGCGGCCCTCGGCCGCGATCTCGGCGAGCTGGGCCTGGCTCTTGGCGATGCGCTCGCGCGAGGCGTTCTCGCCTGTCACGGCCTGGGCCTCGGCCTCGGCGACGCGGATGCGCTGCTCCTGCTCGGCCTGCTTCTTGGCGGTGGCGATCTCGGCCTCGCGCTGGGCGATGGCGATCTCGCGCTCGCGCTTGCTCTCGCTCTCGCCCTTCACGGCCTGAGCCTCGAGGGCGGCGAGCGCGACGCGCTGGGCCTGCTCGCTCTTCTTCTGGCCTTCGGCGCTGGCGGCGAGCTGGGCCGCGACGTTGACCTCGCGCTCGCGGGTTGCCTGGGCCTCGCCGGTGGCGCCGTCGCGCTCCTGCTGGGCCACTTCGACGCGGGCGCGGTTCACGGCCTCGGCGGCGGCCCGCTTGCCGATGGCCTCGATGTAGCCGCTCTCGTCGGTGATGTCGCGGATGTTCACGTTGATGAGCTGGAGGCCGATCTTGTTGATCTCCTGCTCGACGTTCTCGTTGATCAGCCGCATGAACTTCTCGCGGTCCTTGTTGATCTCCTCGATCGACAGGGTCGCGATGACCAGGCGCAGCTGGCCGAGGATGATGTCCTGGGCCTGCTCCCGGATCTGCTCGGTGGGGAGGCTCAGGAGGCGCTCCGCGGCGTTCTGCATCAGCACCGGGTCGGTTGAGATGCCGACGGTGAAGGTCGAGGGGACGTTGACGCGGATGTTGTTCTGCGAGAGTGCGCCCTGCAGGGGGATCTCGATGACGAGCGGCTCGAGGGAGAGGTAGGCGTAGTCCTGGACGAGGGGCAGGACGAAGGTGCCGCCGCCGTGGATGCACTTGCTGCTCTTGTCACGGCCGACGCGTCCGTAGACGACGAGGATCCGGTTGCTGGGGCAGCGCTTGTACTGGCGCGCGACGAAGATGCTGACGAAGAGGAGCAGGAGCAGCAGGCCGATGACGGCCGCGGCGAGGATGAGCGGGCCGAGATTGCCAGACTCCGGCATCTCGAGCCGGGTCTGGGCGAGGGTGGACATCCATGGGGCCTGGGTGCCCGCTGCCGCTGCTGATTCGATCCACGAGGCCATCGACTGACTCCCCTGGTGCCTCTGGCACCGTTCTGAACTCTCCGTTCACTGAATCCCGCTCCGAGATCCCCCGTCCCGCGACGTCTACACCGCTTCGACCGTGACCGAGCTGTCTGGATGGGCCGCGACGATCCTGGCCCGGCGCTGGCTTGCGATCTCGGGGCCTGTTGAGTCGGCGGTGTAGATGCGCTGGCGTCCGCTGATGACGAGCTTGACCTGGCCGCGTCCCTGTCCCTTGGCGGGGATCGTGACGTAGACGTCGGCCTCCTGGCCGATGGCCATGCTTGGCGAGACGTTGCCGCTGGTGGCGAGGGTGGAGACTCCGCGGAGCATGGCGCCGAGGATGGCCATGAAGGCCGCGCCGCCGAGGACGCCGATCAGGAAGCTCCAGCCGAAGTTGAGGCCCAGGCCCTCAAGGCCGCCGAGGCCCGCGACGCCAAAGCCCATGAGGCCGGCCATGATGCTCTGGAAAGAGAAGATCTGGAAGGCGCTGGTGGTGTCGCCGTGGGCGTTGACATCGACGATGTCCGGCTGGCCGGCGTCGAGGTCGGGTCCGATGCCTGCGAAGACCATGAGGACGATCTTCAGGAAGAAGACCAGCGCCCCCAGCAGTGCTGGGATCGTGAACCACACGGCCGGCGGCGAAAAGAGGACATCGAACATCGACCACTCGCTCCTGCCCCTTGGGCATCGACACATCCCCGGGGTCCGCAGCCTTTCGCTGCGCGTGCTTCTACGGAAAAACCACCGATGCGTATCGCTCGGCGGCCGGGAAGGTCCGGCAGGAGAGCGTACCTTGGACCGCGATCGGGCGTGCGGCTGCGGCTGGCGCGTGCGGGGTTGCGGGCGGCGCGGCGTTGGGTGGTGCCTGTCAACTGATTTCCGCACCCTGACGTCGGGATTCACGGATTTTTCACAGGGGGAAGCGGGGGTGCAATAGACTTGGGCTTCTGGTCAATTCCAGACGCTGCGGGCCCGAGGCCGCGGCGACCGTCGAGCCCGAGCGGACGGAGATCCGCGAGGCAGTTGCCGAACCCCAAGGAGAATGCCGATGCCGACTTCCGCCAATGGTAAACGCCTGTGCACGCTGATCCCCGGTGATGGTGTGGGGCCGGAGTGTGTCGCCGCGGCGGTGCGCATCATCGAGGCCGCGGGCGTGAACCTGGAGTTCGAGCGTGTCGACGCGGGTGAGTCGGTCTTCAAGCGCGGCATCCCGTCGGGCGTGCCGCAGGAGACCATCGAGAGCATCCGGCGGACGCGGCTGGTCTTCAAGGGCCCGCTCGGAACCCCGGTCGGGTACGGGGAGAAGTCGGCGAACGTCACGCTCCGCAAGCTGTTTGAGACGTACGCGAACATCCGGCCGGTGCGTGAGATCCCGGGCGTCAAGACGCCGTATTCGGGGCGCGGGATCGACCTTGTGGTGGTGCGTGAGAACGTCGAGGACCTCTACGCCGGCATCGAGCACATGCAGACGCCGGGGGTTGCGCAGTGCCTCAAGCTGATCAGCGCCAAGGGGTGCGAGAAGATCGTGCGGACGGCGTTTGAGTTCGCGCGGTCGGAGGGGCGCAAGAGCGTGGCGTGCGCGACCAAGTCGAACATCATGAAGATGACGGAGGGGCTGCTGAAGCGCACGTTCGAGCGGATCGCGCCGGAGTATCCGGAGATCCAGTCGTGGCATGTGATCATTGACAATGCCGCGCACCAGCTTGTGAAGAAGCCCGAGCAGTTCGACGTCATCGTGACGACCAACATGAACGGCGACATCATCAGCGACCTGACGAGCGCGCTGGTGGGGGGGCTGGGCTTTGCTCCGAGCGCCAACCTTGGCAACGACGTGGCGATCTTCGAGGCCGTCCACGGCAGCGCGCCCAAGTACGCCGGCAAGAACTGCATCAACCCGACGGCGGTGCTGATGAGCGGTGTGGCGATGCTGCGCTACATCAACGAGTTCGAGGCGGCCCAGAAGATCGAGCACTCGGTCCTCTACACGCTCGAAGAGTGCGCCCGTCAGGGCGTGGGCACCGGCGACGTCGTCGGCTACGACAAGCCCAACACCCTCACGACCAGCGGCTTTGCTGACCGCATCATCGCCAACCTTGGCAAGAAGAGCGAGAAGTACAAGGTCCGCGACTACAAGGAGATCAAGCTCCCCAAGCTCTCCAGCGACCCGGAGTTCGTCAAGGCCAAGAGCCTCCGGACGGTCGGCGCGGACATCTTCGTCACGAGCCCGCTGCAGCCCGACGCGCTGGGCCCCTCCGTGGAGGCGGCGCTGGAAGGGACGGCGCTCAAGCTCAAGATGATCAGCAATCGCGGCACGAAGGTCTACCCCGCCGCCGGCGCGATTACGGACTGTGTTGATCAGTACCGCTGCCGCTGCATGCTCCGCGTCGGTGCTGAGAAGGGCGGCAGTGGCGACCTGACCGATGAGGCGCTGCTGCCCGTGCTGGCGAAGCTGGGCGCGAAGCACCGCTGGGTCCACATCGAGAAGCTGCAGGAGATCGATGGCGCTGAGGGCTTCACGAAGGCGCAGGGCGAGGACTGAGTTCACTTGGAGAGTTGGCTGCGTTCCTGATCATCAACTCTTCAAGTCCGTTGAACTATTCGATGAGATTTGCACGCTCGCAACGCCCGGCCGCCGACGGCCGGGCGTTGTGCTTCACGCGGCTTGGTGCGCCGATGGAACCCTGTGGATGGTTCGGACCGGGTTGTAGAGATCCGAGATTTCCACCAGTGTTGGTGCGTTCGAATCGTGATATCCGTCCGGAAATCAACCTCTTTGGGTGGCATGAGGCCGGATTGGGCGCATCTTCCCGGACGACGACGCTCGTCGTCTCGCCGGCCATTCGGCTGGCGATTCAATTCCCGAACATCTCGCTGGGGAGCTGGAGGTTCGAGATGCGTGCCATGTACGCGACCGCTGTTGTTTCGTTCGTTGTTGCCTCGTCGACGGCCTTCGCTGGCGATGCCAGCGTGCGGGCGTTCCACGCTTCGCCCAACGCTCCGGCGGTGGACGTGCTCGTGAACAACGCGCTGCGCCCCATCACCAACCTCTCGTACGGCAACGTGAGCAGCTACGTTGACGTCCCGGGCGCGACGTACAACTTCAAGATCGTTCCGACCGGGGCTGATGCGCCGGTCGTCTTCGATGCTGATCTTGCGCTCGCGGCCGACACGGACTACACGGTTGCGGCGACGGGCCTCCTGGGTGGCAACCCGGCCTTCGCACCGATCGTGCTCATCGATGACAACACGCTGAACCCTGCCGCGGCTCGCATCCGCTTCGTCCATGCCTCCGCGAACGCGCCGGCCGTGGACATCGCGCTGGCGGGCGGGGCGGTGCTCTTCTCGAACGTCTCCTTCCGCGAGAGCGGCGGGTACATCAACGTTCCGGGCGGCACCTATGACCTTGAGGTTCGTCTGGCCGGCACGACGGACGTGGTTCTGCCGCTTCCGGGCATCAGCGTGACGAACAACCAGGTGTACACGGCGTGGGCGATCGGCCTGGTGGGTGACAATGTGACGCCGCTGGGTGCTGCGATCACGGTTGATGCGATCCCGGCTCCTGGCTTTGCGGGGCTGTTCGCCGCCGCGGGCCTGGTTGCGATGCGTCGTCGCCGCTGAGGCGCCTGGTTCGCGGGTCGGGTGGTTGGGTTCGGCGGTGTTGACCCCGCCGTCTGGATCTGCGGCCACCCGGCCTTGCGCGTCTCGGTCTGACGACGAAGTCAGGGCAGTCTGATAATCTCCCCCCGGGGCCCGGCTTCTGCCGGGCCCCAGCTTTGTTTTTGGGGCGGTCATTCAGATCTTCAGCGCCGGGATGGGGGGTGGAGGGCGACTTTTGCCCGGGTGGCGCCAATCCTTCGGGGTCCGCGGAGGAATCCGCGTCGAACAAGGAGAGACAGATGAAGATCAGCACCGTCGGTATCGTTGCCGCGTTCGCGGCCGCTGCGGGCATGGCCCAGGCCAGCGTGTACGTCAATAGCCAGTTCGGCACCTTCGCCAACGGCAACCTCGTCGGCCAGGGCGGCTGGA
>CAZBXF010000173.1:0-6846 GCA_964495635.1 uncultured Phycisphaeraceae bacterium
GGCGCGTAATACTCCAGCGGGATGACCATCGTGTTGGTGATGACGGGAGCTTCATTCCCCTCACGATTCCACGCTGCGAGGCCGCGCCAGTCCGGGTTGGGCGTGATGACCGTCTCGCGTTCGGACTGGGTGGTTCGGATGAGCAGTGTTGAGACAAGCGCGAGCACGAGTGGCGCAACGGTCACCGGGATCGCGAACCACGCGGCCTTGGCTCCTGAGCGTGGGCCCTCACCCATCTTCTGATTCGTGCGCCGCAGCTGCCACTCGCGCCACGCCGCGGCACCCGCCCCGAACGCGACCGCGAACCACGGGAGCATCACCAGCAGGTTCCGCGGCTGGTAAAGCCGCGTCTTGACACCCATCACCACCAGCAGCTCGTGTGCCGCCATCATCAGAAGTGGCGGCCCGAAAAGACCAGCCAGCGCGAGCACGCCAGCGGGCGTGCGCGCAAGTCGCGACAGTCCCGCGAGCAGCAGCGGCAGAACCAGCAGCCCGATCCACGCGCCGTTCAGGATCCAGCCGCGCCCGATGGGCGGAAACGCGTTACCCGTCGGCAGCCAGATGATGAGCAGACGCAGCACCTCGTGCCAGTGCAAGTAGCCGACGTACGGGCGGGGCAATCCGCTCGCGTGCCCGGACTTGAAGATGATCCAAGGCACAAGGAACGCAAGTGCGCTCGCGATCACAAAGAGGAGTGGCGCCAGACGCACACTCACGCGCGCAATCACGCGCGCTGCAGGGCGGAGCTCCGTGGCGCCGCTCTGGCCATACACGCCGACCGTACCAAACCAAGCAACCGCGATCCACGCGGGCACGAGCACAAGCAACGCCTGAAAGTCCGTCGCGACCGCGAGCACGCACGCCGCGCCGGCCAGCAAGACATCGCGCGACCTCCGCGACCTCATCGCAACATCCAGCAGGCAGACGCCCGCGGTCGCAAAGAGCACGGTGAAGATGTTGTTCTTGGCCTCGGTGGAGTACCAGACGGCGACGGGCGAGATGAGCAGCCACAGCCCCGTCACGAGCCCCGCGAGCGCGCCGAATCGCGCCTCTGCCCAGCGTGAGATGACGGCAATGAGCGCCATCGCAGCAATCAGAGACGGCAGGCGCACCGCGATCTCGCTGTCGCCCGCCATCCGGATCCACAGCCACATCAGCGCGTTGTAGACGGGGTTGTGGACGTCGTAGAAAAGAAGCCACCAGACCCGGTCGGTCGCGAGGCCCACGCGCGTTCGGAAGATCTCATCGAGCCAGAGGCTCTGCAGCATGCCGGGGACGCGCAGCAGGAGTCCGATCGCAACCGCAGCGGCGATGATCGCGAGGGTGCGCGCATGGCCGCCGCCCTCGGGCCCGGCGCGGGTTGGATCCGGCGGCGAGCTGGGCGACGGGAGCATGCGACGAGTCTAGCCGCAGGTGAGTCCGACGGACGACGTCCGAAGAAGCTGTCGCGCTCGTGACTCTCCCCACGCACGCATGGGCGGGCAGCTGGCGCAGAAAAAGGGCGGCTGAGTGTGTCCACGCAGCCGCCCGGAGGGAGAAAGAGAGAGAGTCTGTGGCGAGCGGCTCGCCCTGTGGCGGCCGCTTCGAGATTCTGGTGATCAGCCCAGCGCGAGGGCCGCGGTGGCGTCCTTGGAGGAGGCCATGACCATCGACCGGACCTCAGCGAGCTTCTCGCTGGTGAGCTTGAGGTAGTCCATGACGGCGGCGTCGACCTCGGTGTTCACGAGGTCCTGGCGGAAGCCCATGCCCGTCTCGGCCGCGAGGCGATCCGCGACGTAGATCAGCGCCGTCAGCGTGCGCTGGTCCTGGGGCACGTCCATCGGGCGGTGGTGGAAGCCGGTCACGAGCGCGAAGCTCTTTGGGAACTTCCACTTCTCGCACAGTCCCGCACCAAAGTCCTGGTGCGTGGCCTCGAAGACCTTGGCCTCGACGACGAGCATGTCGTTGGCGGGAACGCCCTTGGCGTCGGCGTTCACAAGGCGGAAGGTCTCGATGAGCTTGTTGCGATCGGCCTGCATCTCGACCATGATGCCGATGTCGTGGATGAGGCCCGCGAGGAAGGCCTCATCAGACAGGCCGAGCTTCAGCGAGTTGGAGAGGATCTTGGCGCCCGCAGCGGTCACGTTGCAGTGCGTCCAGAGGTCGCGGGCCGAGAAGCCCGGCGAAAGGTCGCCGCCACGGAAGAGCTTGGCGAGGCTCGCGGCAATCGCGATGTTCTTCACGGCGTTGAGGCCGAGCATCACGATGGCGCGGTTGATCGAAGCAATCTGCCCCGGCAGGCCGTAGAACGAGCTGTTCACGACCTTCAGGATGCGCGAGCAGAGCGCGGGATCGGTCGAAATGACCTTGTTGAGATCCTGGGCCGTCGACTTGGGATCCTCCACAAGCTCGACGACCTTGACGGTGATCTCGGGCAGGGTGGCGATGTGGCTGATCTCGCGGATCGCCGCGGCGACCACCTGCTCACGTTCCTGTGCGACCACGCTCATTCGCTTGCTCCCTGCTTTGGCGCGATGCCGGGCCAACCTCCCTGGCGGCCCACCACTCGATCACGCCATAGAGCCATCGGCTGGGACCATGAGCTACTTGACGCTGGGAGCAGGGTGCGTCAAAAACCCGCGCGACAGGTCGCAGACTTCACACGGAGCGACCCGCGCCGGGGGCGGCGGTGCGGTTATTCGGCCAGCCACAGGGGATTGAAACCCCGGCGAGTCCTCAATACGTGCAGCGTTTGCGCCGCAGCAGCGGATCGTGCGGATCGATCTCCGCAAGGAGCCGCGCAATGCGGGGGCCCGCGGTGCCGTCGCCATAGGGGTGCTGCGGCGTGCCGCGCGCGAGCGACGGACGGAGCATCCGGGCCTGGCGGATGGCCGTGGTGACAGCCTCGGTGGTCTCGCTGGCGTGCACGACGTTGTTGCAGCGCTCGCGCCCGGACTGCCGGGGGCCGATATCCACGACGGGCAGCCCGATCGCGGCACACTCGATGAGGCCGGCGGAGGAGTTGCCGACAAGGACGCCCCCCTCTGCCCCCTGCTCACCATTCAGGCGGGCGATGCGGCGGAGCAGCCCGACGAAGCCCGCGCGGGGAAGGTGCGAGCGGACCTGCAGTCCCGGGCCGTCCTTCTCGCCGTGCTCGCGGACGTGCGTGGCGATGGCGCGCATGATCCCCTCGCGCCCGGGATCGAGATTGGGATGGAGGATCAGGACCCGCTCGTGTGCTGACACGCCCGCCGTCGCCGCCAGAACGGCCGACGCGACGCGCTCCTCGAAGGCAACATCACGCCCGAGCGGGTGGAGGAGAACGACGATCGTGGGTGATCCGAGGGCCTCGAAGTCGGCGTCGTTCAGCGGCGGCATCGAGGCGAGGTCGTCGATCGCGGGCGAGCCGACGACGTGCACCGTCTCGGGCTTCTCACCCATGCCGATGATGCGCTCGCACGACATCGGCGTCGCGGCGAAGTGAACGTGGGCCAGCTTGGTGATGGCGTGGCGCATCGCCTCGTCGGCGACGCCCTCGGCGCGGTCGCCGCCATGGATGTGGGCCAGCGACCACCCCCCCACGCTCGCCGCGGCCGCAGCCGCGAACGCCTCGATGCGATCGCCGAGCACCACCACCCAGTCGGGGGACAGATGCATGAAGCTGCGCGCGAAGCGGGAGACGCCGCGCCCGAGCGCCTCGGCGTCGTCAGCGCGGCTCGTGCGGCCCGCGATCTGCATCGGCACCGAGTCCGCGATGGCAAACTCGCGCTTCACCTCGTGAAAGGTCTCGGCCGGCAGCACGAGGTGGGACCCGGCAGCAATCACGCACAGCTCAAGGTCCGGCCGCGCATGCACCGCGAACATCACCGGCCTCAGCAGACCGAACTCCGCGCGGGTCCCGGTGACGATGGCGACGCGCCGGCGCGATGGATCGCGTGGCTGGTGCTGGTCAATCTCTCCTTCCGGCGTGGACATGAGGCTTGAGCGTACACGATGCAGCCGGGTGCGTCACGCACCAATCAGGCGACGGCCGCACATTACCGCCCCATCGCCCGCCACTTGGTGACCGCTTCGGGCTCGCGGGGGTAGATCGGCGCGAGGATCGCCGGGTCGACCGCCTGGGCGGCGCCGCTGAGCGCCAGGACGCCGCGGGCCGACAGTCGGACGGGTTCGCTCCGCAGGCCCGCGGCCGCCGCGGCGGCGGCCATGGACGCGGGGAGATAGGCATCGTGCACCAGGCGACGCACGCCGAGGCCCGCGAGGCCCACCATGTCGGTCGAGATCATCACGCGCGGCTCGGCCCGGAGCGCAAAGTCCGGCCCATAGACCGCCACCCAGGCGCTGTCGCCCTTGCTCGCGAGCGCGATCGCGACGGGAGCGTCGCCGTCGGGGCGCTGTTCTCCGGCCGCGGAAGCGGCCGCTTCCCACGCCGCGACCTGAGCGCTGGGAACCCCGATGCACGCAGCGCCGGTAGCCTCGGCGATCAGCTTTGCCGTCGTCACCGCGACCCGCACGCTCGTAAAGCCACCGGGACCGATCGACACGGCAACGCGCCTGAGGTCGGAGGGTCGCACGCCGGCTTCACGCACGCACGCCTCGATCAGACCAGCGAGCGGATCCTCGTTGGGATGGGCCCGCAGGAGTGGCCGGCACGCGAGCACGCGGACCGATCCATCGGACGCATGGCCGACCGCGACGCCCGGCCCCGAGCCGTGCTGGCCCGGAGTCGGCGCGAGATCGGCGACCAGCGAAGGGTTGCTGGTCTCGATGGCGAGGGTCAGGATGTCGCGACTGATCGCCACGGGCCAAGGCTAGCGCCACCCGGCGTGCCGCGCGGGCGCGGGGCCGCTACATTGATCGCTCGCACCACAGGATCCAACCATGCCACGCCACACCGCCCTCGTCGCGACGCTCTCAACCCTTGTGCTCCTGGCCGGGGCCGCCAGAGGTCAGGAAGCGCGGGTCGAGATTCCCGCGGGCACGCCCGCTCCTGTCGCCGACACCGCCACTGGCGCTGGGCCCGCACTCGAGGAGTCCACGCCCTGGACGCTCCGGGCCCGCATCACCGTGTGGCGCGTCGCGACCGGCGGCGATCTGAAGCTCCCGAGCGATTCCGGGATGGCCAGCTCCGAAGTCCCGCTCGAGAGCCTCGATGCCGATCAGCCGGTGCACGCGCCGCTCGCGGACTTCACGTTCCGCAAGGGCGATTGGGGGCTCACCGTGCGCGGAGCGGGATGGTCGACGAGCGGCACAGCACAGCCGGGCTTCACGGGGCGCCTCGGTGACGTTGAGTTCAGCCCGACCACGATCCTCGATACCGAGGTGCAGGTCCTCATCTTCGAGGCCGAGGGGCTCTACACGCTGGGGCGGTACCAGCCCGAGCGATCCGAGTACAAGATCGATGGCGCGCTCGACCTGGTCTTCGGAGCGCGGCTGACGAGCGTGGACGCGACGACGCGCGACGTCACGCCCGGGATCGGCGCGGTCGTGCCGCCCGAGAGCAGCGGCGACAACCTCTTCTTCGAACCTCTGGTGGGGCTGCGCGGCTCGATGGAGATCGCGGAACAGGTGGACCTCGAGGTGCAGGCCACGATCGGCGGGTTGCCCCTCGGCGACACAAGCAGCTTCACCGGCGACATCATCGCGGGAATCTCGTGGCGGCCGATCGAGAACGTGGGCATTTTGTTTGGGTACCGATCGGTATTTCTCGATCTTTCCGACGGGGAGGACAACGAGGCGTTCGAGCTCTCCGGCCCGGCGACGGCCCAGGGGCTGTTTTTCGGTGCTGTGATCGCGTTCTGAACGGGTCGGCCATGGCGATTTTCGCCGCGGCATTCACATGAGCTTTTTGCACGCCGCGTTGACGAACGGCCCCGCGCAGGCCATACTTCCCTTCCAACGCCGGAGCAGGCTGGCTACGCTCCGGCAGATCGGATGTCTCGGTGATAGAATGACTTGCGACTTTCCGGCCGAACCCGGGACATCCCCAAACCTTCCGCCGCAACCAGCGCGCGTGAGGGGACGGGATCAGAGGTTCGCGAGGGGACGTTCGGTCGGGTAGAAGGATGGAGAAGGGGGATTGGGAGAGGGGGAGAGGGGGGGAGAGGGGGGGAGAGGGGGGGACGGGGGAACGGGGGAGGCGGGGGTCGGGCTGGTGGATGGGTTTGGAGGGGGGTGGGTTGGGAAACGACGGATACACGCGGGAACCGCCGCCAGCAGGCGCCGGTCCCGATGAACGGGGCGCAGCATGGCAACGATCACGAAGAAGGATCTGGTTGAGCGCATCGTCGATCGCACGAGCGTGAAGCGCCACGACACGAAGAAGGTCGTTCAGGAGTTCCTCGATCTCATCATCGCGGAGCTGAAGAAGGGGAACCGTCTGGAGTTCCGCGACTTCGGCGTCTTCGAGATCAAGGAGCGCGCCGCGCGCGTCGCCCAGAACCCCAAGACCATGCAGAAGGTCGAGGTCCCCGCGAAGCGCGCCGTGAAGTTCAAGGTCGGCCGCCTCATGCGCGACAGCGTCGAGATGGTCCCCGCCCCCAAGGCCGCGGCCACCACGAACGGCAACACCACACACGCGGCGGGCGCCTCGGGCCTGAACGGCACGACCAAGGCCGGCGCAGCCTCGGTCGCCGAGATCAAGTCCCCGGCCAAGGCCGCGGCGGCGGTCTGAAGCCCGCACCCCGCGGCAGCGTCAGAGCCCGCAAACACAACCTTCGCGCAACGCAGCAACGTTCAATCGAAGTTGCTGCAACCAAGACACCCTTGCGCCCGTAGACCATCTGGGGCTTAGGGGCTCTGGGGTCTTGACATGCAAAAGTCTCCGCTGTGCCGCGGCGTCACCACGCCGCGCTCGTGCGTCTCCGC
>CAZBXF010000174.1:0-6817 GCA_964495635.1 uncultured Phycisphaeraceae bacterium
CGCCGAGTGCTCCGGGTAAGCACCGCGCTCTCGTGGGCACCGTCGAACGGGCGTTGCGTTTAGCTGAGAGCGGCGGTGCACGCCTGTGCGCACAGAGTCGGCACAGCGTCTTCAAAAGCGGAGTTCGAGCGTCGCGACAGCAGGAACACAGGGAGGGAGAAGGCGTCGTCTGTGGACGGGAAGGCCCCGCATCCGCACCTGTGGGTCCCGTTTTCCCCTGTCCGATCGTCCTTGCCTCGCTCAATCCCCCTTCCACGAAGCCCATACCCTCTCAGCCATGACTACGGCCACGACCCCTCAGCACGCCGTTCGCAACACTGCGAGCCAGACCTCAGCGGAGCGACTGCTGTCCGTCCGAGACCTGAAGGCCTACTTCCCGATCCGAACCGGGTTGCTCCAGCGTGTCACCGGCTACGTCAAGGCCGTGGACGGCGTCTCATTCGAGATCGGCAAGGGCGAGACGCTTGGCCTGGTCGGCGAGTCCGGCTGTGGAAAGACGACCGTTGGCCGCGCGATCCTGCGTCTCATTCCAACCAGCGGCGGCACCGTCAACTTCGAAGGCCACGACGTTCTGGCGGCGCGGGGCGCCGAGCTCAAGTCGCTGCGCCGCCACATGCAGATCATCTTCCAGGACCCCGCCAGCTCGCTGAACCCGCGCATGCGCATCGGAACCATCCTCTCCGAGCCGCTGCTGGTGCACGGCCTGGTCACCGACAAGTCCGAGCTCCGCGAACGCGTGGAGACGCTCCTGGTCCGCTGCGGCATGCCAAAGGCGGCGGCGGACCGGTACCCGCACGAGTTCTCCGGCGGCCAGCGTCAGCGCATCGGCATCGCCCGGGCCCTGTCGCTCGAGCCGAAGTTCATCGTCTGCGACGAGCCGACGAGCGCGCTCGACGTCTCCATCCAGGCCCAGATCATCAACCTGCTCACGGACCTGCAGTCGGAGTTCGGTCTTTCGTACCTCTTCATCAGCCACGACATGAGCGTGATCCAGCACGTCTGCCGGCGCATCGCCGTGATGTACAAGGGGAAGATCGTGGAGTCCGGCACGCGTGACGAGGTGCTCTTTGACGCGCAGCACAAGTACACGCAGAGCCTGCTGAGCGCGGTCCCCATCGCGGACCCGACCCGCCGTAAGCAGCGCGTGATCTTCGACGGCGGGGCGATGTAGAACGGAGCGAGAACGCAGCCCATGCCAAGCCCACGCGCAACCATCCGCTTCGCCACCGAGGCAGACGTACCCACCGTGCTCCGCTTCGTCCGCGAGCTGGGCGAGTACGAGAAGGCCCTGGACCAGGTCGTCGCGACCGAATCGATGCTGCACGAGCACATGTTCGGACCGCTGATCCCCGGGCGGGCTCGCGTCGAGTGCCTCATCGCCGAGGTCGACTCCGTGCCCCAGGGGTTTGCGCTCTTCTTCCACAACTTCTCGACCTGGATGGCACGCAGCGGGATCTACCTCGAGGATCTGTACGTCACGCCCGCGGCCCGTGGCACCGGACTGGGCATCGCGCTCCTGCGGCGGCTCGCGGCGATCGCCGCCGAGCGAGGCTGCGGCCGCATGGAGTGGGCCGTGCTCAACTGGAACGAGCCCGCGATCAGGTTCTACGACTCCATCGGCGCAAGGCCGCTCTCGGAATGGACCTACTACCGGCTCCAGGGCGACGCTCTGGCCAGGCTCGCCGCCCAGGCAGGTCCATGGAGCGAATCGGAGCGAAACCCGGCGAGATAGACTCCGAATCAGCACCGAGCGAGCCAAGCTCGATGCCTGCCCCGCCTCCCCGCCTTCCCCTCCGCCCGTCCCCACCACCCGGGCCTTTTCCTGAGGAGCCTTCCATGACGAGCGCAGCGACGAGCACCCCGACGACACCGGGCGTCAACCAGCCCATGAGCGAGTCCGACCGGATCCACGCACTGGCCCTCTGCGTGATGGCCGCGATGGCCGACGGCGGCAAGAGCGAGACCGAGCGCGCCCACATGCGCGAGATGATCGCATCGCTCGGCGACTCCGGCTCGGGCGAGCTCGCAACGCTCTACGGCAAGGCGGCGATGGGTCAGTTGGACGCGGCTCAGATCGGCGCAAAGCTCTCGGGCCCCGCGGCACGCGAGAACGCCTTCCAGATGGCCGTCCTCGTCTGCGAGGCCGACGGCGGCCTGAACGGGGCCGAGCAGCAGTTCCTCCGCGGCCTGCAGAAGGCGCTCGGCGTCGGAGAGAGTGCCGCGAGCGTCGCGCTGGGCCAGGCGGATGATGTGCTCGCGGTCAATCTCTCCACCACGCCCGCGCCCGTTGCCGCCGTGCTCACGTCGCCGCCCCCGCTGCCCGGCGCTGCGGGGCCGGCCGGACGCGCGGTCGATCCCGCCGCGGCCAAGGAAGTGGACGCTGCGGTGCTGAAGTACTCGATCCTGAATGGCGCGCTGGAGCTGCTGCCTCAGAATCTCGCGACGGCCGCGATCATCCCGCTCCAGGTCAAGATGGTGTACGGCATCGGCGCCCGCTACGGCTACTCCCTCGACACCGGGCACATCAAGGACTTCCTCGCGACCATCGGCATCGGCGCGACGTCGCAGGTTCTGGAGAGCTACGCACGTCGCATGCTCGGCGGGCTCATCGGCACCTATGGCGGTTCCATCGGCAGCAAGCTCGGTGGCCTGCTCGGAGGGTCCATCGGTGCCACCGTCGCTGGCGGCACGGGCAAGGCCGCGGGGACGGCCGTTGAGTGGGGCACCGGTCCGATCATGACGTTCGCAACGACGTACGCCATCGGGCAGGTCGCCAAGGCCTACTACGCGGGCGGCCGCACGCTCTCGACGGAGATGCTCCGTCGCATCTTCAGCGAGCAGACGCAGCAGGCCGCATCGATGTACGAAACGTACCGCCCGCAGATCGAGCAGCAGGCCAAGGGCGTGAACCCCTCCCAGATTCTGGCGATGGTCCGGGGAGCGTGATCCTCGTCACGCGGCACGCCGGGCACGGTCGAGCAGCCGGTCGTACCGGGCCCTGTGCTCGGCGTCGCGCAGGACCGAGTATGCCTTGCTGACGTTGCTGAACTGGTGCGGGGCGTCCGCGTCGCTGTTGTTGTCCGGGTGGAACTTCTTCGCGCAGGCGTGGTAAGCCGCCCTGATCTGGGCGTCGTCGGCATCCCGCGCCACACCCAGGATCGCGTACAGGTCCTCGACCTCGATGCTCGCGACCGCCGTCTCGGTCACGCGCTGGCCGCCGCTGGGCAGCGTCGAACTGGCGGTGCTCCCAGGACAGAGCGATTCAAGGAGCGTGCGCAGCGCGGTCTGGTCCATCTCGACGAACCGGAGCCCCATCTTCGCAGCGCTGAAGAGCGGCCGCGAAACCCAGACCACCTTGGCCACGACCTTGAGCGTCCCCGAGCCGCGCTTGATCGTGAGCTGCAGGACCTCGTTCGCGTTGATCGGTGCCTCGCCGGAGCAGCGGATCCGGATCCCGCTGAGCGAGATGTCCTCGATCTCGCCGAGCACGCAGGTCAGGCCGCTCGCGGAGTAGCGATCGGCGGCCCGGCCGTTCTCGGACGGATCGCGCTTGGGCTCGCGGGTTGGCCACCAGGATCGCATCCAAGGAAGATCGGGCAGGACCAGACCGCAGTCGAGGGCCGGCGGGGGCTTGCGTGCGCGATCGTGACGGCTGGTGGACCCGCGGCGTCTGTAGGGGCCGGATCCGTGAAGATCAGGGACGTTTGCCCGGCCCGGCCGCGTCCAGCACGTGCCGGTCCCACAGCGCCAGGTTGATCATCGGCCACGCCAGACGGAACAGCCGCTCCGGGTGGGCCGCGACCGTCTCGATCGCCGCGGTGGTGAAGCACGCCCGCACGAGGTGGCTTGAGCGCAGCACCTGGGCGTGCGAATCGAGCCAGGTGCCGAAGGGCAGCGGGAAGCTCGCCTTCGGTCGCTTCAGCACGGAGGCCGGAACGAGATCCGCGAAAGCCCGCCGCAGGCAGACCTTGGTTCCCGTGACGCCCGCCCCTTCCACAAACTTGAGCGACATCGGGAGCGACTCGGCCAGATCGGCAACGCCCACATCAGCGAGCGGCGTTCGCCCCTCGACAGATTCAAGCATCGTCGCCGTATCGAGCCGGGAGAGGAGTCCCGCAAGGTTCACACGCCGCAGCAGGCGCAGGGTGATCTGGAGCGGGTCGTCATCAGAATCGCGCACGAGGTCAGTGAGCGTCTGCTCGTACGCCGCGACGAGCGAGGCGTCGCTCTCCGTCTGGCGGAGCAGGCCCTCGTCCAGCACGCCGGGCTTGGACTCCGACGGGATCCACGCCGCATCCGCCAGCAGGTGCAGCGCGAGCTCTCGCGTCCCCGCATGTGGATGCTCGCGGAAGAACGCCGCGGCGTTGGCCATGGGGGCCTCGTAACCGGCAAACAGCTCGTCCGCACCTTCTCCGGAGATCGCGACGACGTGGCCACCGGCCCGGAGAGTCCGTGCCACCTGGTTGATGGCAATCTCGTTGGGTGTCGAGAGCGGGACGCCGAGCGCTCCGATCATCGCAGGCCATCGCTCCGCGAAGAGGTCGCGCGTGATGATGGCCTCGCCGTGACGCGTTCCCAGCGACTGGCTCACCAGTCTCGCGAAGGAGAGGTCGTCCTCCTCGTGAGCGTTCACGGCCCGGGCGCCGGCGGCATAGGTGTGCAGGTTCTCTCCGAGGCGTCGTCGCGCGAGGGTCGCGGTGATGGTGCTGTCCAGCCCGCCGCTGAGAAGGCAGCACGTGGGCACGTCGGCACGCAGGTGCATCGCGACAGAAGCCTCGACCTCCTCGCGGACGCGCTCAACGAGCCGATCCGCCAGGCCCCGGACGGGGACGAATCGCCGCGGCTCCGTGGCGGTCACGCACTTCACCGCAAGATCGCTGGTACCAAGGTCGAACTCGAGTGCCTCGCCGGGCAGGAGCGTTCGAACACCCTCGAACATCGTGCGATCGCGCAGCGTGGTCCTGATGGTGGTGAGGTACGCGTTGAGCGTGACGAAGTCGGGACGGCGCGAGAGCCAGGGAAGGCTCAGGAGCGGCAGCGGCTCGCTCGCGAAGGCGATGGTGGCGACGCCGCGCTGCGTGTGGCGGGTCCAGTACAACGGCTTGATGCCCAGCGGGTCCCGAGCCAGCAGGAGCGTGCGGCGCACCGGATCGTGAAAGCCCAGCGCGAACATCCCCCGCAGACGCAGCAGCGCCGAAGCCCCCCACTCGCACAGCGCCGCCAGGAGCGTGTGCGTATCACACGAAGACTCAAACCCGTGCCCGCGAGACTCCAGCAGGCCTCGGAGCTCAGCGTCGTTGTAGAGCTCGCCGTTGTAGACAAGCGCCGGCGCGAGCGTGTCGTCGCCCGCCGCCGTGCCCCCTCGCCCGCGGGCGACAATCGGCTGATGGCCCGCGGCAGAGAGATCAAGGACAGCCAGCCGGCGATGCGCAAGCTGGACGCTGCCCCGGGTCAGGACGCCCGCGCCGTCAGGTCCTCGATGCGCGAGGAGATCGCGCAGGGCCAGCAGGCGGTCCTCATCGAGCGGGGCCGGAGATCCAACGGGCGAAAAGACGCCCAGAATGCCGCACACAACGCGAATATCGGGTGATTCCATGCCGCGGCCGCAGGTTTCGACCTTTGAGATGGCGACAGCCGATGAGTCTGGTAGACTGCGGAAGTCGGCGGGGTCCTCCGCTGGCGTCGGTGTGTGCTCGTGGAGTCGTGCGAGAGCCGGGTGCCCTTGAGCCATGATGCCGGATTCGTCTGTTCAAGCCATCATGGCGTACTGACAGGACAACCCTGCCGCCGCGAGCGTCGCGTCGGCAGATCGGTGAGTCCTGCGATGAACCTGCGGCCCGCCACGCTGGCGTGCCGGTCATGGAGGCGCTGCGATGCGAAGCGACACGATCAGGCTCGATTCTCAGGGTCCTATCGGTGGCGGTGTGGGCGGCGGGATCGGCGGCGGGACCACGACCGGACCGGTCCGGCTCGATCCTGGCTCACCCAAGATCCAGGCCTTCACGAACACGGGCCTTGCCACCGCAAAGAAGCACGAAGAGAACTGGAAACGCTCGCCAAACGCGACCGGCACGGGCGCCATCCACGTGCGCACCTTCCACTGCAAGCTCTCCGACGATGCGATCACCTTCATCGACCAGCAGGTGAACGAGTGGCTGGACGCCCACCCGCAGTACGAGGTCAAGTTCGCAACCAGCAACATCGGGGAGTGGTCCGGCAAGCTCGGGAAGGAGCCCCACCTGGTCGTGCAAGTCTGGGTGTGAGGAGGAAGCGAACCGAGGTTCGCAGCCCGCAACATTGACGCCGCACCCGATGAACACCAACCCCGCCCCCCAGCCGCCAACCTGCAAGGACCCAGTGGGCCACGTGTTTGCGGTGCCACTCGGAGAAGGCCAGTGGGGGCTTGCGCTGGTGGCATTCAGCCGACCGAGGCTGGCTCGGTGCAATGATCTTCGAATCTTCTACTTCGACCACATTCTCGATTCGGTACCCTCCACTCTGCCAGACGTGCCGCTCGCGTATCGGCGAGTGGTCCACATCGCAACCGCGACCGATGAGGCGATCCGTCGTGGAGCTTGCGATCCCGCAAAGCGATGGATCGATCTGGGCCTGTGGACCGGCTTCAGAGTGGAAGAGTGGCCACAGCCCGTTGTCTCCAACGGCAGGCACATCAACGTCTCTGAGCCGGTCTTCGGACAAAACGCGTGGCTCGCCCCGGACAGCATCTTGACGGAGGATGAGATGTCAGAGCTGTACACAGGCTACGGCCTGACTTTCAGCTCGGGCGGCGCACATTGGATTCGCGACAGCATTGCAA
>CAZBXF010000175.1:0-2312 GCA_964495635.1 uncultured Phycisphaeraceae bacterium
TCCTCACTCCATACACTCCCGGCGTGCCCGGGTAGCTCAGTTGGATAGAGCGGCGGTTTCCTAAACCGCAGGTCGGCGGTTCGAGCCCGCCCTCGGGTGTTCCTTCTTCATCACAAGCCGCCCCTACGCCGCGTTGTCCCTCGCGGCCCGGCAGGCCCCACGCGCTCCGTACCATCCCCCATGACCCGACGCTCCCCGATCCTGAGGCTGCACCAGGAGGCCGAGGCCTCCCTGCGCGAATACGCCGCCCCCTTCACCGACGCCGCCGGCACCGTCTCCACCGACGCCGCCGCACGCGTCGACGTCGTCGAGAGCTACGGCGAGCTCGAGCTCGAATACGCCGCCCTCCGCAAGAGCGTCGCGCTCTTCGACATGCCCCAGCGCGCCATCATCGAGGTCACCGGCCTCGACCGCCTCGAGTTCCTCAACCGCATGGTGACGCAGGAACTCAAGGGCATGCCGCCCTTCAGCGTGCGCCGCAGCTTCTGGCTCAACAAGAAGGGCCGCATCGACGCCGACCTCCGCATCATCGATCTCCCGGACCGCACCCTCCTCGAGCTCGACGTCCACGCCGCCCCACGCACCGTCCGCAGCCTCACGCCCTTCATCGTGACCGAGGACGTCACCATCAAGGACGCGACCGATCAGACGCACCGCTTCTCACTCCACGGCCCCACCGGCCTCTGGCTCCTCGCCGGCGTCTCCATGGAGCCGCGCGGCGCCATGGCCTCGGGCCCAGGCCTCGAGGATCTCGCACCCGGCCGCGCCATGGTCGTCTCGATCGCCGAGGCCGACTGCGTCGTCTATCGCGAGGACCTCGCCGGCGAGATGGGCCTCGAGCTCATCGTCCCCGCCGACAAGGCCCTCGCCGTCTGGCAGATGCTCATCGAAGCCGGCCACGACCGCGCCCACGGCCACGGCGCTCCCCCCGAGGGTGCTCCGCCCGCCGCCTCTCACCCCTGGCAGACCCTCGGCGCCAAGGTCCGCCTCAGGCCCGCAGGCTGGCACGCCTTCAACATCGCCCGCATCGAGGCCGGCTCACCTCTCTACTACATCGACTTCGGCCCCGACTCCCTCCCCGCCGAGACCGGCGTCCTGAACGACCGCGTCAGCTTCAAGAAGGGCTGCTACCTCGGCCAGGAAGTCGTCGCCCGCATGCACAGCCGTGGCCACTCCAAGCAGGTCCTCGTCGGCATCGACTTCGACACCGTCATGGATCCCACCACCGGCTTCCCCATGCAGCCCCTCGGCGGCACCAACCTCCACGCCGCCCAGCCCATCCCCGGCAAGGACGAGCCCATCGGCATGGTCACCAGCTCCGCCCTCTCGCCCATGAACGGCTCTCGCCCCGTCGCCCTCGCGCAGGTCAAGCAGGCCCACGCCGCCGCAGGCACGCCCATCATCGCCCCCACCATGGCCCCCAGCGGCGACTTCCGCCTCCCCGGCAAGGTCCGCGACACCCTCTGGTGCTTCTGCCGCAACGCCATGAAGAAGGCCTGACCCGCCCACCGCCCTTCAGCGCGCCCCACGCCAGTACACTCTGCGAAATGTCACCCGACGCGACAACACCCGACGCGCCCACGGACATCTTCGTCTCATTCCAGCCCTTCACCCCCTTCCACGCCCTCACCGTCCTCGCCTGCTTCGCCGCCATGGCCGCCGCATCAGGCCTCGGCCGGAGATGGCGCGGCACAGACCGCGAACGCCGCTTCTGCACCACCTGGGCCTGGGCCGTCCTCGCATTCCAGACCACCGTCTCGATCTACTGGCTCCTCCCAGCCAACTTCGACCTGAACTACAGCCTCCCGCTCCAGCTCTGCGACCTCGCCGCATTCGTCGCGCCCCTCGCGCTCCTCACACAGCGCCGCCCCCTCCGAACCCTCCTCTACTTCTGGGGCATCGGCCTCTCAACCCAGGCCTTCTTCACACCCATCGTCACCACCGGCCTGGCCTCACTCCACTTCTGGCTCTTCTGGATCGGCCACGTCGTCATCGTCGGCTCCGCCATCTACGACGTCGCCGTGCGCGGCTATCGCCCCGGCCTCCGCGACCTCGCCTTCGCCAGCGCATTCAGCGTCGCCCTCACCCTCGCCATGGTCGCCCTCAACATCGCCCTCGGTTCCAACTACCTCTACGTCGGCGACTCCAGCCCCGAAAACCCCACCCTCGTCGACAAGCTCGGCCCCTGGCCCCTCCGCATCATCCCCATGATGGCCCTCGGCCTTACCGTCTACCTCATCATCTGGGCCGTCTGGCCAATCGCAGCAGCCCTCTCCAGGAAAGAGCCACCACAACCCACCTGACCACGCAGC
>CAZBXF010000175.1:2412-6770 GCA_964495635.1 uncultured Phycisphaeraceae bacterium
AATCGCAGCAGCCCTCTCCAGGAAAGAGCCACCACAACCCACCTGACCACGCAGCAGTCAATCCACCGACCCATTTGGCCATGTAGCCATGTAGCCATGTAGCCATTTGACCATTTGGCCATTTGGCCACTTGCCCCCTCCCCATGCCCCCACTCGTCCTCTCGCTCATCCTCCTCGCCATCGCCATCGCCCTCCCGGCGCTCTGGGTGGTCCGCGCCATCAGCCTCCGGCGCGGCGCCTTCGACTCCGGCGGCGTCGCCGGCCAGGTCAAAGAGCGCGGCAAGCGAATCCCCAACACCGGCGGCATCGCCATCTTCCTCGCCATCGCACTCCCCCTCGCCGCAGCGCTCGGCACCGCGACCCTCCTCAGCCCGGGCGACCTCCCCGACTCGCCCCTCACCCCCGCACTCGCAACCCACCTCCCCGGCCTCGCCGCCGCCGCGCCCGCCGGCTTCACGCTCCTCGCCTGCCTCACCCTCCTCCACATCCTCGGCCTCATCGACGATCGAAAGCCCCAGGGCCCCTTCCTCAAGCTCGCCATCATGCTCGCCCCCGCCGCGGCCATCGTCCTCCTCACCGACACCCGGCTCCTCACCATGCTCGACGGCCCCGCCGGCGGCTCCTGGCTCTCCATCGCCATCACCATCCTCTGGATCGTCGCCATCACCAACGCGATGAACTTCATCGACAACATGGACGGCCTCTGCGCGGGCGTCGCCGCGGTCGCCAGCCTCTTCTTCCTCCTCGCCGCACTCCTCTCAGGCCAGTGGTTCGTCGCGGGCACGCTCGCCCTCCTCCTCGGCGCCCTCTCAGCCTTCCTCGTCTTCAACTTCCCCCCCGCCACCATCTACATGGGTGACGGCGGCTCACTCGTCGTCGGCTTCACGCTCGCCTTCCTCACCGTCCGCACCACCTTCGTCCCGCTCGACCAAGCCACCCTCACCACGCCCGACACCACCACGTCCGCCATCCCGCTCCACGCCCTCCTCATGCCCCTCCTCATCCTCGCCGTCCCGCTCTACGACTTCATCACCATCACCTGCCTCCGCCTCTACCAGGGCAAGAGCCCCTTCGTCGGCGACATGCAGCACGTCAGCCACCGCCTCGTCTCGCGCGGCCTCTCCCGCCGGGCCGCCGTCATGGTCCTCTGGGGCTTCACCGCCGTCTCAGGGTGCTCCGCCCTCCTCCTCCGATCACTCAACCTCTGGCAGGCGGCCCTCGTCGGCCTCCAGATCCTCGTCCTCTTCCTCATCCTCGCCGCCATCGAGTTCGCGGGCAGCGACTCGCCCCTCCGAAAGCCCGCCCCGCCACGCCCGTGAACACCACCCCGCCGAACCCGGACCACGCTCCTCACGCGCTCCCGCACACCGAGCGCCTGCTCTCGCTCCTCCTCACCGGCACCCTCCTCACCATCCTCGCCCTCCGCACCACCACCTCCTTCGACCCCTTCCCAGCCTGGGCCGCCGACCCACTCCTCGTCCCCTCACCCGTCGTCGCCATCACCCCCGCCCTCGCCCTCGGCCTCGACGCCCTCTCCCTCCTCGCGGCATCTCTCCTCACCCTCCTCCTCTCCCGTCGCGGCATCTCACCCAGTCCCCTCGAACTCGGCCTCTTCCTCGCCGGCTCCGCCGCCGTCCTCCTCCACACGCTCATCCTCACCTCCCGCACCCTCGACGACGTCATCATCGGCTCCGCCTGGCTCAGCGCCCTCGCCACCGGCCTCGCCGTCACCCTCGCCGCCCGCGACCCGCTCCTCCGCGCACTCATCGCCGGCACCATCGCCGCCCTCACCGCCTCCTTCGCGCTCCGCGCCGGTCTCCAGGTCCTCGTTGACCACCCCCAGACCGTCCGCATGTTCAAGGAAACTCGCGCGACCTTCCTCGCATCGCAAGGCTGGACCGAAGGCTCACCCATGGCCCTCGCCTACGAGCGCCGCCTGCTCCAGGCCGAAGGTTCCGCGTGGTTCGGGATGGCCAACGTCCTCGCCACCACCGGCGCCGCCACCCTCACGCTCGCACTCGCACTCCTCTCAGCGTGGTGGCCCGGCAGTCCCCGCCAGTCCAGCCCCGCTTCCGAGACCCATCCAAAGCCGCCCCTTCCCCTCTTCATCCTCGCCCTCCTCTCCCTCGCCACCATCATCCTCGCCGGCTCCAAGGGCGGCTACGCAGCCGCGGCCCTCGGCCTCTCCCTCGTCGCACTCGCCCACCTCGCGCCACGGTTCAAGCCCTCGCCTCGCTTCGCCCGCGCCGCCTCCCTCCTCGGCCCCCTCCTCATCCTCGCCGCACTCCTCGCCATCGCCCTTCGCGGCGTCATCGGCGAACGCATCGCCGAACTCAGCCTCCTCTTCCGCTGGTTCTACCTCCAGGGTGCCGCTCGCATCTTCCTCGACCACGCCCTCCTCGGCGTCGGCCCCGCCGGCTTCAAGGACGCGTACGTGCTCGCCAAGCCACCCCTCTCACCCGAAGACGTCAGCAGCCCACACTCCGTCCTCTTCGACTTCGCCGCCTGTCTCGGCCTCCTCGGCCTCGGCTGGTCCGCACTCCTCCTCCTCTGGTCCAGCCGCGCAGGCCGCACGCTCATCACCCCGCCCCCCGACAGCAGCACTCCCACGGACGCCCCACCACCACACGAAACCACCGCCGAACTCCGCACGCCCTTCCTCGCCATCCTCGCCATCGCGACCGGCCTCGCCTCCTTCATCGAGCGCCCGATGGCCACGCTCGAAGGCACCCTCGTCCGAGTCATCGCCCTCGCCCTCGGCCTCTGGATCGCGCTCGCCGTCGCACGCCTCCTCCTCGCTCGTCCCCACGCCGCCGCGATGGCCCTGAGCGCCGCCGCCCTCGTCGCCCTCGTCCACGCCCAGATCGAGCTCACCGCAACCCACGCCAACTCCGCCATGTGGCTCATGGTCATGGTCGCCCTCGCCGCGCCGCGCCCGCAACCACCCCGGACCCCAGCCCCCGCATCCCGCGCAGCCTCAACGCCCGGCCTGATCTCCGCCGCCTCACTCTGCCTCTTCGCCATCGCGGTGGCCCTGCCCATCCCCTCCGTCTACCGCTGGCAGAGCCTGCTCATCAGCGCCGAACACGCCATCGCCCCCATCCGCGAAGTAGACCGCCTCATGAGCCAGTCCGGCCCAAGCCCCACGACCGCCGCGCTCGAAGAAGCCCGTTCCATCCTCCAGCCCCTCATCTCTCCCCGCCTCTCTCTCTCGCCGCAGTCCATCGCAAGTGGCTTTGACCTCTACCGCTCAAAGGCCCTCCCCGCCGCCTTCAGCGACCTCCGCGCCGCCCAGAGCTCGATCGAATCCACGCCCCACTTCCCTTCCGAGCAGGCCCTCATGATGCTCACCATGCGCATGCCCAACCTCAACGGCACGCAGGTCGCCGACATCTACCTCACAGACCCCATGGGCCTCGCGCTGGAAATGGCGCGGCAAACCACCCACCGCACACCCAACTCCTCCAGCGCCTGGGCCTGGCTCGCCGTCACAGCCGAAGCCGCCGCCAAGACCCAAGGCCGCGCCACCCCACCCGATCCCGCCACCGCCGCCAACGCCTGGTCCCGCGCCTCCGACCTCGCCCCACGCGACCCGGAGTTCGCTCGCCGCGCAGCCCTCGCCCTCCGCGACCTCGGCCGCCCCGAACCCGCCAGAGCCATGGCCCGCCGCGCCCTCGACAATCACAACAACGCCCGACTCGACCCCCTCCGCCAACTCACCCCAGCCAAGCTCGCCGAAGTCTCCAGCCTCGCGGCAGACTGACTCGCAGACCTCCCCCCACCCACAGCCTCCATCAAGATCGCGCAAGGACCCAGCATTCAAGCCCTTGGAGCCGCCCCACCGCCCCATGGCCCGCTTGATTCACGCGCGGAACCCTCTAGGATTCAGGCCTTACAGGTCAGATCGACGCCAAAGTACGAACAAAGGCCGTCTTTCTCGCCTCACCAACGTGGAGTTCGCGGGCGATGAACGATTCCGACGACGACGAGGACATGGAACCTTACTGACAGTCTCGGGACAGCAGTCTCCGGACATTCAGTCGTGAGACAGCCTCGCGCCTCCCGATGCACTGTCCCTCCCTGTCCCCCACTCCCGCGTCCCACCGCCCACCTCTCAAGATCTCACATGGCTTCCCCCGCCCCCCGCGGCCTTTCGTCCGCGGCGTGTCGCGGCAGCCCACCGTTCCCCCTCACAGACACATCCTCCAGCCCACGCACCTGTCTCGCAACGCGATGTCGCCTCGCGAGACGCAACCAAGAGAGCCTCGATTATGTCAGCCGACCTGAGCCACATCCGCAACTTCGGTATCTGCGCCCACATCGACGCCGGCAAGACCACCGTCTCCGAGCGAATCCTC
>CAZBXF010000176.1:0-6752 GCA_964495635.1 uncultured Phycisphaeraceae bacterium
ACGCCGCGGGCCTGGACCGCACGATCGCGGGCCACTATCCCATCGGCACACTCCACATCGGCCCATCACCCTCGACCGTGCGGCTCGTGGACGCGCACGACAATGATGGTCTGGGACAGGGCGCGTGCGAAGCGATCTACGTCGACACGCTCATCATCGAGGCCGGGTCGCGATTGATCAACACGACGTGCCGGATCTACTACAACACGCTCATCAGCAGCGGCACCGTTGATGTGCCGGGGAATCTGGTGCCGCTGACGCCGCAGGTCTCCTGCGACTACGACTTCAACCAGGACGAGAACGTGGATCTGCTGGATGCACAGCAGATGGCGCAGGTCTTTGTCGGGCTCCTCACGCCCGGCACGGGCTGGCTCGATGGCGATCTCAATGGTGATGAGAACGCGGATCTGACCGACGCGCAGATCCTCGCGGCGTATGTCGTGACGGGCGTCTGCGGGGTCTGATCCTCCCAGACCGTCCGTCAGGGGCCGAACTGTGCAGGCAAGTGGGTGCCTTCGGGTGCTGTGTCTGTCCCCGTGACGCCCAGCCCGCGTCCCGGCAGGCCCTACTGCCCCGGCACCTGCGGGGCGACCTCCAACAGCGCAGGTTCCGGGCTTCAGGAGGTCTCCACGCGCGCGAAGCACGGTCCCTCGCCTCTTCTGGTCTCGGCGCGGTCACGCGCCTCGAGGCCATGGCCGCCGCGCAACCTTGTGAGCCGCAACTCGCAGAACCCTTGGCGACTGACGGACCTATGCGGAGTCTTCACACCGTCAGACAGAGGTCGAGTGTGCGCTGAGTGTGAAGCGATGCGATCGCCATAAGCCGTTACCGGTGATCGGCATGGATGTATCGGGCCCAAAGCGGCGAGTGCGGTCTTCACGTTTCCTGTGCGCTCTGCACACGCCTCCATCATGCGACATTCACACGACGCGGTCCCGTTCTTGACGAGTGCAGATGGCCCTCTCGCTACGTTGACCAGTGTCGGAGATCCGGCTGAGTTTGTCGCGTTTCGATGGTGTGTCCATCGTCGTGCCGACGGCCCCTCCGCGTGGGTTCCATCAGGCTAGAGGGATATCGCCATGAAGACTGCTCGTTTTGCTTGTGTCGCCGCGCTGCTCTGCTGCGCAGGCCTCGCTACCGTCGCCAGCGCGCAGATCGCTCGCACCGCGCACCCCGTGTACACGCTGCCGACCAACCCGGCCTCGGGCGTCAGGATCCTGCCGCTGATCTCCAACGGCAACGGCACCGGTGGCCTCGCCGCCGAGTTCTACGGCCTGCTCAACCTCAGCGACGCGGCCATCGCGGGCCAGACCTACCAGTTCCTGGGCATTCCCGACGGCATGGGCATCTACAACGTCGAGCCCGGTGCCCTGACCCTCGTCGTCAACCACGAACTCGGCGCGACCTCAAGCACCACGCACGCCCACGGCAGCCGCGGCAGCGTCATCAGCAAGTGGCGTCTGAATGCCACTTCCGGCAACCTGAACGGCCAGACCGCCACCGCGAACGACTTCACCGTCGTCGGCGGGCGCGACGGCAACACCCAGTACAACCTCTTCACGCTGACTGACTTCACCCGCACGGAGAACGGCGTTCCAGTCACCTACCCCGCCAACTCGTACGTTCCCTTCAACGCCGCCTTCCCCATGCCGAACTACAACCCCAACGCCACTTTCGGCATCCAGGGCTGGGAGCTCGCCAACCCGAGCGTCAACGGCACGGGTCGCTACTGCGCGGGCGACACTCCCGCCGCCAGTGCCTTCCTGTTCAACGACAACGGCACGATCTACGGCACCGAGGCCCGCATCCACATGAACGGCGAGGAGATTGGCCGCAACGGTCGCGCCTTCGCGCACATCCTGACCGGCCCCGAGGCCAACCAGGCCTTTGAGCTTCCGCGCCTGGGCCACTGCTCCTGGGAGAACTCAGTTGCGAGCCCCTTCGCGCAGCGCAAGACGGTCGTGATCGGTTGCGACGATGATGGCGCCACCAGCGGCAACGTCTTCGTCTACATCGGCACCAAGCAGACCACCGGCTCGACGATCGAGCGTGCGGGCCTCACCAACGGTCAGTTCTACGGCGTCGCGATCACCGGCACCACCAACAACGCAGAGAGCGCCTCGCTCGTGCTGGGCAGCAACGGCGTGCGGCGCGAGTCCGCTCCCTTCACCCTCTACAACTTCGGCGACGTGAGCAACATCCAGGGCAGCACCACCGCGGGCATCCCCGGCATCCAGGAGATCGGCGATCAGAACAACGTCATCGGCCTCAACCGCGTCGAGGACGGCGCCTGGGACACCACGAATCCCAACCGCTTCATCTTTCTGACGACCGCCTCGGTCGGCGTTCCCAGCCGCATCTGGGCTCTGGACTTCACCGACATCACCCAGCCCGAACTCGGCGGCACGCTGACGATGCTCGGCGATGGCCAGGACGTCTCCTCCTTCTCCGGCGGCTTCTTCGCCTATCCCACGCAGGATCGCAGCACCACCGTGAACGCCGACGGCTCGGCCCGCACGATGGAGATGGCCGACAACATGTGCACCTACGTCGGCGCCGACGGCGTGACCCGCGTGCTGATCCAGGAGGACGTGGGTGGCAACCGTCGCCTCGGCCGCCTCTGGATGTACGACACGGCGAGCGACGGCATCGTCGACATCGGCGTCAACAACATCGCCCTCTTCGGCGATGCTGCCTGGCCCAACGGCTCGCTCGTGACTAACTTCACCACCTTCGACGAGGAGACCAGCGGCATCCTGGACGCCTCCGGCGCCTTTGGCCGTGGCTGGTTCATCATGAACATGCAGGCCCACTACAGCATCCCCGGCGAGCTTGTCCAGGGTGGCCAGGTCATGAGCGTCTTCATCCCCGACAACATCAGCAACCCCACCCTCTGCAACTACGACTACAACCGCGATGAGAACGTCGATCTGACCGATGCGCAGCAGATGGCGCAGGTCTTCGTCGGCCTCCTCGCCCGCGAGGCCAACTGGCTCGACGGCGATCTCAACCGCGACCAGAACGCCGACCTCACCGACGCGCAGATCCTCGCGAACTTCGTCGTGACGGGCAACTGCCAGATCTAAGCCCACGGTCCCACGCGCGCGGACGGCCGGATGGCCGCCGCGCTTCATTGACGGCCCGTGTGGGCGGGGAAGCCCGCCCACACGACTTCGTTCGACAGTCCCGTCCGCGGATGAATCAGTTCGGAATCGGAGACCGACAATGCGACCGAACACGCTCAAGACCATCGTCACCGCCGCGATCGCCGCGGCACTCCCCCTCGCTGCAAAGGCGCAGAACGCGTACACCTCAACGACCCTCGTCGCCAACGACGCCTCGCTCAGGCCGCTCAACCTCGTGGACCCGCTGCTCGTCAACGGCTGGGGCCTTGCCATCCGTCCACCCGGCGCGGGCGGGCACTTCTGGATCTCAAATGCCGGCTCAGGAACCACCACGGTCTACGTCGGCGACGTTCACGACGCTTCGGGCCGCTTTACGCCGCTCTTCCAGGACGATCTCACGGTCGTCAACTTCGCGCTCGGCTCGCACCTGCAGGTCGATGGCACGCCCATCGCCCCCATCCCCCTCGCGACGGGTCAGGTCTTCAACCACTCGTCCACCGACTTCGTTGTGAGCGGCGAGGGGCTCACCGCCGCGGCGAAGTTCATCTTCGTCACCGGCGAGGGCACGATCTCCGGCTGGACCGAGCGTCGTGACCCACAGGGCGTGATGCAGCGCCAGACGACCACCGTCAACACCGTCGACAACTCCGCGCAGTACGACGCGAACGACGCCCTTGTCTACACCGGCTGCGCCGTCACCGAAGAAGCCGCGAGCAACCGCCTCTACGTCACCAACTTCCTGACCGGCGAGGTCGAGGTCTACGACCATCACTGGCAGCGCGTCCAGCTCCCGGCCGGCCGCTTCCGCTACCCCAACCAGGATGAGACCTTCTACCCCTGGAACATCCAGTACCTCCGCACCGGCCCCGGCAACGAGGGTCGCCTCTGGGTCGCCTACGCGCAGAAGGAAGCACCCTGGGAAGAGAATCCCGCCTTCGGCGCTGTGGCCCAGTTTGACCTCGACGGCAACTTCATCAGCCAGCTCCGCACCTCCAACATGACCGACCCCTGGGTGCCGAGCGAACTCCAGGCGCCCTGGGGCTTCGCGATTGCCCCTTCCGACTTCGGCCCCCTGTCCGGACGTCTCCTCGTCTCAAACTTCGGCGACGGCACGATTGTCGCCTACGACCAGAACACCGGCGCCTTCGTGGACTACATCCGTGACGACGCGGGCGCGCCCATCGTCGTCGATGGCATCTGGGGCATTCTCTTTGGAAATGGTGTGGCGCTGGGCGACACCAACGCCCTGTACTGGGCCGCGGGACCGAACTTTGAGTTCGACGGGACTTTCGGCTCGATCCGTTTGACAAGCACGACGTGCCCGGTGGTGGCGCGTCAGCCGCACTCGGTCACGGTGCCGCCGGGCGCTACTGCCTCCTTCTCGCCGCTGGCGCCATCGCCCGTCTTCCTGCAGTACCAGTGGCAGCGCGAGGGCGAGGGCGGCACGTGGGCTGACCTTGCGGATGGCCCGGTTGCGGGGCTGGGCAGTGTCGCGGGCAGCCGCGATGCGACGCTCACGATCGAGAATGCCAGCGGCAACGCACGATTCCGCTGCATGATCTCCAACGGCTGCGGCAGCGTCGAGACCACGCCCGCCGCTCTGACCGTCGATGGTGAGTCGCGCTGCCAGTACGACTTCAATCAGGACGAGAACGTGGACCTGACCGATGCGCAGCAGATGGCGCGGGCCGTTGTGGGCCTGATCGCTCACGAGGCCGCGTGGCTCGATGGCGATCTCAACGCCGATGGCAACGCGGACCTGCTCGATGCCGAAATCCTGGCCCATTTCGTCGTCGTGGGCGTCTGCGGGATCTGAGTGTATCTCATAAGGTACAGCAATTGCTATATACTGCCATGATGGAGATTCGTGATGGCACCAGCAAACCTTGAGATCGCGTGGCTGGGTGCAGCGCTCTTGGGCGCCGCGGGCGTCGGTGTGGGCCTCTTCTCTGTGCCCAATGCCTCGGCGCGGCCGGAATTCCTCGACGCCTTCCGGAATCGTTACCCCACATCGACGCTGCCCGATGACATCTACCACATCATGGGCTCTGAATGTTACATCTGCCACCAGCCGGAGGAGTTCAGCAACCCCGGCAACTGCTACCGCACGCAGGTCCGCTCCTTCATCAGCGAGGGGATTCCCATCGATCAGGCCCTGAACCTCGCCGACGGGCTCGACGCCGACGGCGATGGCGTGCCCAACGGCATCGAGGTACTGACGCCGCGCAGCGACGGCTCGGGCAGCATCGGCTACCACCCCGGCCTCGTCGGCCCTCGCGGCACCGGCCCCTGCGCCCCAGACCCCAACTTCGCCTACACCAACCGGCTCGAAACCCCGCCAGCGGCCCCAACCTGCGACTACGACTTCAATCAGGACGAGAACATCGACCTGCTCGACGCGCAGCAGATGGCCCAGGTATTCGTGGGCCTCATCACCCCCGAAGCAACATGGCTCGACGGCGATCTCAACGGCAACGAGAACGCAGACCTCACCGACGCCCAGCTCCTCGCCGCCTATGTGGTGACAGGCGTTTGTGGGGCTTGATCAGGCGGTTGCCGATCGTCTCAGGCATGCCGATCCACGGCACCCCTTTCCCAGCCTTCGGCATCACGGTCTCTGCCCGACCGCTGGCGGGGCTTCGGTGCGTTCACGCTGCCCGCCCGGTGGGATCGTGGGGTAACCAAAAAGGTCTGGTTTCGGGGGCGGTAGTCTGAGCTTCGGCGACAGAAAGCCTTGCGGAGCGACGGAGGGCATGTATGCTAAGGCATAGCTAGCGCTGCACGCTTTGGTTGCATGCCATCGCGCTCTGCGTGTTGCTATGGAGGAACTGATCCGATGCGAAGCCTGTTCCCGATTGTTGTGTTCGCCCTTCTGGCGGCGTCTTCCTCGGCCATTGCCCAGCGATCAACACCCATTCAACTGCTGCACCCCGCTAGCGCCGCGATGGACCAGTTCGGCCAGTCCGTCGCCGTCGATGGCGACACCATGGTCGTCGGGGCTCCCCTTGACAACGTCGGCCCGAACGCGGACCGGGGCTCGGCGCACGTGTACCGCTGGACTGGATCGGGCTGGACCTTCGAGGCCACCCTGGCCGCCGTTGACGCGGCAGCCGGTGACCTCTTCGGCTCCTCCGTCGCCATCGAGGGCGACACCATCCTCGTCGGCGCGTTCACCAAGAGCGTCAACGGCAACGCCGGCCAGGGCGCCGCGTACGTCTTCGTTCGCTCCGGCTCGACCTGGAGCCAGCAGGCCCGCCTTATCGCCGGCGACGGCGCCGCCAACGATCAGTTCGGCGTCGCGGTCGCTCTCTCCGGCAACACCGCTCTTGTCGGCGCCGCATCCGACGACGTGGCCGCCAACGCCAACCAAGGCTCGGCGTATGTCTTCACGCGCTCCGGTTCGTCCTGGGCCCAGCAAGCCCGTCTCAACGCCTCCGGCGGCGCCCCGAGCGACAACTTCGGCTTCTCGGTCGCCCTCTCCGGCACGACCGCCCTCGTGGGAGCGAACCTGGACGACGTGGGCGGGAATGCCAACCAAGGTTCGGCCTATGTCTTCGTCCGCTCCGGAGACACCTGGTCGCAGCAGGCTCAGATCAACGCCCCCGACGGCGCGGCGGGCGACCAGTT
>CAZBXF010000177.1:0-6699 GCA_964495635.1 uncultured Phycisphaeraceae bacterium
ACGGCCCCGTCGCCGCAATCCTCGCCCCCAGCCTCACCAAGGCACGAGCCTCGGCAACCAAGCACCGCGAGAACATCAAGGAAACCATCGAAGCCCTCAGCAGCGCCAAGGTCCGCGACGACGCGAAGTAGGCCACTGAAGAAGGTGTCAAGGTGTCGAGGTGCCAAGGGCGCGGAGCAGAAGACAAAGCGCCGACCGCGCACGCCTTCTTCCGACTCGACACCTCGACACCTCTCTTCCCTCGACACCTCTCTTCCCCCCAATGCCGACCACCGCCGCCAACCTCCTCCTCTCAGCCTCGCGCGGCAGCGACGCCGCCGCCCGCGCGCTCTGGCACGCCCACGCGCCCCAACTCCTCGCCTACGCACGCTCCATCGTCCGTGACCACAGCCTCGCCGACGACGTCGTCCAGGAGGCCCTCTGCCGCGCCCTGCGACAGGACGCCCGCACCCTCCGCGCCGTCTCCGACATCGCCGCCTGGCTCACAAGCCTCGTCCGGCGCGAGGCCCTCAACCAGCTCCGCTCCCTCTCCCGCGCCCGCCGGCGCGCACTCACCCACGCCGAACGCGCCGTCCGCTCCGCCCCGCCCGAAGCCCTCCTCTCAACCGACGTCCAGCGCGCCATCGACCGCCTGCCGCGCCGCGACCGCGAGGTCCTCGTCCTCCGCCACGTCTGCGGCCTCACCTTCGACCAGCTCGCCCCCGCCACCGGCCTCTCGCGCAGCGCCGCCGCCTCCCGATACACCGCCGCCCTCGCCCGCCTCAGGGCCCTCCTGCCACACCCCTCGAACGATGACGCGCTCGCCGCCGCGCCCGCCCCACGCGGACCCTCCCTCCTCGCCCACGCCGGAGCCCAACATGCCTGACCAGCGCCACCAGCACCTGGCTCCGTCCCCCCGCGAAGACGCCGCGCTCGATCTCACCGCGCGCCTCGACGCACTGGGCCACACGCTCCCCGTCCCCCCGCCCGGCAGCCGCTACCTCGCGCACGTTCGCCACTCGCGAGTCCGCCGTCGCCAGCGCGTCGCCGCCATCGCCCTCGGAGCTTTCCTCGCCCTCACGCTCGCCGCCGGAGTCCTCCTTCGCCCCGCCGCATCTCCCCCCGCGCCATCGCACCAGACGCTCGCCACAGATCCGCAGCCCGACGCCGCCCCCATCCCCGCCTTCGCCTGGCGCCTGCGCCTCCGCGGCGGAGAATGGCTCCTCCCCGAGCTTCCCACCTCCACCATCGCCCCTCGCCTCCCCGGTCTTCCACCCACCACACTCGACGAGCCAGAACCCCTCCGCGCCCGCGACGTACATCAGATGCTGGAAGCAATCCAGCCACAGACGCCCTGACGCCCCCAAGTCTGCTTCAGGCGTTTGTTTGGTTGAGCTTCGCAACCGCCCTGACTTGACGCGGGCCCGGGCGTGTGTGACACTCTCACCTCGCGAAGCTGCGACCCCTCGGGTGGCGAGGGTCCGCGTCGTGAGGACGGCCGTGTCCGTGAGTCGGGCCCTTGGACCTTGTCCAACGTGTCCGGGCGTCGCGGGTGCATGGCCGGCAGGTTCTGGCAACGGCGGCGTGCGTGCTCGGGCGGTCTGGCGTGTGCCAGCCCTTCCGGGTGCGCTGAACCCGCCACAGTGCGTGGAGTTGACTATGGCGGCCAAGGGCAGCATGCCTGGTTGGGGCTGGGGATTGATCACGGTTCTGGCGATCACTTCGCTCGGATCCCTCGTGTCCTTCGCCATCTTCTTCAGCAAGTTCAACGACGCCAACCGGCGCCTCGTGACCGCTCAGCAGGAGCAGAACGACGTCGTTCGCCCCGACGAGCGCAACCGCGACGACGTCCGCAACCTCGTCGAGGAAGCAAAGAAGAACCGCCAGAGCCTCGTCGGCTACCTCGTCGAGGGGCAGCAGGCCGTGATGCAGCGCGCCACCGGCAACCGCCGCGAAACCCTCGCCACGCTCGATGAGAAGCTCAAGGCCATCCCCGGCGCCGATTCTCAGCCCATGCTCGCCGTCATCGCCTCCCGCGATTCCGAGCTCGGCAACCTCCGCAACCAGCTCCAGCAGGCCGACGCCGCACGCCAGCAGGCCCTCGCCGACCTCCGCAACGAGGTCGAACGCGTCAGCGCCGTCGAGCGTCGCCACCAGGAGACCCTCGCGACCATCAACTCCCAGCTCGGACAGGTCAAGGGCGAGGTCGACACCTACCGCACCGGCACCGACGGCTACAAGAAGGAACTCGACCAGCGCCTCGACGAGGCCCGTCAGGCCGCCGCCGAAGCCGAGGCCCGCCTCAAGAAGCAGCTCGACGAGCTCACCGCCCAGAAGCTCATCGTCGACAACCAGCTCGCCGTCCTCCGCGGCCAGCGCAACCAGGCCGTCCTCCGCACCGGCGATGAGTCCGCCCTCGTCGACGCCGAGATCGTCGGAACAAACAGCGGCGACGGCACCGCCTTCCTCTCCATCGGACGCCGCGAGAACGTCGTCCTCGGAATGACCTTCACCGTCTACCCCTCCGCCGCCTCCATCCGCCCCAACGACAACGGCGACTACCCCCCCGGCAAGGCCACCCTCGAGATCATCAACGTCGGTGAGACGACCTCCACCGCCCGCATCACCTCCGAGGTCCGCGGCAACCCCGTCGTCAAGGGCGATGTCGTCGCCAACGCCGTCTTCGACCCCTCCAAGAAGTACAAGTTCGTCATCTTCGGCAACTTCGACGCCGACCGCGACGGCCTCGCCACCACCATCGAACGCCAGAACATCGAAGCCATGATCCGCGCCTGGGGCGGCGAGCTCACCGAGGACATGACCGGCGACGTCGACTTCCTCGTCCTCGGCCAGCGCCCCCTCATCCCGCCGCGCCCCGCAAGCGACGCCCCCTTCGAGGTCGTCCAGGAGTACTTCCGCCGCGAGCGCGAGGTCGAGCGCTACGACAGCCTCAACCGTCAGGCCCAGAGCACCAGCGTCCCCGTCCTCAACGAGAACCGCCTCTACACCCTCATCGGCAAGCGTCCCGCAGAGCGCCGCTGAGCCCTCCGCTCCCTCTTCCGCACTCACCATCACCAAGCGGGACACGCCTCCGCGTGTCCCGTTTCTTTTTTCCCGGGCCTCCCATGCCGACGCTGCTCACCATCCTCGCCGCGCTTGCCAACGTCGTCGGGATCCTCGCCACGCTCCTCATCCTCGTCATGTGCATGGCCGGCGGCGCCAACAGCACGCCGCACCAGATCCGCACGCTCAAGCTCATCATGCTCGCCTCGGCCCTCGTCTGCCTCATCTGCGTGACCGTCTCGATCTGGTGCCTGATCGCGGGCCGTCCGGGCCTGGGCGCCCTGCTCGCCGCACTCCCCACGCTCCTCAGCATCTCGATCGTGGCCGTCATGCTCTGGACCGAGTTCTAACGCGCGACCCCCCATCGCCCGCCGCGCCACGCCCCGGCCCCGTCGCCAAGCCCCAGACCAGCCAGCCTACAATCCGTCAGGGTTGTCACCCAACAATTTTCCCCAGTAGCGAGGTCCCGCCGATGCCCAGTCTGTACGTTGGTAATCTGCCCTACACCACGACCGACAAGGAGCTTGAGTCACTCTTCACCCCCTTCGGAAAGGTCGACCGCGTCCAGGTCGTCTTCGACCGCGAGACGGGCCGCAGCCGCGGCTTCGGCTTCGTCGAGATGTCCGAGCAGACCCACGCCGACGCCGCCATCGAGCGGCTCAACGGCTCCGACATGGGCGGCCGCGCCCTCGTCGTCAACATCGCCAAGCCCCGAGAACCACGCGACTCCGGCGGCTTCGGTGGTGGCGGCGGCGGCGGCTTCGGTGGCGGCAGTGGGGGCCGGGGCGGCTCGTTCCGCAGTGGCGGTAGCGGTGGTGGCTTCGGTGGCGGCTTCGGCGGTGGTGGCGGTGGCGGCGGCGGCGGCTCCCGCAGCGGCCCGCGCGGCTACTGACTCCGACCTCCCAACGCCTCGCCCTCGCAAGACTCACCCGATCTCCCGACGGATTCCCTTGCCACCCGCCATCGGCGCGGTAGGCTTCTCTCGGCCCGATCCGGCCACAGGAGCCGCAGAGATGTCCATGTCGTTCCGTCGCTTCCTCGCCTCGCTCGGTTCCGTCCTCGCCGCATCCGCCGGACTCTCGTCCGTCGCCGCCGCGCAGTCCGGTGCCTTCGAGTTCGCCATCAGCCCCGCGGCCTCCTCCGCCTCCTGGGCCGTCTCCTTCAACGCCCCCTTCCAGACCGGCATCAACCCCGCCGACAACCGCCCCTTCTCCTACCTCATCGGCAACTGGGACTCGGCCAGCAACCCCACCGGAACTCGCACCATCCCCGGCATCTTCGGCGCCGATCCCGGCACCAACGTCCCCATCAACATCTCCGCAGGCGGCATCAGCGCCTCCGGCAACAGCGGCACCACGCCGCTGCGCCCCTCGGGCAACTGGCTCTTCCGCCTCCGCGGCGGCACAATCCAGGTCGAGGACCTCGCCCTCAACCTCCTCGATGAAGAGACCGTCAGCGTCGGCGCCAACGTCTCCATCACCTACAGCACCTTCCGCACTCGCCAGCCAACCTGCACCGTCCTCGGCGGCTTCCCCATCTCCGTCCCGCTCGGCAGCATCGTCGTCACCCAGCTCATCGCCAGCCAGTTCTCCCCCGCCGCCTCCGGAACCCTCACCCCCACCGGCCCCAACACCTACGACTTCACCATCCCCGTCGACGTCGTCGTCAACGTCCAGGCAACCTTCCAGAACGCACCCGTCGACATCCCCCCGACGCCAGCCATCATCGTCCTCACCGGCTCCCTCACGCTGAACGGCAACACCGCCACCAGCACCAGCGGCGTCAACATCGACCTCGATCAGTCCCAGCCCGGTCCCACCACGCTCGACCCCGCTCCCTTCGCCGAACCCCTCTGCGGCGGCTCCCTCCTCGTCAACCTCACCATCGGCACCCAGACCATCAGCGTCGATGCCAACGCCTCCCTCGTCAGCCCAGGCCAGCGCACCTGCAGCTACGACTTCAACCAGGACGAGAACTTCGACCTCGTCGACGCCCAGAACATGGCTCAGGTCGTCGTCGGCCTCCGCACCGCCGACCCCTCCTGGCTCGACGGTGACTTCAACGGCGACGAGAACTTCGACCTCACCGACGCCCAGCAGGTCGCTCAGGCCGTCGTGACAGGGACGTGCCTGTAGAGCTAGGCACAATTTGCGCCCTCTTTACAATCTGTTCGTGCTTTGATTGCACATCGCTAACGCCCGGCCTTTCCGGGCTTTGGAGCAGATCGCCGCGCAATTTTGTCCCCCTCTGAGCCCCGTCTTCGCGCGTAAGCACTTGAAAAATCTAGACCTTGGCCTACCTTCAAGTCCCCGGTGAGTGTGCCCGCGGTGGCCCCGCTGAGCCTCGGTTCCGGTCCGAGTGGACCGGCCAGGGCCAGGGCCGTTGAAGTGGTCGTCGGCCTTCGAGAAGGAGCAAAAGAGATGCGTCTGAACAACCTTGCGTCGATCATGGTCGCCTGTTGCGGGCTCGCGAGCGTCGCCAGCACGGCCTCCGCTCAGGTCGTCTTCTCCCAGATCTACGGCGGCGGCGGCAACGCCGGCGCTGCGGTCCACGCCGACTACGTCGAGCTCAAGAACAACTCCCTCTCCCCCGTCGACATCAGCGGCTGGTCGGTCCAGTACGCCTCCGCCGCCGGCTCCTTCACCAACCGCTTCAACATCCCCGCCGGCACGATCGTCCCCGCCAACGGCTTCTTCCTCATCCGCCTCGGCAACCCCGGCGTCAACGGCACCGCCCCCACCCTCGGCTGGGACCTCACCAACGACGGCCTCACCCCCTCCGTGACCGGCTCCATCACCGCCAGCTCGACCGGCGGCAAGTTCGCCCTCGTCACCGATCAGGTCAACATCACGACCAACTGCACCGCCTCCACGGTGGTTGACCTCGTCGCCTGGAGCGCCAACGTCTCCTGCTCCGAGACCGCTCCCGCCGGCGGCACGGGCAACACCACCGGCCTCGTCCGCCGCAGCAACGGCTGCACCGACACCAACAACAACTCCCTCGACTTCCAGGTCGTGACCATCACCGCCAACACGCCCCGCAACAGCACCGTCTCCGCTCCCTGCCCCACCGCCGCGGACTGCAACGCCAACGGCATCCCCGACGCCGCCGAGATCGCCGCCAACCCCGCCCTCGACTGCAACGTCAACGGCCGCCTCGATGAGTGCGACATCAGCGGCGGGTTCTTCGGCGACTGCGACAACAACGGCACCCCCGACGTCTGCCAGATCACCGCCGACCCCTCCATCGACTGCAACACCAACGGCATCCTCGATGGCTGCGAGTCCATCGTCGGCATCGCCCTCGACGTCAACGGCGCCGACGCTGACGACGACAACCGCGTCGACTTCGTCCTGAACAACACCGATCCCGACCCCGCCGCCTGGCGCGCGGGCGGCGCCATCGGCAACGGCCCCCTCGACGTCCAGTGCGAGAACGCCGCGGTCGTCGAGGCCATCGCCGCCGCGACCGTCCAGCCCGCCGGCATCCGCTTCGGCGGCACGGGCACCAACTTCTTCAACGTCCAGGGCTTCAACGGCGGCGCCTTCCAGTCCTACGGCGGCACCCGCTTCGACATCGCCGCCGCCGTCGCCGACTTCAACACCCGCTTCGGCGCCGGCAACTGGACCCTCTCCAGCGCCTACCTCGTCCTCCAGC
>CAZBXF010000178.1:0-6652 GCA_964495635.1 uncultured Phycisphaeraceae bacterium
CCTCCAATTGCCCACATTGCGGCGGCAATGGCGGCACACACTCATCACGGTCCAGGCCTCACGACACTGGCCACGACCATCCGAGTGCCGGCGCTTCGCGGCGGTCCTCAACGGCAGCGCAGCAAAGAGGCCCCCCGCGAGTTCGCGGAGGGCCTTGAGTTCACTGCACCGTATGGATCAGGACGTCGCACTCAGGCATCAGCCCCAGTACCCCGTCCCTTCCTGTCATCACCTCTGATCACAGCCCGCAGAAGCCCGACACGACATACGAGGCGAGAATCTGCGCATCGGTCAGGTCGGCGTTCTCGTCGCGGTTGAGATCGCCATCGAGCCAGTTGGCCTCGGGCGTCAGGAGTCCGACGAAGACCTGCGCCATCTGCTGGGCGTCGAGCAGGTCGACGTTCTCGTCCTGGTTGAAGTCGTAGTCGCAGCCGCGGCACTCGGGGCCAGCGGGATCAAGGACCGTCAGCGTCGCGACATCGCTGGTCGCGTCGCCGCAGGGGCTGAAGAACTGTGCCCGGATGCGGTAGACGTGCTCTCCCGAGAGTGGCCCGGGCGTGATGCCCATGAACTGGCCGGTGGAGCCGAAGACGCTGATCTCGCGCCCGTCGGAGAGCACGGTGACGCCGTCGGAGAGGGGTGCGAAGAGCTCGGGCGCGTCGGGCGTTGCAATCTCCCACTGGACGGTGTCGCCAGCGGAGTTGCTGACGGCGATGCCCTGGAAGAAGGCAAAGTCGCCGTCGCAGCGGATGGCGTTCTCCGGCTGCTGCAGGATCGTCGTGCCCTGCTGGAACGTGACGGTCGCGGGCTCGCTCGTGACAGAGCCGCACGAGTTGGAGACGATGACGCGGTAGCGCCCGTCGCGGTTGTTGCCGCAGGTGGCCTGGCCGATGCGGAGCTGGTTCTTGTTGATGCCCTCAAAGCCCCACTCAGCGCCGAACTCAAAGCCCGCGCAGGCCTCGGTCAGAGGCAGCCACTGTCCGGGATTGGCCGGATCCTCGCGCTGCCACTCGTAGGTCATGGGGAAGGTGCCCGACGCGAAGACGTTCAGCGAGACGCCGAAGGGGGTGTACTGGATCGAGTTGTCGTCGCGCGGGCCGATGGCGATCTGCGGCGCGTCGCAGGCGATGCCAGCCCCGTTCAGGTAGAGCACGGCGCCGTTGTCGGCGATGTGGCTGGCGTTGGGGCCGGGGCAGGTGTTGCGGGCGTCGCGAACGACCATCAGGATGGCGTTGCCATCGGCGCTGATGTCGTTGATCCGCAGAACCTGGTATCCCTCGGGGAGGACGGGGGTGCCGGGGAATGCCTGCGCGAGATAGGCCTCGAAGTCGATCGGGACGCCGCCGTTGATCGAGGGGCTCCAGATGAAGGGACGCGAGAAGCCTCCGAAGAAGCCGAAGCCGTACTGGGCGCTGCCGACGATGACGTTGCCATCGTCGCTGATGCCCGTGACGCGGATCGCGGTGAACTGCGTGGTCTGAACACCATCGTTGAAGTCGATGGGACGGCCCAGGTCCGCGGGCGTCCAGGTGTTGTCGGGCTGGCGCGTCCACTTCACGAGGCGCGTCTCCTCAAGGCCGAAGTTGGCGTTGCAGAAGACCGGGCCGGGGCCGCCGACGATCACGTTGCCGGGGCCGTTGACCTTGTACGAGTCGAAGGTGCCCGAGAGATCATCGATGAACGACTGGACGTTGTTGTTCCAGACGCAGATGCGACGGCCGTCGTAAGGGCCATTGGGATCGTTGATGAGGCCGACGTCATAGCCGACGATCACGCTGCCGTCGTTGCTCACGGAGTCCGCGCGCGAGGTCGTTGTGCCGGGCTGCACGGGGAGGGCTGAGACGACGCCCGTCGTGGTGTCATACTTCCACGCGACGAAGTCGCCGCACTGGCCCGATCCAATGCCACCACCAAAGCCAAAGAGCGGGGCTGACCAGGCGCCACCGACCATCACCGTGCCATCGCCCGAGAGGTCGTTGACGTCATTGATCGAGAAGTCGCAGCGCGTGCCGCCGAAGAAGCGGCCCGTGCCCGGATCCAGAAGCCGCGGCACCGAGCCGGGGTTCACCCAGCCGGTCGAGGCGGTCCAGTGGTGTGCGAGTGAGGGGATCGGGCAGGGATTCTGAGGCGGCTGGAGCGTGCCGGGAGGGCAGCCGGGGCCGCTGAACTCGGTGCAATACCCGTTGAAGCAGTTCAGATCGCCCCAGTTCGCGACGTTCTTCTTGGCGGTGGCGAGCGCGCTGAAGTCGCTGGAGCCGTGCCACTGGCCGTCGGCAAAGTCGGTGCCGGGGACCTGAGTGAAGCCGACGCCACGCTCCCAGACGTACGGCACGTAGGCCGGAATCGAGAAGTCAAAGAAGTAACCGACGACCTTGCGACCATCGGAGGACATGTCGTCGGAGATTCCGCCCGTCAGGACCAGGGTCGGCTGCGCCAACGCAGTGCCGCAGACACCCATCAGGGCCATCGCGGCGAGGACGCCGAGCGAACGAACCGAAGAACGGTGTTTCATCGAACTTACGGACATAGGTCAGGGCTCCTGTTGGGCTCGTTCGTCTCCGAACGGGCCTTCCGACTACACAACCTCTGCTTCAACACTTCTCAACAAGGGAACATGGAACAAACACCACCATACGAGACCCGCCGAGCAACCCCGGCCGGGCTCCAACGCTGATCCAGCATCGCAGACACCGGTCGCCGCGAAGGCCAACCCCCTCGCCCACCCCTACGCCTGCCCTTGAAGCGACCGACGAAGATCCACTGAAAGCTCTGGGTAGAACCTACCGGTAGTTCGGTTCGATGTCAACGAATTTCGAGGCTTCGCAGGGGAAGGAAAACGCTCAAACTCCGCTGAGATCCGGCACGGACGGCAGGGGTGAGGCAGCCGCCCCACGCTCTACGCGCAGCGTTGACCCGGGTTCCTTGCAGGAACCGCGAACGCGGCGCTTTGAGCATTTTGGCTCACGTCGCTCCCCCACCCCTCTCATGAGCAACTTGATGGGCCATCACATCGCCATGGCAAGATCGCCCAGTTGGCGCAGGTTGCCCAGAATGCCAAGCCAACTCAAGGTCGAAGCCGCCAGTCCCCGCTGAGCGGAGCGGCGCACCAGCTCGTGCCTCGCGGCCCCAGCAAGCCGGAACACTTCTGGCACAGCCGCCACGCCCGAGTCTCAGACGGCGCAGGTGCCGTTGACAACGAACGCCGCGAGGAGCTGCGCGTCTGTCAGGTCCGCGTTCTCGTCGCCGTTGAGATCGCCGTCGAGCCAGTTGGACTCGGGCGCGATCAGCCCGACGAAGACCTGTGCCAACTGCTGGGCATCGAGCAGGTCGACGTTTTCGTCCTGGTTGAAGTCGTAGTTGCAGGGAGAGCAGGCGGGGTCGTCGGGTCCGAGCACCGTCAGCGTTGCGACGGCGCTCGTGACGCTGCCGCAGGCGTTGGTGATGATGCAGTCGTAGGAGTCCGCGTCGATCGCGTCGACGGCGCTGATAACGAGCGTCTGATCGGTTGCGCCGAAGATCTCGGTGCGCGGCTCGCCACGCCGCCACTGGAAGGTGAAGGGTCCCGAGCCCGCCGCTGCCACGCTGAGCGTGACGGGAGCACCGGGGCACGCGGCCTGCGCGAGCGGCTGCGACGTCACGGTCGGTGCTACGCAGGGCACGCCGAGCCGCCACAGATCACCGAGTGGCGCGGGCGAGCTGCCGCCGAAGAGGATCGTCTCACCTCGCCGTGAATCGAAGGCCATGGCGTGCAGGAACCTGCCTGATGGACCTGTGCCAGCGAGACGCGACCAGGTGGTGCCGTTCCATTCCCAGGTCTCGCCGTTCGAGACGCCCTGGTTGGTCGAGCCGCCGAAGAGGACCGTCACGCCGCGGGCCGAGTCGTACGCCATCGCATGCAGCGCGCGGGCCGAAGGGCCGGCGAGCGAGCGGCGCGTCCAGGCCGTGCCGTTCCACTCCCAGGTGTCGCGCAGGTCCGCGCCATTCTCATCTACCCCGCCGAAGAGGACCGTCACGCCGCGGGCCGAGTCGTACGCCATCGCGTGGTAGGCGCGGGCGGGCGGACCAGCGACCACGCGCTGCGTCCAGGACTCACCGTCCCACTCCCAGGTCTCGCCATTGGCGACGAAGTCTGGCCCTCCGCCGAAGAGGACCGTGACGTTGCGAGCGGAGTCAAAGGCCATCGCGTGCAACGCGCGGGGCGAGGGCCCCGGCGCATCGATGAACGTCCAGCCGGACTCTCCGAGCTCCCAGGTCTCACCGTTGAGCTCGCCAGTGAAGCCGCCGAAGAGCACGGTTACGCCGCGCTCGGAGTCGAAGGCCATTCCGGGATAGCTGCGGGCCGAGGGGCCGCCGAAAACGTCCTGGGTCCATGTGGAACCGTCCCACTTCCACGTGTCGTTCTGGAGCGTGAAGCCGATCGTGCCGCCGAAGAGGATCGAGACGCCCTGGGCCGAGTCGTAGACCAACCCGGCCGACGATCGCGCGGCGGGGGCGGGCTCGGAACCCACGACCGACCACTGGACGGACTGGGCGAGCACCGGCGGTGCGAGCAGCGCTAACCCGATCACGGCAGAGGCGGCAAGTCTCGCCCTAAGGGCGTGGCGACCGATCGTGCGTGGGCTGTGATGACGGTACGAGAATGTGGTGGTCGTGAACATGTCTTCGACTGTTCCAGGAGCGTGACAGAATGGGCACGCCTGCGTCGGGCCGCTTCAGTACGGGCCGCACGACCGCAGAGATGCACGTTACTGGTCGAAATCCAGCACCCGCGGCGGCGAGTGATACCAGCAGTTGCACCGGGCTTGTGTTGCTGGGCGAGGGACCGGAGGTGGATCGATCGATGCCCGGAGGCACTCAAGATTGTCGAGAGGCTCTCGGCGCAGCGACTCACGGTTCGGCACCAATACTGACGCGCGGGAGCAAGGAGCAGGGGGCACGATCACGGCGGCGGTCATGCTCGGCTCCCTCAGGCTCGTTCTGCGCAGGCCGACTGATCAGTCTACATCAAGTCTGGTATCTCACGGTCCTGTCACGCCATCGTCTTGGTCCGCCGCGCCCGTGCGACGGACCGGGATGTTCTCGATGACGATGCGCTCGCCGCCATAGCGGGATGTGAGCGTTCGCGGCGAGGAACTTCGCTCCTGTCGGAACTCGAAGCTGAGTGTGAATGGGTCGGGCAGCGGGCTGGTCCAGAGCTGGACGCTGCCAGTCGCGGCCCGGAGCAGCAGTCGGCCGGCCTCCTGGTCGGGCTGGATCACGCTGTCGAGCTCGGCGAACGGCTGCTTGTTCCCGCTGGCGTCGACGACATACACATCGACGAAGATCGCCGGCGTTTCCTGGGCGACCAGTTCAGCGGGAGCGGGCCGCCTCATCGTCGCGGAGACCGACCACCGGGGTGCCTCTGATGAAGCGTCGCCCACCAGGCGCGACTCCCACTGATACTCACGCACGTACGCTTCGAGGCTCGATCTCGTCTGTGCATCCATGGGCACGACGGCGATCGGTGCCCTCGGCGGCAGAATTGTGATCCGGGTGCTGAGGGTCCGGCGCTGCTGGTTGGCCTTGAGCAGTTCCGTATCGTCGAGCAGCTCGTTTCGACTCGATGCACGCAAGGCGACCTCGAGTTGGAGCTCATGCTCGCCCGGGGGCATGTCGGCGGGAATGAGCAGCATCTCCGAGGCCGGCCGCGGAATACCGGTGGCTGGTAAACCCGCTCGAGTGCGACGTGCGGTTCCTTCTGCCTCCACCAAGCCCGCCGCACCATCGCCAGGCTCGTCGCCCTTGGCCCGCGACGAATCGGTGTTCCGGCGGAGCGTCCGGCCGCCGAGGCTCGCACTGAGAACGTGCACACTCAACATCGCGCTCCCCGCACTCGACTGGCGATGCTCGGCCGTCACGAAGCCGAACGAGATCCACTGGCCGGCTTCTGCCTTACCTCTGGTCCGAAGCTCGGGCGCTGCTGAGTGCGACTGGAAGGCGGTGAACTGGTCCTCGGTCACGAGACCGTCAGAGCGTCCACGCTCGAACAGGTCGCCTCGCAACTCACTCCAAGGCCTAGAAAGGTCGCGCTGGTGTTCAAGCACGCTGGCGATGATCCGCAGTTTCTGGTCCTTCGTCAGGGTCCCGGCCGTCCAGCGGGTCTGAAGCTCCTCCAGGACGGGCTCAACCGCGCCGAGCGCGGCGTGATCGGACTCCTCGAGCAGCACGGCCGTCGGCTTGTCCGCCAGTAGGTTCAGGGTGAGCCCTCCCTCCGAGAGCATCAGCCCCAAGGGCACAATCGTGATCGCCGCGAGCACGCCACCGAACTCCGCCATCCCCGCACGCTTCTGCCGCGCCCCAGTGCGCACCCACTGACCAGACTTGATCCCCGCCCCGCACTCGGGGCACGTTGAACCCGCCGGCAGCACACCCACGAGATCGAAGCCGCAGCCACGGCAGATGGGGTGGTCGTTGATGCGCCGGCCGCGGAGGCCAAGGAGGAGGAGCGCGAGGCCCGCGGCGAGGAGGAGCGTGAGTCCGATGATGATGGCGGCGGTCATGGCTGGGCTCCGGGGTCGTGCGGTCGGACAGTCTGGCTACTCGCTGATCTTCACTTCCACGACCGGCTCGATCGGTGCCGCGTAGATCCGGAGCCTCTGTTTCTGGTTCAGCG
>CAZBXF010000179.1:0-6558 GCA_964495635.1 uncultured Phycisphaeraceae bacterium
CCTCAAGGTTGCCCGTCGTGAACAGCTTGAGGCGACCGCCGGAGATCGTGCCCCACGCGGCGTTGAGCTCGCTGCCGCCGTTGCTGTTCTGCGTGCCGCTCGAGTTGCCGAACTGCGTCGGATTCGCCTGCACGGCAACCAGCGGCGCGCCGGCCGTCGCGGCCTGAGCCTGAATGCCGCTGCCGGACTGGGCCATGGCCGAACCCGCAAGGGCAGCCACACACATCGCGCTGAGAACGATCTTCATCTCTATCTCTCCATCGAGGCCCGCCGTTAAAGCGGGAATTGGGTGTCTCTCGCTGGCACAAACCAGCAATTAGAGAATATGGCCTAAATCAAGCTGCGCCAAGGGGCAAAGCCACCCAGCCGCGTGAATCGTGCGGATTCACACATGCGGACCTTCCTCACCCCAGGAAGTCTTGGGTCTTGATGACCGTTATTGGACCTTCGGAGCCTCAGCAACAGGCACCTCAGGCGGCACCGACGGCGGCGTCCCAAGGTACGTCAGCGCCCGCTCCAGCACCCGCCGAACCACCGGACCAGCCGTCGCCGAGCCGTACCGCTGGCTCCGCGCGCCCGGCCGCGGCCCCGGATCATCGATCACCACCACCACCACCAGCCTCGGCGCCTCCACAGGCCCGCCAGCGATGAAGCTGCTGTTGAACTGATTATCAAAGAACTCCGGCGCCTTGCGAGGCTTGCGGAAGCCCGGCGGCGGAGCACCCAGCGGAATCATCGCCGTCCCCGACTTGCCGAAGATCTGATACCGCCAGCCACCCTCCGGCTTCTCCATCTTCGCTTCAACGTTGTCAGTCACGCCCGTGAGCACAGCCCGCGTCAACTGCGCAATCTGCGGCGGAAGCACCCGGTACTCAACGCCCGGCCCCTCCTCCTGCTCCGCCGCCGTCAGACGCAGCCGCGGCAGCGTGCCCGCCCGCTCACCCGTCCGCGCGAACGCCGAGAACGCCCGCGCCATCTGCACAGGCGTCACCGCGATCTCATGCCCGTACGCCACCGACGTCTGCGAGTACTTCGACCACCGCGACATCGGCGTCACGATGCCCTCGGCCTCAGCCCGGATCGTCCGCCCCGGCACCCCGACGCCCGTCCTGCGGCCAAAGCCAAACCGCACCGCCGCCTCGTGCAGCTGCGCATACGTCAGCCGCTCGGCAACCTTGACCATGCCGATGTTGGAACTGTTGATCAGAACCTCAGCCCAGGTCATCTGCCGCCGCTTCGTCACGTCCTCGAGCTTGCGCCCGTAATACGTGCGCCAGTGTCCACCTTCGGTGTCCACGATCTCCTCGGGCTTCGCAAGGCCCAGGTCCGTGACCGTCGCCCACACGAAAGGCTTGAACGTCGACCCCGGCTCATACACGTCCTCGAGCACGCGGTTCCGACCAAAGGCCGGGTGGATCGCCCGCCCCGGATCCGGCTTGATCGTCCGGAACCGGAGCTGCACTCGCTCAAGGTCCGGCTCCGGAGGCGCGGGCGGTACAGGCTCACCCCGCTTGCGCGGCGGCGTCACCGGAACCCACGGATACTCCGCGAGGTCAGGGATGTCGCGCATGATGTCATGCATCGCAAGCACTTCGCCCGTCCCAGGATCGATCAGCAGGATCCGCCCTCCCGCCGCGTCCGTCTCCTCAACGCCACGCGCAAGCTCCTCGCACGCAATCCGCTGGAGCTCAAGATCGATCGAGAGGCGAATGTCCTTCCCGGGAACCGGCGCCCGAACCTGCCCCGGATCGATCCAGAGCGGCTGCCCCTTGGCGTCCCGCACAAAGCGGATCCCGCCCGGAGCTCCCTGCAGCTCATTGTCGAGGAGCTTCTCCGCCCCCATGAGCCCGTTGTCCTCGGTCCCAACCCTCCCGACGATGGACGCCACCAGGTCACCGCCAACAAACTCCCGCCGCTGCCGCTTCTCCAGAATGACACCCGGAATCTTCAGCGTCGCAACCGCACGCCCCTGCTCCTCCGTCAGCAGCCCCCCGATGGGGATGTATCGCACCGGCTTGCGCACCACAGGCGCGGCCGGCGCCTCTTCTTCCGCCGCGGCTGCACCAGCCCCCTCGCTCGCACCCGTCGTGCCGGCCTTCGCCTTCTGCTGCGCCCTCTCCTTCTCCTGCGCAGCCCTCAGGTGCTTCGCGCGATCCCGTGGTGGCGGCGGCTCCGGAAGCGCAGCAGCCCGCGCCTTGTTCCGCTCGATCCCCCAGATGATCCACGACCCCACCTCGTCCGCAGGAAGGCCCATGGCACCCGCCAGCCGCACGATCTCCGTGTCGACTTCCTCGGGCTTCGTGCGCTCAAGGAACGCCACAGGATCGAAGATGACCCTCTCCCCCAGCGTGGTCGTCGCAAGCACCCGCCCGCGCCGATCCAGGATGTCGCCCCGGACCGGCGGCTCAGGACGCTTAGACGTCCGAGGCTCGATGTGCTCGAGCAGCGGTGCCTCGGGAGAGAGCTGCAGCTGCGCCACACGCCCCAGCAGCAACCCCATCGCGCCCGCGACGCACACCCCAAAGACCCCCGTCACCACCGCGAAACGGCGAACTCCGACCTCACCCGCCGACGCCGCAACGCCGCGTACCGACGGTGATCGTGAAGCCGTCCCGGGAGGGGCAAGGCGAGGGAATGTGGTCATGGCGGCGTGCTCCTGCTAGCGCCGTGATTCATCGGTCTTTGCCACGCGGCCGGGCTGCGTTTTGGCAGGAGGCTTCGTGCGCGATCGCGCGGGCTGAACCTCACGCCGCTGGGCTGGCGCCTCCACGCGCTTGGCCGGTGCCGCTGGCTTCTTCGCCGCCACCGGACGCGTCGTCGCTCCGGACGCGCCCCGCGTCGCCGCGCCTGCACGGCTTGGTCCCGGAGCGGAAGCCGAACCGGAACCAGGCGTGCTGGTCCGAGCGACGCGCCGCGGCGCCGGAGCCCCAGCCGGTTCATTGAGCCGGGGAACTGTCGGCAGCACCTCGCGTCCGTCCGCGACCACCCAGTCCGCGGGCAGCCCGGTCGGCACACTGATCACCGGCTTCATCGGCCCAAGCTCCGACGCCAGGAACCGGATCGACTGCGGCGTCGTCCGCATCGCGATCTCGGCCCTGAGCTCCCAGAGCCGCTCGTCCGCAGCCTGAATCCGGAGCTGCGCCCGCGTCAGCTCGCTCGCGACCTGCAGCCGCTGCTGGCGCAGGGCCAGCAGGCTGCAGCCGCAGGCCCCGATCGCTACCACGAGCACCGCCAGCTTCGCGAACATCCTCAGTCGCTCCTTGCGTCCCGGCAACCCGCCCACCCACGCCGCCCCTCAGGCCTCCCCGCCCGAGCGGCTACTTCTCAGGGAGCTGGAGCGTCATGCCCACCACGACCGTGTTGCGATCGCGCAGCTTGCCCTTGTTCAGATCGACGATCTCGTCGGCCCGCTTCCCGCTTCCGAGCGTCTTGCGGGCGATTCCGATCAGCGTATCGCCGGGCAGCACGGTATAGGTCCGAACCTTCGCAGCAGCCGGCCGTGGCGTGCTCGCCGGCTTTTCCGCCTTTGCGGGCGTTGCCGTCGGGTCGGACGGGATGATCTTGGAGCGATCCGGCTTACCGGTGATCATCTCTGCCGGAGGAAGCTTGATCCGAACACCGATCCGCACCGCCCCGTTCTTGCCGATGCGGTCGCCGTTGGCCTCCTGCAGCTTCTTCCACAGGTTGCCGTCCCCGTAGTACTTCTTCGTAATCTCGAAGGCAGTCTCGCCATCCTTCACAACGTGCCAGCGATCGGCCTGCGCAGCCTCGGGCGCCGGAATGCGCGTCACGGAACCCGCGGTCGCGGGCCCGGTCGGAACATCGCGAGTCGGCTGCGGCGCGGCGTTCCCAGTCGCGGCCTGGCTCCCCATCCCGTCGGTGCTCGCGCCGACGGGAAGTCCGTTCTCAAGCTGGTTGCGGAAGTCATCGAGCGCCTTGCTCAGCGACGGACGAGTGCCGCCGGCCTGCGACCCATCCCCCTGAACCAGCACAACCGGCTCGGGCGTCGGCGCCGACGTGGGCGCCGTCATGCCGCGATCAGCAACGCGCGTCGCGTCAGGAGTCGAAGGATCCTGGCCAGCGCCAGCCACGACCGTCCCAGCAGGATCAGCCACACCGGCCGGTCCGATCGGGCCCGTCGGCGAACCCGCCGGAGCCTCGGTCGTGGCGCCCGCGACGCGCGATCCCTCGGAAGAAGCCGGAACGGTCGCCCGCCCGCCCGCAAGCTCAGCAGGGGTGATCGGCGCGCCCGCATCAACCAGCGCCGAACGCGGGTCAAGGTCCGAGGCAAGCTTCGAAGAGCGAGCCTTCGAGAGATGGTCACTGATGAGGATCGTGACCACCAGCACCAGAAGGAATCCGACGATGAGGGCGAGCTTGAGTTCTCTGGTCACGTGCTTTGCATCCCTGCGCCCGCCGCCCGTTCGGCAGGCTTCGAAGACCACACCATCCCGACGCCCAGCGCCATCCTTGGCCCGGGTCACTCCGCCGGAGAATACGGGTCCATCGCCTCCCGGCGACAGGCCGCACTGTAGATCCCACTTCGGAGTCCTTCCTTCCCCTGTCGGAAGCGACCCCGAACCTCACCACTTCTTCATCAGCCACCCCGCCACCATCTTCTACCTCCGACCTCGACCCTGCCCGCCCGGCCCCAGCGGAACCTGCACACACCTCAACTTCGCCGACCGCGACCTCGGGTTCGCCGCCTGCTCATCCTCACCCGGCGTCACCGCGCCACCCGCGACATCGAACCCGCCCAGCCCGACAACCCGCGCCACCATCCCCTTCACGATCCGGTCCTCAAGGCTGTGGAACGAAATGATCGCCACCCTTGCCCCCGGCCTCAACCATCGCCCGTCCGTCCCACCTTCCGAGCCCCCGGCCGCGATCTCCTCAGAAACCCGGACAACGTCAGACGCCAGCGACTCAAGGCTGCCAAGCTCGTCATTGACCGCGATACGAAGGGCTTGAAACGTCCGCGTCGCCGGGTCGATCCCCGTGTGCGAGCCCGGAACAACCGACCGCACAAGCTCCGCCAGCTTGCCCGTGGTGGATATCGGCCCCTGCTGGCGAGCCTGAGCAAGTTTTCGCGCGATCCGCGACGCGTGCCGCTCATCACCAAACTCACCGATGATCCGGGCCAGCTCCGCCTCCGGAAGACCGTTCACAAGGTCGGCCGCCGTCGACCGCAGCGTCGGGTCCAGCCGCATGTCCAGCGGCCCCTCCCGCATGAACGAGAGCCCGCGCTGCCCGTCCTCCATCTGGTTGCTCGAGAACCCAAGGTCCGCCAGCACCATGTCCGCCGCAAGACCCATCCCCGGCAGCTGCCGCGGCACGAACGCAAAGTTGCCCGCGATGCACCGCACCCCCGGCCGCGACCTCTCATCCGGCGTCGCCTCAGCACCCGCGCTCCGAACCGCCGCCCCCGCCCGCTCCAGGTTTCCCGGATCCGCATCATTCAGAACAACGCACCCACCCGGCACCAGCGCCGGCACCACAAGCCGCGCATGCCCCCCCAGCCCGGCTGTGCAGTCGAGGTACGTCTGACCCGCCCCGGGCGCAAGCGCCCGGAGCACTTCCTGCGGCAGGACGGGAATGTGGGATCCAGGCGGGGTCGTCACGCCCGGAGGCTACGCCCGACACGACGCCAGCGTGGCTCGGAAGCGACCGCACCACCAAACAAAAACCCGCGGACACCGTTTGGGATGGCCGCGGGCGGAAGAAGGAACTGTCCCCCGTTCCCCTCTGCAGCGACGCCCGGGTCAGGGGAGCCGCCACAAGGTCTACCGAGAGGGACAGGACTCGGTTGCAGCCTCGCCGAAAAAATCAGCGGCGCCGACGGGTCGCAACCAGCCCACCAAGACCGATGAGCGCGAGCGCGCCAGGGCTTGGAATGTTCGAATAGGCCTCCTCGAAGGAGGTAGCCACCACAACGCTCGACAGCGTGACATCAGCCGTGGAGGCCGACGAGCTGCCAAACTGCGAGATGATCGCGCCGCTGAACCCGGTCACGTCGTTGTTCGCCGCGTTGGTCTGGCTCGCGAAGAAGAGGTTGAAGTCCCGATCCGCCGAGACCGGGTTGATGAAGCCGAAGATCTGGTCGTTGCTGGTGCCGCCCGCGAAGGCGTCGTAGGCAACGATCAGGTCGATCGAGGTGCCCAGCGGAAGGTTGCCGCTGTACTGGAAGGGGTTGCTGGCCTGTCCAGTAAGGCGGATGCCGATCTGATAGGTGCTGGGATCGGTGCCCGCGCGAACCGCCACCCGCACATTGGCGAAGCCGCTGGCGCTGGCCTCACGCAGAGCGAGGAAGTACGTCGACGTGTTGCCAACCGGCTGGACCGCGTTCACGGTGAAACGCGACGCGAGGTAGATCGAGTCACCACCCGAGAGCGGGCCCGTGAAGGCGTTGACGGCATCCTGGCCGTCGATGCTCTGGCCGCCCGCGATGCGCACCGCGCCGCTGGAGACCTGGAGTGGGTTGGCCGTCGCGGCGGCGAGCTGGCTCCAGCCGCCCTGGCCGACGAGGTTGCCGTTGGCGAAGGTGCCGAACTGGCTATT
>CAZBXF010000180.1:0-6505 GCA_964495635.1 uncultured Phycisphaeraceae bacterium
CACCCCAAGCCCCCCCTCCTTCCGGTCGCCGAACGGCGGTTTGCCGGCCATGCTTCACAATCAGGTCGACAGCGCGTCCGACCGCCGCAACCAGCGGGCGGTCTCCACCAATCTGGCACGTGCGTGTCGCCCGCGGCGGCGACGCGGAGGGGGAGGGCGCAGCCGACCTACTCGTCCGCCCCAGTCTGCTCCGGGCGTGGCTTGGGCGGCGCGTTCGGGTCAGCACCAGGCTGCACCACAGGCGCCGGCGCAGGTGTCGGCGCAGGTGCCGCCGCTGGCGCCGCCGGCTCGGCCGGGCGCACGATCCCCGCAATCCGATCGCGGATGAACGTGCCAAGCCCCGGCACCGTCGCACCCTTGGCGTAGTTCTGATCAACCTTCGCAACCGACCCATCGGGCCCCACCACAACGAACGCCGGGAATCGGTGGATCGCGAACTCCGTCGCGACCTTGTCCGCGTCAAACAGCAGACCGAAGTGGAACGGAGACTTGCGGTACTCCTCCGCCGCAGCCTCGCGCGACCGCTCTCGCACCGTCAGCGTGAACACCTTCGCCGTTCCCTCAAGCTCCTTCGAGAGCTGATCCAGCTCAACCCGCGAGTCGCGGCACGGCAGGCACCAGCTCCCCGAGAACTCAAGCACCACATACCCGCCCCGCAGCGACTCGAGAGAAACATCCGGCCCGCTCGCCGCCGGCAGCGTGAAGTTCGGCGCCATCGACGGCGTCGAAGGCCCCACCGGCGCAGGACGTGGCACCGCCGCCGCGATGCTCGCCTCCCCGCCCCCGCTCTCCGGCTGCGCCCCGGGGCCCGGCTCCTCGGGCCGATCCTGCGGCGCGGGCTTGGTCTCCGGCACCGCCGGCACCACCGTCTCCGTCACCGGTGGCGGCGTCGTCGGAACTGGCTTCGCCGCAGGACGCTCCTCCGTGAAACCCTCCGGAACCGTGATCCGCACCAGGTCCGGCGTCAGCCGTGCCCCAGCCCCCTCGATCCGAACCTCCTGCAGCTCCGTGATGGCACGCCCCTCCATCATGCCCGTGATGATCCGCTCCACCCGCCGCGGCAGCCCGTCCGACACCGCAAACGCCCAGCGTGCCTTCATCCCCCCCGGAAGCTCAACCAGCACAACATCGCACTCAATCCCAAACACGTCCTGACGCCCCTCCAGCGTGTGCTTCTTCGAGGCCAGCTCGCGCTGGAAAGGTCGCGCCGTCGAGAAATCGTCGAACTTCGCCCCGCTCGCGATGTTGAACGGCCGGTCCCGCCTCGCCTCGCGCGGCGTCTTCTCAAACACCTTCTGCTGCGAGTGGTCCACGAACTCCACCGTGCTCGCCAGCCACGCCACATCAAACTCCAGCCGCTCCGTGCTCCCCGGCTCAAGCCCCGATCCCGTCGATCGCACCCGCCACCCGGGAATGACGCCCCCCCCGGGCGCCCGGGCCATCTGCACCTCGCTCTGGAGGTTGGGCAGCGTCTGCGCCAGCGAGTCCCCCTCCGCATACGTCCGCATCATGTACGAGATCGACTGCGCCTCCCGCGCGGCCGCGATCGCCCGGTTGAAAAGTGCCTTGCTCGCCTGCTCGTCGCTCGTGGAACTCGTGGAAGTTGTGGAACTCGTCGTCGCCGGCGTGCCGCTCCCGCCGGGCTGCGGCGTCGCGCCCCCGCCCGAGGCCTCGCCATCCTGCCCGAAGGCCGTGGACGCGAAGCCCGCAACAAGCGTCAGCAGCACGACCCTCGTCAGTGCCCAGGAGCGATCGGAAGGAACAATCCCGCGGGTGGTGGGGCTCATGCCGGATTGTTGGGGCGCTGGCCGCTGGCCGCACTGGAGATCGACAGCAGCCGCCGCAGCGCCTGCCCGGGCTCCGGGTCCCGCATCAGGCTCTCGCCCACCAGCACGATCTTGACCCCGATCTCCCTCAGCCGCTTGATGTCCGCCGGCGTCGAGATCCCCGACTCGCTCACGAGGATCGACCGGTCCTCCGCCATGTCCGCCAGGCGCAGCGTGTTCCCCAGATCAACCGTCATGGTCGTCAGGTCACGGTTGTTGATGCCCAGCAGCGCATACCCCGCATGCGGGAACCCCACATACGGCCGCACACGCAGCAGGCTCTCCACATCATGCACCTCAAGCAGCGTCGTCAGCCGAAGCTGCTGCGACAGAATCAGCAGATCAATCAGCTCCGCATCGCGCAGGCACTCGGCAATCAGCAGCACCGCATCCGCCCCCGCCGCCGCCGCCTCCCACACCTGGTACGGATCAATGATGAAGTCCTTCCGCAGCACCGGCAGCGGCACCCGCTCCTTGATCCGCCGGATGAACGACAGATCGCCCCCGAAGAAGTCACGATCCGTCAGGCACGAGATCGCGGCGGCCCCGCCCTGGTAGTACTGTTCCGCGATGAGCTCCGGCGCGAAACCCTCGCCCGCATACTCGGGCCTGATGAGGCCCGCCGAGGGGCTCATGCGCTTCACCTCCGCGATCACCGCAGTCCGCCGCGGCGGGTACGGCCTCGTCACCGCCGTAAAGAAGTTGCGCGGAGCCTCCCCCATCCGCACGAGCTCCTCCAGCCTGTGCAGCGGCGTCCGTGACCGGGCCTCCTCAACCTCGACGCGCTTGCGCTCGATGATCCGCGAGAGTGTCGCGGGCAGCTCGGCCCGCTCGGCGCGGGATGGATCGGAAGATCGCTCGTCTGGGGGCGGGTTGCTCACGGGGCTGATTGTTGTCCTCGCGATCGCGGGGACCAGCACAATCGCATTCGCCACCGACGGCCCCGCCCAGACGAGCCCGGCGCCCGCCCGCGCCGCAACACTCCTCGCCAATCCCTGGCTCTGGATCAACCTCGTCGCGGTCGTCGTGGTCCTCGGCGTGCTCTGGATGGCCGACGTCGTTCGCCCGGCCTCCCTCTCGCGGGCAGGCACCCGCGATGTCGCCAACCACCCCTGGTGGATCTGGTTCGCCGCCGCCGCCGCCACGCTCGTCGGCACCACCTTCGGTCAGGCCTTCGCCGCCCTCGGCCTCGGCCTCACCACCACCCCCACCCAGACGCGCGAACTCGCCATCATCGGCGTCGCAAGCTACTCCAGCGGCATCGCCGTCGCACTCGGCCTCGCATGGCTCATCCACGGCAGCGCGCCGCTCGCGGGCCTGCGTCCCACATGGCGCGGCGCGTTCCTCGGCGTCGTCGGGGCCGTGCTCTGCTGGCCCATCGTCACCGCCACGGGCATGATCCTGGTCGCCGTGCACGAAGCCTGGACGGGCCAGCCCGTGCCCCGACTCGCCCACGCAACGCTCGAGCGGCTCGTCTCCGGCACCATGGACCCATGGGCCCTCGTGCTGGTCGGCTGCGCCGTGATCGGTGCCCCCGTGCTCGAGGAGATCATGTACCGCGGCTTCGTCCAGTCCGGCATGCTCCGCGCCACGGGCCGCGCCTGGCTCAGCGTCGTCAGCGCGTCCATCTTCTTCGGACTGATGCACGTGGCCGGCGGCGCCGGCATGCCCTGGTACGCCGTCGCAGTCGTGACCGTCCTGAGCGTCTGCATGGGCGTCGCCTTCGAACGCACCCGCGACCTCGGCACCCCGCTGGTCATGCACGTCCTCTTCAACGCCGGCAACGTCGCGATGGCCCTCCTCATCTCGGGCCGCTAGCGGCCCCGTTGTTGGCGTTGTGTCAGCGCATCCCCCCCTCTGCTCGCGCAGCGTTGCCGCACTGTGAAGGATTCATGAGTCTTGCACAACCCCGGCCCACGCGCGCCCCGGATCGGTTACAGATTCGCCATGATGAGCCCTCTCCCGGCGGGTCGCCAACGCGCCTTCACCCTCATCGAGCTCCTGGTGGTCATCGCCATCATCGCCGTACTCATCGGCATCCTGCTCCCCGCGCTCGGCAAGGCCCGCGAGGCCGGCCGCACCGTCAAGTGCCTCAGCAACGCCAGACAGCTCGGCACCGCCGCGATCCAGTACGCGCAGGACTACAAGGAGACCATCTGGCCCGTCCGCCAGTGGGCCCGCCTCCCAGATGCCGGCGTCACCGACCCCGCACAGGTCCAGCCGGGACTCCTCTATCTCTACGTCAGCAACGCCGACGTCATCGGCGAATGTCCAGCCAACAAGCGCCGCTCCGTGGGCAGCGGCGATGGCAACAACATCTTCAACACCCTCACCGACCTCGACTTCGACTACACCATGGCAGCGAAGATGGAAGGCGCCAAGCTCGGCAGCGAGACCCGCATCGGCTACATCCAGCCCAGCCAGACCGCAACCAGCATCCTCCGCAGCGAGGACGCCCGCACCCAGCTCACGCTCCTCCCCGGCCTCCCCCTCTTCCTCGAGGAGAGCACCTTCTGGTACAACGACTCGATCCAGGACGGCCTCTGGGGCAACGAAGATCAGATCACCACGCGCCACGCCAAGGGCGGGCACGTCTCCATGCTCGACGGCTCCTCCTCCCTCTGGCGCCTCCCAAGCGGCCCCGAGGAGCGCCTCGTCGACGGTGACTTCATCGCCAACCACCTCTACGTGCAGCTCAAGCAGCAGGACCGCGCCTGGTACCAGTTCGACGGTCGCCTCACCCGCCCCTACGGCTGGATCAACAGCCCGACCCGCTAGCCCCGCCGCCGCCCCGCACGCACGGGGCGACCGCGTTTCTTCTCAGAATGTGCGTGAGTAACTCGTCCCGCCGACGTTCGGCGACACGGACGGGTGCTCCACCTGAGATGGATGGAGGCGGGCCGTGTGTTCGCGGCCCGCGTGAGTGAGTAGTGGTGGTGGGGGGCGCTCCAGAGAGAAGCGTCCCTCCGAGATTCGCAAGAGGAGATTGATCATGTCCCTTTCCACGCGTTGTGTCTCTATCGTCACGCTGCTGGCCTGCGCCGGCGCCGCCCTCGCCCAGCCCGTCCCCCCCCAGCCCACGCCCAACATCCCCTCCGGCACCGACATCTTCGGTGGCCCGATCCAGGGCCCCGGCGCCTGGCCCGCAGGCCTCTCGGGCGCCAACTTCCTTGTCGGCCTCCCCGCCAACACCATCAACGGTCGCTTCGGCTCCAACGCCCTCGCCCACAACGCCCTCTACTCCGGCCCCTACGCCTGGTCCGCCGGCAACACCAACGAGGGTGACATCGACTTCGTCATCGGCGTCGCTCAGCCCAACGACATCCGCAGCTTCCCCACCTGGAGCGGCTGGGACGCCTTCCGCGAGTCCGACAGCGGCATCCCCGATCCCAACCTCACCACCAACCCCTTCCCCACCGCCCTCAACGACGCCTTCCGCTTCTCCTGGCCTGAGAACGAGAACTGGGGCCGCCTCCGCCTCCGCAACGCCCAGCAGTACGCCCTCCCCAACTACGCCTGGGGCACCAGCCCCCTCCGCGGCATCATGATCGTCACCCCCGCCGCCAACGGCCGCGACAACCTCAACTTCGATCGCAACAACCGCGCCACCCCCATGGGCACCTTCTACGCCCACGCCCACGTCACCGACGATGGCGGCGACAGCACCGGCCGCGCCTACAGCCCCATCACCGGCAACTTCGGCGGCACCGGCCTCTACGCCTCCTCCTACGTCGTCGGCAACCGCCCCGGCGAGAGCGACGAAGCAGTGATCGACATCTCCGCCGCCTACTTCCCCTACGAGGCCGGCTGGATCGGTGGCTACTACGACCCCTCGGGCGACGCCTTCGCCGGCGCCTGGCGTCAGCGCGGCGGGCTCGACGCCGCCCAGCAGAACCTCCCCTCCACCGTCGTCACACAGCTCGACTTCTTCGACGCCCGCTACCGCATCGAGCTCCCCGGCCTCACCCCCGCCGACGGCATGCTCTTCGCCCAGAACGTCAACGACACCAACGAGTCCTACATCACCGGCGTCCTCCCGACCGCCGCAGGCTGGGACATCCTCCAGCGCCGCGACGAGATCGCCGACGCCGCCGGCACCAGCCCCAGCGCCTTCGCCGCCAACGACGGCAACGCCCGCTTCACCTTCGTCTTCGTTCCCTGGTCCGCCAACAACCTCATCGGCGCCCACGTCGCCGGCAACGGCTCCCTCATCCGCTCCGAGGGCGGCTTCACCCTGACCCGCCAGTCCGAGGGCCAGTACCTCCTCACCATCCCCGGCAAGGACATCACCTCCGGCGGCCTCATCGTCCACGGCGCCGGCAGCGTCCCCACCGACCCCACCCTCCCCAACAACACCTTCTACTCCTTCGAGTACAGCGCGGCCCAGGGCGGCTTCGTCATCCAGTCGCGCGTCCTCGACTCCGGCAACAACACCTGGGGCGAGAGCTACCCCCTCCGCGACTCCAGCTTCTACTTCATGTGGATCGACTTCACCAACCCCGCCACCCTCGGCGGCGGCGGCCCCACCTGCGAATACGACTTCAACCAGGACGAAAACATCGACCTGACCGACGCACAGCAGATGGCCCAGGTCTTCGTCGGCCTCATCACCCCCGAAGCCAACTGGCTCGACGGTGACCTCAACGGCGACGAAAACGCCGACCTCACCGACGCCCAGC
>CAZBXF010000181.1:0-6447 GCA_964495635.1 uncultured Phycisphaeraceae bacterium
CGTGCGGCCAATCAGCCTCCAGAGCAGGCGCTCAAGCACCCCACCCTCGAACGGCGCACCAAGCGCATCGCCGAGCGCCAGGCCGAAGATGCATCCCTGAAAGCGATGGAGTGCCGAATCCAATCCAGATGCTCCTCCGACGCCCGCAAGCAAGTCTAGAAGATCATACAGCAGTTCAAAAACACCGATGGCCTCGGCACCTGCCGAGGCCATCAAGCGTTCAAAGTCAGGGGACCCGGATCTGAACCGCTGATCGATCGACCCCGGTCAACCTATCCAGCACTCGCGTTACTCCCCGGGGCTTCGAGCAAGCCTGGAAGTCTCACGGTCGTCTCCCTCCACAGCGCTCAGCTTCACTAGGCCGACCTCGACCGTCACCTTCTGGATCTTCCCGGTGAAGAGGTTGTGACCGGCCTTGTAGTCATCCGAGACCGGCGTCTCGCCATCCTGTCCGACGTCGACACCTTCATCGGCCGAATAGACCCCGGGTTGGGTCCGCTTGATCTTGCCCTCGGCGACCTTCTTCCCGTTGACGAGGATGGTGCCCGTGCCGCCCTTGCCGAGGCCCGGCCCGTCGTACGCGAACTCGTAGCGAACAGTCGCCTTGCCCGCCGGAAGCGGATCCGCTGCACTGATCTTCGTGCTCTCAAGACCGAGGAAGTTGTACGTGTACGTCGGCCTGCCATCCTTCAGATACAGGCTCCACCCGCCGAAGCGCCCAGCCTGCGAGATGATCACGCCGTTGGCCCCTCCCTCGGGAATCTCGACCTCGGCCGTGATGGTGACGGAGCGGTTCTTGGTGTTGATGAAGACGTTCTCGCCCATCCCGATCATGCCCTCGTAGACGGTCAGCGAGGTGCGCCCGGCCATGAGGTCGGGGCGGCCGACCATCTCCGCGTTCATGCGCTCGAACAGGCGGTCATCCAGCGGCGTCGCCTGGTTCGCGATCGCCTCCTTCATGAACAGTTCCTGAAGCTCCCTGAGCTTCTCAGGGTTCTTCGCCGCCAGGTCTTCCGCAGCGCTGAAGTCCTGCGCCACGTGGTAGAGCTGCCAGGTATCGTCCGCGAACGAGGTCTTCGGCTTGGACTCCCACGGCGCACGGTGCACAGTGTGCGCGAGCCAGCCTTCGTGGTAGATGCCGCGGTTGCCGAAGATCTCGAAGTACTGCGTCTTGCGACGGTCCGCGGCACCCGCATCTGCGAAGGAGTAGATCATGCTGACACCCTGGATGGGCGTCTGCACCGTTCCGTTCACGCTCACAGGCTCGGGCACCCCCGCCGCCTCGAGGACGGTGGGCGCGATGTCGATGACGTGATGCCACTGCGAGCGTACCTGCCCCTTGGACGCGATGCCCTTCGGCCAGTGAACAACGAGCCCATTACGCGAGCCGCCATAGCTTCCGGCGACCTGCTTGGTCCAGGTGAAGGGCGTGTTCCCCGCGACCGCCCAGCCAGCCGCGAAGTGCGGATAGGTCGTCGGGCCGCCCCACTCGTCGTAGAACTTGAGCATGTCCTCCACGGTCTCGTTGACGCCATTGAAGTAGGTCATCTCGCTGAACATGCCGCTGGCCCCACCCTCCGCGCTCGAGCCGTTGTCACCGGCCAGGTAGAAGATGAGCGTGTTGTCGAGCTGGCCCATGTCATCAATGACCTGAATGAGCCGACCGATCTCATGGTCCGTCTGCTCGCCGAATCCGGCAAAGACCTCCATCTGGCGCGCAAAGAGCCGCTGCTCATCGGCGCTGAGCTTGTCCCAGTCCTTGATGAAGTCCGGCTTGGGGGCGAGCTTGGTACCCGCGGGAACGACGCCGAGCTTGATCTGCTGCGCAAGCGTCTCCTCGCGGACCTTGTCCCAGCCCTGGTCAAACTTGCCCTTGTACTTGGCGACCCACTCGGCCGGAGCGTGGTGCGGTGCGTGGGTGGATCCCGGCGCGAAGTAGATGAAGAACGGCTTGTTGGGCGTCAGCGACTTCTGTGCCTGAGTCCACTGGATCGCCTTGTTGGTCATGTCGGTCATGAAGTGGTAGTCGGGGTCTGTGGGCACTTCGATGCGCGTCATGTCCTGATAGATCGCTGGCGCCCACTGGTTGGTCTCGCCACCGATGAAGCCGTAGAAGAAGTCGAAGCCCGAGCGGGTCGGCCAGCGGTCGGTCGGGCCCGACCGGCTGACTTCCCACGCGGCGGTCTCGTGCGACTTCCCGAACGCCGCGGTGCTGTAGCCGTTGAGACGGAGCATCTCCGCCAGCGGCGCGACGCTGTTGGGACGCTGCCCCGTTTGGCCGGGAAACGCCGTAGCCGTCTCGGTAATGGAGCCCATGTTTGCAACGTGGTGGTTGCGACCGGTCAGCAGGGCAGCACGCGTGGGCGAACAGAGCGCCGTCGTGTGGAACTTGTTGTAGATCAGCCCGCCCTTGGCCATTCGTTCGAGCGTGGGCATCTGAACCGGCCCGCCAAAGGTGCTGGAATGGCCGAAGCCCATGTCGTCGATCAGGATGATCAGCACGTTGGGCGCCTTGGCCGGAGCCTTGATCTGGAAATGCGGCGGAGCCTTGGCGTTGCGAGCGTCCATCTCGGTGACCTGAGCGGGCTTTGGCTCGGCGATCGGCAGGACCGTGCGATCAAGCCCATCGGACGCGGGCTGCGCGTACACGCTCGTTGAAGAGATTGCACAACAGACGATCGCGACGGTGAGTGCGACTTGAGCAAGGTGAATGTGCGGCCTCATGAGCGGACTCCTGGGTTGAGTTTCTGCACTTTGGATTTCTACGAGCTACCAAAGACACTGGTCGGCGAGAGGCAAAGCAGTAGAGAAGTCACGTCTCCCGAGTCCTCTACCGATGGGTCGGAGTCGCGCACCGTTCAACGCCACCCTTACGTACGCTGCGGAACTCAGTCGCCACACTGGCGATGATCGGCGGGAGATGCGGCGTGCGTGCGGGTGATCGTGGTACCGGAAGGCATCGTGCCGCCTGGGTCACGCATGAGCGCGTCGCATGAGCGTGGGGAGTGGCGAGTGCCGTCTCATCCGCACCCACAAGAAGCGATCAAGACCGCACGCATGAGCGGCGGCCAAAGGCTCAGGCTGCGGGTCCATCGCGGCCTGCCGGCGATTGCGGCACCCGCAGCTACAAGCGCCCCGTTGCGGCTTTCGAACCTGCCGCGAGGCCGAACAAGGCAAGGGCGAACGCGACTTGGGGCGACGCTCTATTGCGGATGCTCATATCCGTATTGTAGGGGCGGGGGCTTGATTTGCAAGTGCCGACGCCCAGCTTTGTGCTTCCAGCCGATCCGTCGAGTCGCAACCGGGAGTGCACGGGGAGAATCCGAGCCCGAACCACGGCGTCCCGGATGACGCGTGTTCCGTTTGCAGACCGAGAGAGCCCTTCGACGCGCTTGTCGAAGGGCATCGCTCTGAACAAGGTCGGGGTGACAGTTCGCCAATCGCACTCTTTTGGGGGCATCAGAGTGTGGGCACCCTGCACACGCCGCTTGCTGGACCCGGAAGATCCTGGCTGGGCACAGCAACTCTGCTGACCCATACACTCCCTCCTCGTGCATCCCGCCACCATTGGTCCATTCCAGATCCAGCGTGAACTCGGCCGCGGCGGCATGGGCGTGGTGTATCTCGCCACCGATACGAGACTCGACCGGCAGGTTGCCATCAAGTCCCTGCCCGCCGACCTCGCGGCGGACCCCGATCGCCTCGCCCGCTTCCAACGCGAAGCCAAAGTCCTCGCCTCACTCAACCACCCCAACGTCGGCGGCATCTACGGCCTCGAACAAGCAGACGGCCACCAGTATCTGGTCCTGGAGTACATCGAAGGCGAGACGCTCGCGGATCGACTGGCCGCAGGACCGCTCTCGGTCGACGATGCGCTGATCTTCGCCAAGCAGATCGCCGAGGCCCTCGAAGCCGCGCACGACAAGGGCATCATCCACCGGGATCTCAAGCCCGGCAATGTGATGGTCACTTCGGAGGGCGCCGTCAAAGTCCTCGACTTCGGGCTCGCGCGCACCGCCGACGGCGCACCGTCCTCGACCAACGCTGCCGCAAGGCCGGACTCGCCGACGATCACCACCCCAGCGCGTCACTCCCCCACCATCCCAGGCGCGATCATGGGCACCGCGGGGTACATGTCCCCCGAGCAGGCCCGCGGGAAGCCGGTGGACAAACGCTCGGACATCTTCTCGTTCGGCTGCGTGCTGTACGAGATGCTCACAGGTGCGTGTCCTTTCCCGGGCGAGACCGTCACCGATTCGCTTGGCGCGATCCTGCATAGCGAGCCCGACTGGTCAAGACTCCCAGCCAACACGCCGCGGCGCGTTCGTGAGTTGCTTGCGAACTCTCTCCAGAAGGACCGGAAGAACCGGTTGCACGACATCGCTGACGCGAGGCTGGAACTCCAGCGTGCGATCGCGGATCCGCGCGGTGGTGATGGCGTCGCAGCGGCGGGGCTTCGCTCGCGGCGGGCGGCGTGGCCGCTCGTGCTTGCCTGCGCGATTGCGCTCGTTGGCGGCACCTTCCCGCTCTGGTCAGAGCGCGTCGGGCCGCGCGACACCAAGGTCGGCCTGCCGGAGGCAAAGCAGGTCGTGAGATTCACGATCGAACCTCCCGCGGGTTACACGCTGCCGAGGCTTATGGGCGCCGGTGTCACGATCAGCCCAAGCGGCGATCGAATCGTGTACGTCGTGAACGCCAAAAACACGTCCCACCTTTGTGTGCGGGAGGTCGCGAGCGGCGAGTCGCGGGTGCTCGCGAGCACGGAGGGGGGCGCAGCGCCGTTCTTCTCCCCCGACGGACAGTGGCTCGGGTTTGTCGCGAAGGGACGCTTGCTGAAGATACCCGCGGCGGGCGGGCCGACCCTCTCGATCTGCGACGTGACGAACTTCGTGTCGTTCGCGTGGCTCGACGACGGAACGATTGTCTGGGGGGCATCTCAGTCTGGACTTTGGCGAGTGAGCGCCGAGGGCGGCACTCCGGTGCGCCTCGCCAAGGCCGGCGCCGATACGCAACCGCTCGAGCAGGGCAAGCCCGTGCTCGCGTTCGACGTGCCCGTGCGTGTGCCCGGCGCCCAATACGTGCTCACAACCGCGTGGGACGGCCCAACGACGGAGAGTTTCTGCCTGCTGGCTGTTTCGCTGAAGGACGGCGCAGTGCGCACCGTGCTCCGCGCCGCGACAGAGCCTCGTCTCATCGCACCCGATCGATTGATCTTCATGCGCGGCACGACGGTCATGTCCGTCGGTTTCGATCCCGTCCGCGGCACCGTCATCGGCGAACCCACCGTCGCACTCGAAGGCGTGCGAACGGACCAGTGGCAAGACTCCGCGTACATGGGCGCGTCCATCAGCGGCTCGTTCGCCTATGTGCCCGGTGGACGCTTTGGCGCCGACCTGCGCCTTGTGCGAGTCGACGAAACTGGCAAGGTCACGCCGGTGCTCGAGACGCTTGACAACTACAGCTCGAGCCCCGTCATCTCCCCCGATGGTCGCAAGGCCGCCTTCACGACACTGCACACCAGACTCGAACTGTGGGTGCTCGATCTCGATCGTCGTTCCAAATCGCGGGCGTACGCCGAAGGCGAGTTCTACGCGCCGGTGTGGGCTGCGGACGGAACGTCGCTCATGTTCAACTTCGTCAGCCCTGCGGGCACCACCACACTTGCCCGCTTGCCCTTTGGAGCCGACGCGCCGACCCCGCTCCCTGGCACCGAGATGACGGACAACTTCATCGCCCCGCTTGCGGAGTTGGCCGATCGATCGGGGTTGCTGGTCCAGTACAGCGACGGTGGTACCACAAACAACAGCGACATTCAGGTGTACGACTACAGCAAAGCGACGTTCAGACCCGTGCGCAATCGTGCAGCGGACGAAGGTGACGGTTGTGTCTCACCCGATGGGAAGTGGCTCGCGTACGCCTCGGCCGAATCGGGGCGGACCGAGGTCTATCTGGGGCCCCTGGGTGCGAGTGGGCCAAATGTGCAGGTGTCCTTTGACGGCGGGTTCACTCCGCGGTTTGCGAGAGACGGCAAGCGATTGTTTTTCCCGAACGCCAACCAAGACATGATGGCCGTGACGCTCGACCTGACCGGGCCGTCCCCGATCGTGTCGGAACCGGTGCTGCTGTTTTCGACGAAGGAACGCAACCTTCGTGCCGGGATCCGGGGCAGCTTCGACGTGCTCGAAGGCGGCGGGTTTCTGATGGTCGAGGGCGCGGCATGGGAGAAGGAACCGCCCGTGATCCACGTGATCCTCAACTGGGCGGAGGAGCTGCAAACCAAGGGCGTCGGAGGGTAGATGGCGCGCGAAAGCGACATCCGCACCGAAAGCTGCTTGCACTTCAAAGACAAAAGCACAAACGCCCGCAAGCGCTGGCTCGCGGGCGTTCGTGCTTCAATCGGGGTAAGCGGATTTGAACCGCTGACCTTTTGACCCCCAGTCAAACGCG
>CAZBXF010000182.1:0-252 GCA_964495635.1 uncultured Phycisphaeraceae bacterium
CCAATCCCTTCTTCTCTGTCTTCCTCCCCAACCCTCCCTCTTCCTCTGCGTTCCGCATCCCTCCGCTCCCCTCCGCGTTCGCATTTCTCCTCCCTAGTGCCAAGTGCCTAGTCCCTAGTGCCTAGTCCCAAGTGCCTTCTCTCTTCATTTTCGCTTTCCCGCTTTCCCGCTTTTCGCTTTCCCAGGGGGGGGGGGCGGGGGGGGGCCCGGGCGGGGGGGGGGGGGGGGGGGGGGGGGGGGGGGCCCCCGGGG
>CAZBXF010000182.1:262-6397 GCA_964495635.1 uncultured Phycisphaeraceae bacterium
CGACATCAAGCTCGCACACTCCGTCTTCGCGCTCCCCTTCGCGCTCCTCGCCGCCTGCCTCGCCTTCGTCACCACGCGCGCGAGCACCGACGAATCCACTTCAAAGTCCGTCCTCGACTGGGGCCGCCTCGCCCTCCTCCTCGGCCTCGTCGTCGCCTGCATGGTCCTCGCCCGCACCTGGGCCATGCTCGTCAATCGCCTCGCCGACCGCACCATCGACGCCGCCAACCCGCGCACGCAGAACCGCGTCCTCGCCAGCGGCAAGGTCACCCCCATCATCGGCTGGTCCGTCGCCCTCGCCTGCGCCGCCCTCTTCGTCGGCGTCGCCTCCCTCTTCCACTTCCTCCTCGCCAACCCCTGGCCCATCCGCCTCGCCGTCCCCGTCCTCCTCTGGATCGCCCTCTACAGCTACACCAAACGCTTCACCTGGCTCTGCCATCTCTGGCTCGGCCTCTCCCTCGCCATGTCCCCCATCGCCGCGGCGATCGCCGTCAACCCCGCCAGCCTCACCAGCGCCTTCGCCCTCTGGTGGATCGCCGCCTTCGTCGCCGTCTGGGTCGCCGGCTTCGACGTCATCTACGCCCTCCAGGACGAGTCCTTCGACCGCGAAAAGGGCCTCTCCTCCATCCCCGCAACCTTCGGCGCACTCCCAGCCCTCTGGATCTCCCGCGCCCTCCACGCCGCCGGCCTCCTCTGCCTCCTCGCCGCCTGGAGCACCGAGCCGCGCTTCAACGCGCTCTTCGGCATCGGCATCGCCGCCGTCGCCGCGCTCCTCATCACCGAGCACGCCGTCATGGTCCGCAGCGTCCGCAAGGGCGACCTCTCCAAAGGCCTCAACATGGCCTTCTTCACCCTCAACGGCGTCGTCGCCTGCGTTCTGGGTGCCCTCGGCATCGCCGACGTCCTCTTCTGAACCCCCAAACCCCCGCCACAGAGCCAATACTTACACTGGCTCCACCCTCCCCCATCAACTGTCTTTCAGAAACTTCTGAAAGAACGCTGGAATCCCGCGCCAAATCTGCGATACTTATGGCATGACTCCGTCCTCCCCTCACCTCGGACTCCGCGAAGCCCAGGACCGCTTCATCGCGATCTGGGGCCAGATGGCCGGCGCCTGGGGAATCTCGCGCACCATGGCCGAGGTCCACGCACTCCTCTTCATCAGCGGCGACGGACTCAACACCGACGAAGTCATGGAACGCCTCCAGATCTCCAGAGGCAACGCCTCCATGTCCCTCCGAGCACTCCTCGACTGGGGAATCATCGAACGCGTCCACAAGCGCGGCGACCGCAAGGAGTACTTCCGCGCAGAGCAGGACGTCTGGGCCATGTTCCGCGCCATCGTCCGCGAACGCCTCAAGCGCGAGGTCGATCCCCTCGTCGCATCCCTCTACGAGATCAAGGACCAGACCAGCGTCCGCACTCCCCGCAGCGGCGACGACGCCGAACGCCGCGCCCTCGAGCAGATGGACAAGCGCCTCGACGACATGCTCGCCTTCTTCAAGACCGTCGAAGGCATGGGCACCCGCTTCGTCAGCCCCACTGGCCGCGGCCTCCTCGCCGCCGCAAGCCTCCTCGCCAAGCTCACCGACTCCGGCGACTCCGCACGCGAACGCGCCACCCAGGAGGCCCGCCCATGAGCGTCGCCTCCTCCCACGTCTCCGTCCGCGCTCCACGCCGCGCCACCGCCCAGGAGGCTCCAGCCTCCACGCTCGTCGCCTGGTCAATCTCCAGAGGGCCCGCCCTCCGCGCCGCCGCAAGCCGCGGCGTCACCTGGACCACCAAAGGCCCGGAGATCGAGCTCCGCGCCCTCCTCACCGCCGCCCCAGCACCCTCCCACCTGCTGATCCTCGCCGACCCAGCCTCCCCAGGCGCCGAAGTCCTCCTCGCCGAGTGCGACGCCTCCCTCGCCCTCGATGGCGCAGGCTCCCTCATCGGCATCACAGCCCGCGACGCCCGCGGCACACTCCTCGACGCCACCCTCGCCACCAGCGCAGCCGCCCCCCGTCGCACCCTCTTCGCTCGCAGCGACATCTTCGCACGCCTCGGCATCGAGGGCGGCCGCTACGAGATCGCCTGACCCGCCCCGCATCCCAGCCGCCCGCCCCCACCTCCTACAGCAGCGACCCCGTCAGGATCGCGATCGCCGCGCCCAGGTAGATCAGCGTCCCGCTCGCGTCCATCAGCGTCGCCACCATCGGCGAGCTCGCCGTCGCCGGATCCAGCCCCGCGCGCCTCAGCCCCAGCGGCAGCAGCGACCCCATCACCGTCCCCCACAGCACCACCGCCCCGATCGCGCCCGCCACCGTCACCCCGAGCTTGAACGCGTGGTCCGTGTGAGGATGGTGCATCAGGCTCGTGAAGAACCACACGCACGCCAGCCCCATCAGCCCCAGCGTCCCCGACAGCAGCAGCGCGCTCACAAGCTCCTTCTTCACGATCGCCCACCAGTCCCGCGGGAAGACCTCGCCCAGCGCGAGCGCACGCGTCACCAGCGCCGCAGCCTGCGAGCCCGAGTTGCCCCCGCACGAGATCACCAGCGGCATGAAGAACGTCAGCACCGCCGCCTTCTCGATCTGATCCTGGAACGAGCCCAGCACGATGATCGTGATCGACTGCCCCACAAACAGCGCACTCAGCCACACCCCGCGCTTGCGGTACATCTCGATGTGCCCGGCCTGCATGTACGGCTCTTCCAGCGCGGACATGCCGCCCAGCTTCTGGATGTCCTCCGTCGCCTCGGCCTGAGCTACGTCCGCCACGTCGTCGTGCGTCACGATCCCCAGCAGCACCCCGCGCGAGTCCACCACCGGCAGCGCGGTCCGGTCATACCGCGCCATCATCCGCACCGCCTCCTCGCGCGCATCCGTCGCCTGCAGCTTCACGAACGACCGGTTCATCAGGCTGTCGATCGTCGCCGTCGTCGGAGACAGAAAAATCTGCCGCAGACGCATGTCATCAACAAGCCGCCCCTCGTTGTCGATCACGTACACCACGTTGATCGTCTCGGCATCCTGACCATACTTCCGGATGTGCTCGATCGCCTCCGCAACCGTCCACTGCGGCCGCAGACGCACATAGTCCGGCGTCATCAGCCGGCCCACGCTCTTGGGCGGATAGCCCAGGATCGCCTGCGTCACCTTCCGCGATTCCGGCGACAGCGACGTCAGCACCCGCTGCGCGCACGCGTCCGGCATCTCATCGATCAGCCGCGCCGCGTCGTCCGGGTTCATCGCCTCGACGACCCGCGCCGTGTCCTCCGTCCCAAGCTCGTGGATCAGCGTCTCCTGCGTCTCCGGAGCCAGATACGCAAACGCGCTCGCCGCATCGTCCCGCTGCATGAAGCGGAACCCGACCGCCGCCACCTTCGGCTCAATCGCCGACAGAATCTCCGCCACATCCGCCGGATGGATCACCGAAAGACTCGCGCGCAGGTCGGCATACTGACCCTCTCGGATCAGCTCCTCAACCTCCGGAAGCAGAAGCTCAGCAGTCGGCGTCATCCAGCGCGAGTGTAAGCCGTGGAGAGAAGTGGCGAAGTGACAAAGTGGCGTAGTGGCAAAGTGGAAAGGCACGCGGATGGGCTGCGCCATCTCTCACTTCGCCACTCTGCCACTTCGCCACTCCGCCACTTCCTTCCTACAAAAGCCCATGCCCACCCTCCCCAGCCCCAGCCCCCTCGCCGCCCACTGGGCCCTCGACCCCAACCTCTGCTTCCTCAACCACGGCTCCTTCGGCGCCACGCCCCGCGCCGTCCTCGCCCACCAGTCCGACTGGCGCGCCCGCCTCGAGTCCGACCCCGTCCGCTTCTTCGTCGAAGAGCACGAGGGTGTTCTGGACGACGTCCGCCGCGCCCTCGGAAACTTCCTCGACTGCGACTGGGACGCCCTCGCCCTCATCCCCAACGCCAGCCACGGCGTCGCCACCGTGATGCACAACATCCTGCTCGCCGGCCGCCTCGGCCCAGGCGATGAAGTCATCGTCAACGCCCACGAGTATCCCGCCTGCCAGAACACGATGCGCTGGGCCGCGTCGCGCGTCGGCGCAAGCGTCACCCTCGCCGATGTCCCCTTCCCCATCACCTCACCCGACGCCGTCATCGACGCCTACCTCCGCGCCGTCACGCCCCGCACGCGCCTCGCCCTCGTCAGCCACGTCACGAGCCCCACCGGCCTGGTCCTCCCCGTGGAGCGCCTCGTCGCCGAGCTCGCCTCTCGCAACATCGACACCCTCGTCGACGGCGCCCACGCCCCCGGCATGCTCCGCCTCTCCCTCCGCCGCATCGGCGCCGCCTACTTCACCGGCAACTGCCACAAGTGGATCTGCTCCCCCAAGGGCTCGGGCCTCCTCTACGTCCGCGAGGACCTCCGCCGTGATCCGCACCCCTTCCGACCCCTCGTCCTCTCCAACAACGCCGAGAAGCCCAAGCCCGGCCGCGACCAGTTCCTCACCGAGTTCGACTACCTCGGCACCACCGACTGCACCCCCCTCTACTCCATCCCCAAGGCCATCGACACCATCGCCAGCCTCGCCAGCGGCTGGCCCGAAGTGCAGGGCCGCAACCGCGACCTCTGCCTCAAGGGCCGCGACATCCTCTGCAACGCCCTCAACATCGAGCCCCCCGCCCCCGCCAGCATGATCGGCTCCATCGCCACCCTCATCCTGCCGCCACACACCCAGGACCTCGCCGCCCGCCTCGCACGCCGCCCCACCAAGTACCACGACGCCCTCCAGGACGCGCTCCTCACCAAGTGGGCCATCCAGGTCCCCGTCTGGGGCATCCCCGCCCGCCGCGGCGTCCCACCCGACCCCCGCCGCTTCATCCGTATCTCCGCCCAGCTCTACAACACCCAGGAGCAATACCACTACCTCGCCCAGGCCCTCAAGGCCGAACTCGAGCTCGAAACCAAGCTCTAGCCGCCTCCACCCACCCGCCCCCACGCACCCCCAGGCCCCGCCTCCCTCCCAGTGCCAAGTGCCTGCCCCTTCCCCTACACTCCCCCTCACCCCTTACAGCCCTTTCCGGAGCCTTTCCATGCCCACCAACGTTCGCGAACTTCTCGGCGCCTCGGCCGATGCCCTCCTCAAGCACGAGTCCAAGACCGTCTCCAGGAACGCCCTCTACCTCCCAGGCCCCGACTTTGTCGACCGCGTCTTCAGCCAGACCGACCGCTCCCCGGTCGTCCTCCGCAACTTCCAGACGATCCTCAACACCGGCCGCCTCGCCAACACCGGCTACGTCAGCATCCTCCCCGTCGATCAGGGCATCGAGCACTCCGCCGGCGCGAGCTTCGCCCCCAACCCCGAGTACTTCGACCCCGAGAACATCGTCAAGCTCGCCATCGAAGGCGGCTGCAACGCCGTCGCCTCCACCCTCGGCGTCCTCGCCTCCGTCAGCCGCAAGTACGCCCACAAGATCCCCTTCCTCGTCAAGTTCAACCACAACGAGATGCTGACCTACCCCAACATCTTCAAGCAGTCCTACTTCGGCAGCATCCGCCAGTGCTACGAGATGGGCGCCCTCGCCGTCGGCGCCACCATCTACTTCGGCAACGACTCCGCCCGCGACGAGATCGCCTACGTCTCCGACATGTTCGAGGAGGCCCACTCCTACGGCATGGTCACCGTCCTCTGGTGCTACACCCGCAACAACGCCTTCAAGGTCAAGGGCGCCGACGGCAAGAGCGTCGACTACCACAGCAGCGCCGACCTCACCGGCCAGGCCAACCACATGGGCGCCACCATCAAGGCCGACATCATCAAGCAGAAGCTCCCCACCAACAACGGCGGCTACGCCGCCCTCAACTCCGGCGGCTCCGCATACGGCAAGTGGGACAAGCGCGTCTACACCAAGCTCGCCGGCAGCGACGAGAACGGCGGCGGCGGCCACCCCATCGACCTCTGCCGCTACCAGATCCTCAACAACTACATGGGCCGCGTCCCCCTCATCAACTCCGGCGGCGAAAGCAAGGGCGAGGGCGACCTCGCCGAAGCAGTCTCCACCGCCGTCATCAACAAGCGCGCCGGCGGCATGGGCCTCATCAGCGGCCGCAAGGCCTTCCAGAAGCCCATGAAGGAAGGCGCCGCCCTCCTCCACGCCGTCCAGGACGTCTACCTCGACAAGACCGTGACGGT
>CAZBXF010000183.1:0-6352 GCA_964495635.1 uncultured Phycisphaeraceae bacterium
TTGGCAATCCTGCCGCCAGCTCCATCAACACCAACTTCCTCACCATCGGCAACAATTCTGAGGTGAGTATTGGAACTGTCGACGTCTCGAACAGCGTCACCCTCTTCGGTGCTGGTAGCAGGTGGGCGGTCCGAAACGGGGGTTTGGCATCTGTGGGAGCGTTGGTCACCCTGAGTGATCTTGCGACGATTGATGTCGGCGAGACCGGACGCATCGAGTTGGGCAATGTCTCGGGACCCACTTCTGCGGGGCAGCTACGCATTGGATCTGGCGGCACGCTCGCTGGAAACGGGTCAGTGATCGGTGACATCTTCGTTGAGACGGGGGGCTTGATCACTCCCGGGTTCTCGCCAGGCCTCCTGAGTGTGGACGGATCGCTCGGCCTCGGAGTTGGTTCAGAGCTCCGGATTGAGATTCGCGGGAGTGAGCTATCCGAGTTTGATCGCCTGGAGGTCACGGGCGACGTCAGTCTTGGAGGAACTCTCGCACTCCAGTTCATCGAGGGCTTCGTACCGGCTCCCGATTCGTCGTTTCCGATACTGACTTGGGCTGGTGCCTCGACCGGGAGCTTCGATTCAGTCACGATCACGGGAATCGATCCCGCGCGAATTAGCGTTGACCTGACCGGCGGGCGGTTAGTTTCGATTGTCCTCCTGCCAGTGTGCAGCTACGACTTCAACCGCGACGAGAACGTCGATCTCACGGATGCGCAGCAGATGGCGCAGGTCTTTGTGGGGGTGATTGCGCCTGAGGCGGGATGGCTTGATGGCGATCTCAATGGGGATGAGAATGCGGATCTGACGGATGCGCAGCTGCTGGCGGCGTATGTGGTGACGGGGGTTTGCGGGGTGTGACTTTCCGAGCCGAGCTGCGCGAGCAGCCGGTGCCGCTGCGTCGCTTGCGCGGACCGTCGGCTGGCGCGGGCGGCTCTGCGGGGGCGGGGCAGCGATTGCTCGCGCCGCCTGGCCGGGGTGCACCGGCTGAGGGGCTGCGAAGGGCGAGCGGTGCCGGGGACCGGCACACCACCCAAGGGACGGAGGCCCGGTTCGAAAGGGGCTTGGAAAGGGGGCTTGGAAATCTGGCCGAGATTGGTACGCTGCGTTCGGTGTGACCCTGTGGGAGCGGCGTATGGGACGGCGTGGTCAATCTCGCTTGGGGTGGCGTTGGCGCGTGGGGGGCTGCGCGGCGGTGTTTGGGGCCGCGGCGCCGGTGGTGTCTGGCCAGACGCCGTCGCTGGTGGCGGATCTGGTGACGACGCCGCCTCTGGTGGGTCCCTCGTCGAGCCCGCGGTTTCCGGTTGTGCTGCCGGACGGTCAGGTGCTGTTCACGCTGGGTGACTTTGAGGGGCGGCAGGGTGTGCTCTTTCGTTCTGATGGGACGGCGGCGGGGACGCGGCTCGTGGACACATCGCTGTCGATCCGGGCGGTGCCACCGAGCGCATCGCAGGAGCCGTGGAGCAGTGGTGGCGGGCCGCTGTGCTTCTTCAATGACATGAATGAGGTGTGGAGGACCGACGGGACCAGCCGCGGCACGTTGCGCCTGGGTAGTCCGATCCAGTCCGTCGGTGTGATGCTGGTTGCGCCGCGTGGGTACTCGAGCGTCGTGACGGTGCCGAGCGGGCGCGTCTTCTGGCTGGCGGGGTCGGGACAGCGGCTGATCAGCAGCGATGGTCAGACCCAGGACGGCGCGGCCGAGGTCTTCCTCAGTGCCTCGACCTACTCGTTTGCGTTCAGCGGATGGAACCTTGCGCCGCTGGGCGAGTCCGTTGTGCTCGCGGCCCAGCCCACGCTGGCGACGGGGCTTGAGCCATACATCACGGATGGCACGGGGCCGGGAACGATCTCGCTCGGGGACGTGAACCCCGGCCCGATCGGCTCGAATCCGCGCTGGTTCGTGCCGTTCAACGGGCGGGTGTTCTTTGTCGCGACGGATGGGAGCGGGACGGAGCTCTGGTCGACCGACGGAACGGCGGCGGGCACGCAGCGGTACGCGGACATCAACCCGGGCCCAAACTCGAGCGATCCGGAGGTGCTCACGGTTTCGGGCGGGCGTCTGTGGTTCACCGCGAGGTCGGTCGGTCAGCCGCGCCGGTTCTGGCATACGGATGGGGTTGCGGCGCCGGTTGAGGTCGGCGGCTTCACGGCCACGGCGTATGCGGACGGCCTGCATCGCCCTGTGCCCTTCGCCGGCGGCGTCACGCACGCGACCAACAACCCGGGCGGGGGGCCGCTCCACCTGATCCGCACGAGCGGCGTGACGAGGTTGACGCCGGGCGACAACTCGATCGTGCACGTCAACACCCAGACCGGCCCTGTGGTCGTGCCGGGCGGCGGCGCGATTCCCGAGCGCGTGTACTTCACTGGGGCGCGGTCGAACGGGTCCACCGGGCAGGAGTTGTTTGCCGCCACCACGGCGCAGGACAGCGCGGTGCTCGTGGCGGATCTCCTCGGGCCGGGGAACACCAGCTCGCTGGCGCGGCCCTTCGCGCCACTGGGTGGTGGAAGGCTCCTGGTGACCGCGTTCGTGAATGGTGACCGCGAGCTGTACGTGAGCGATGGCACCGGCGCGGGCACGGTGCTGCTGTCGAACCTTGCGATCACGCACACCAACGCGAATCCGTCGGTGGTGGTCGAGGGCGACTTCCCGGAGCAGGCGGCGTTCACCGCCGACTCGACGGTGTGGGGCCCGGAGCTCTTCGCGACGGATGGAACGATCGCGGGGACGCAGCCGATCGTCGAGTTCACGCCCGGGAGCGCGGGGAAGCGCCGGACGATCTTCAAGAGTGACAACGGCTGGCTCTCGCTCTACGACGGCACGAGCACGACCAACAAGGAAGTTCGGTTCCACACGTTCCTCAACGAGATCGGGACGCTGCTTGGCGGCTTCTCCAACTTTGTGTTCCAGACTCCGGCGGCGGTGGGGGACAGCCTGGTCTTCACGGCGAGCAATGGGGGGGCGAGCTCGCCCAACACCGCGACGGCGTGGGGCGCTGGCGAGGCGTTTGGCCCGGAGCCGCTGATCCGGATCGAGAATGGCGGGCCGAGCGGCATGGGACGCTACGTGCGGTTCGGAGGCTCGATCTACTTCGGTGCCGATGGTGACGCGGGGCAGGATGTCCGGCGGCGGCTGTACCGGACTGACGGCACGGGCGCTGGTACCACGATCGCGTGGGACCAGGGCTTCGGGAGCAGCGGCACGCCGATCCCGCAGATCATCGGGCTGATCACGGGCACGATGAGCGACAAGATCATCCTCGGGTACAACACGGCGTTCGCGTCGGGCATCCATGCCCACGAGCCCGCGACGGGCGCGACGACACAGCTCCTGCCGTCGATGTGGAGCGAGAGCGTGACGTTCACGAACATCGACAGTGCGCTGGCGGATGGCGTGCTCTACTTTGGCAGCGCCGCGGCGACGTCCACGGACTACGAGCTGTGGCGGACCGATGGCACGGCAGAGGGGACGTTCCGCGTGCGCGATGTCGCGCCCGGGAGCGTGGGGTCGCGGCCGCGACAGTTCTGCACGGTCATGACGGCGGCGGGGCCGCGCGTCTTCTTCACGGCGGAGACGGCGGCGGCGGGTCGCGAGCTCTGGGTGACGGACGGCACGGAGGCGGGGACGGGGCTGGTCTTTGACCTGTTTCCCGGGCCGCGAGGTTCGTCGCCGCAGCTGACGTTTGCGATCGCGCCGGGCAAGCTGCTGTTCGCGGCGGATGATGGCGTGACGGGCGTTGAGCTCTGGGAGACGGATGGGAGCGAGGTTCCGCCGCGGCAGGTGGCGGACATCAACCCGGGGCCGGAGGGGAGCTACCCGACGAACCTCTCGGTGGTGGACGGCAGGCTGTGGTTCTCAGCGACGACACGGGCGCTGGGGCGCGAGCTGTGGTCGATGCCGCTGTCGCCGGGGCAGATCGCGTGCGAGTACGACTTCAACCAGGATGAGAATGTTGATCTCACGGATGCGCAGCAGATGGCGCAGGTCTTTGTGGGGGTGATTGCGCCTGAGGCGGGATGGCTTGATGGCGATCTCAATGGGGATGAGAATGCGGATCTGACGGATGCGCAGCTGCTGGCGGCGTATGTGGTGACGGGGGTTTGCGGGGTGTGAGGCGGGGTGGAGGGCGGGGCCTCTGGGCGCCCGTGCGTGCGGCGGACGCCGCGGCTGGTCAGAAGAACCCAGCAATCTGGCGATGCTGCGCGGCCTGGGCCGGTGCGTGGCCTGCTTTTGCGTTCAATTACGATCCTCTGCCGGTTCGTTCTCGCATGGTAGTGGTCGCGGAAAAGGAGCTCTCACGATGGATGGATGCGCACGGGTGTCGGCGGCATTTCTGGCTGCTGTTTCGGGGTTGGCGGTGGTGGCGAGTTCTGCCGCCGGCCAGGTCTTCTCGGCCTCGCCTGCGCTGCGCATTCCCGCGACTGGCGAGGGTGGGACGGCCTCTTCGTTTGTGACCAGCACGATCAACGTGCCGCTCTTTGCGTCGATCTCTGACATCAACATCGTCATCAATATCTCGCACACGTTTGCGGCGGACCTGGACATCTTCCTGGTGCCTCCGGGCGGAGGGTCGTACCTCAAGCTGACCTCGGACAATGGCGGCTCGGGTGACAGCTACACGTTCACGCGATTTGACGGTCTCGCGAGCGAGTCGATCACGACCGGCGCTGCGCCGTTCAACAGCAACTTCCGCCCCGAGGGCACCGCCTTTGACGCGGCGGACCCGTGGACCAACACCGGCTTTGTGCTTCCCGCGGCGGCCCGCCCGAGTCTGGCGACGTTCAACGGCGCTCCGACCAACGGCGCATGGACCCTGGTGATCGGCGATGATGCGGGCGGGGACTTCGGCACGCTCAACTACTGGTCGATTGAGTTCAATCGCACGTTTGACCCTCAGGGTCCGACGCCGCTGGAGGGGTCCGTGAACCCGTTTGCCACGCTCGCGCTGACGCCCGGCTCGGGCCCGCGGGGCGGGGGAGAGTTTGACGCGTTTGTGACGGTGACGCCGGCGGCGAACCCGCCGAGCACGGGCATCACCGTCTCGCTCGACGCGACCAACGCTGATGGGGGCGTGGTGCAACTGCTGGACAACGGGAGCTACCCGGACATGGTGGCGGGCGACAGGATCTACAGCGGCGGCGTGGTGGTGGGGCCCGGCGCTGTGCCCGGTGACCGCGTCCTCACGGCGACCGTGCTGGATGCGCAGGGGCGCCAGGCCTTCGCCACGGCGACCTTTACCGTGCTGCCCGCAGCGGCGCAGTGGGACGAGACGGCCGATGGGGGCGGCGACGCGGGCGACGTTGGCGGGAGCGCGCAGGTCCCATCGGGGACGGATCCGCTGGTCTCGATCTCCGGCGCGGTTTCGAGCATCGCGGACGCCGATCTCTTTGCCATCAGCATCTGCGATCCGGCGAGCTTCAGCGCGACGACGTTCAATCTGGACACCGCGATCGATACGCAGCTCTTCCTGTTCGGCGCGGATGGTGTGGGCATCGCGTTCAACGACGACGTGCCGGATGGCTTTGCTGGTGATGCGAGCCTGCAGTCGCGCGTCAGCGGGCAGTTCGTTGCTGGTGCGGCAAACTACTTCGTGGGCGTCTCGCACTACGACAACGACCCGCTGGATTCCGGCGGGCGTGCGCTCTGGCTTGATACGCCGTTCAACGTCGAGCGTCGGCCCGACGGCGCGGGCGCTGCGAGCGCGGTCGCGAGCTGGACTGGCGGCGCTGGCTCAACAGGCACGTACCGCATCAACCTGACTGGAACCTGCTTCGCTACCCCGGGCGATGCGTGCGACTACGACTTCAATCAGGATGAGAACGTGGACCTGATCGACGCTCAGCAGATGGCGCAGGTCTTTGTGGGGATCATCACGCCTGAGGCGGGGTGGCTTGATGGTGACCTCAATGGGGATGAGAACGCTGATCTGACGGATGCGCAGCTGCTGGCGGCGTATGTGGTGAGTGGCAACTGCGGGGTGTAGTGCTTCTTGGGTGGTGTGCCGGTCTCCGGCGGTTGCCTGCAGACGAGAGCCGCAAGGAACGCCCGCGAATGCGGGCGTTGTTTGCTTTGGGGGGCCATGGTTGGTTGGCGCCGACGGCTCTGAAAGAGAGGCACCGACCGCTTGCGCAGTTCGGCTCGGAGGCAGATGCTGGAAGGGTGAGAGGGAGACCGAAGAGTGCCGGGGACCGGCACACCACCCAGAACCGAAGAGTGCCGGGGCATCCAACCCTGCCTCGCTACAAGGTTCGCGCCATGCGGAAGCCGAACTGGTGCGAAGCGGTGTTCTCGGGGTCCGCGCCGCGGAAGCTCGGGCGGTGGCGATCCATGCGGGTGTACCAGCTCGCGCCGCGGACGG
>CAZBXF010000184.1:0-6343 GCA_964495635.1 uncultured Phycisphaeraceae bacterium
GCGGAGGGTACGGGGGTGGGGGCCGAATGGCGAAATGGTCAAGGGGCTAGGGGGCCAAAGGGCCAAAGGGCTAAATGGACAAATGGCCAAATGGCCAAAGGGCCAAAGTGGGCTTGGGTGTGGTTCCGTTTCATTTTCCGCTTTTCCGCTTTTCCGCTTTTCGCTTTTCTTCCCTCCCTCACCCTGCCACCACGACGAGCACGCTTCGGTCGTCGGTGGGCGGGGTGCCATTCGCGTGCGCGTTGCAGGTGGCGAGGAGTGCGTTGATGAGTTTGTCGGGCTCGCCGCGGTGGAGCGGCGCGAGCTTCTGGAGGGCGGTCCGCATGGCGCTGAGGCCGAGGTGGGTGCCGTCCGGGGCCGCGGTCTCGATGAGGCCGTCGGTGATCATGACGAGCGTGTCGCCGGGCTGGAGCTGGACGCGGCCGCTGGCGTAGGGCTCGGCGGGGTCGATGGCGAGCGGGAGGTGGTCGTTGGAGAGCTCTTCGAGGGTGTCGGAGCTGGCGCGCCAGAGCCAGATGGGGAGGTGACCGGCGAGGGCGTACTCGCAGGAGCCGGGGCGGATGCGGACGCAGGCCATGGTGGCGAAGGTGCCGGGGCTGAGGAGCGGAGAGAGGACGCGGTTGAGATCGATGAGGAGGTGGCCGAGCTCGGTCTCGGTGCTGCTGGCGCGCAGGCGCATGTGGATGGCGCTCTTGACCATGCCCATGACGAGGCCCGCCGCGACGCCGTGCCCGGAGACATCGGCGATGAAGGCGTCGAGCTCGCCGTCGCGCACGAGGGTGTCGACGAGGTCGCCGCCCATCTCGCTGCTGGGGAGGCTGATGGCAGAGACGCGAGCGACGGGTGAGCGTGCGTCGATGGCGGGCACGAGCGACTCGTGCACGCGGGCCGCGAGGTCGAGCTCGACGCGTGAGCGTGCGGCGATCTGCTCGGAGCCGCGCACGAACCGGATGAGGAGCGTGAAGCCGATCGAGACGCCCACGACGATCAGGATCGCGAGCAGCGCCAGGCGGGCGGGTGCGGAGAGGCCGGCCCCGGCGGAGAAGAAGCCGCGCTCTCCAAGGGGTGGGAAGATCCAGGGCGGAATGACGAACGGGGCGATCATCAGCGGCACGAGCAGCCAGAATCGGCGCGAGGAGAAGGCGTAGGCCCAGCCCGTCGCGACCAGGCCGGAGAAGGCGGCCATCGCCAGGCCCATGGACCACGTCCCGGGCGAGGGCTGGATCATCGCGATGAGCATGCCCAGCGAGCCAAAGAGGAAGAAGACGCCGGCGTACATCAGCGTGTTTGGGCGCGGCGCTGGACGGGGCCTGTGCATCCGGGGAGCCTACTGCATGCGCCGCTGGCGTGGACGCGGGTGGTGCGTCCAAACGTCGTCCGAACCGGGGTTGTGGCGCTGGTGACCGTCGCCGAGGATGCTGGCGCGGCGGGCGGAGTTGCGGGTACGCTCTGGCCATGCATGAGCGAGAGTCAGGGTGGGCAAGGTGGAGAGGTGCCTGGCGCGGCCCGGTGTTGGCGGCGGTGGCCATCGCTGTGCTCGTGGCGGGTGGGGGCGGGTGCGCCGGGTTTGGTGAGTCGCGCCGGCCGCGGCAGTCGGGCGGTACGTTCACGCCCGAGGCGATCCGGATCCATCCGCTGACGCACATCGAGGCGGCGCCGCCGGCGGAGGAGTCGGGCGACCGGCGCGCGGGCGGCGATGCGTCGATGCTGATCCTGCACCTTGAGGTGACGGACGGATGGTCGGACACCATCAAGGCGATGGGCTCTTTGCGCGTGGACCTCTTCCGGCCCGGCGCGGGCGTTTCGCCGGGGATCGAGACGCAGACGCTGGCGTGGGATGTGACGGACCTGATGGACCCGGAGACGAACTCGCGCCGGTTCGATCGCGCGACTCGGACGTACCGCCTGCCGCTGCGGGGGCCGGCGTGGATGTCGACGTGGCTGGATCGTGAGGCGGCGGCGCGCGAGAACCGTCCGGCGTGGCTGAAGGTTCGGGCGGTCTTTCAGCCGCTGGTGACGGAGGTCGCCGAGGGGGAGACGCCGCGGACGCCGGTGATCATGCGTGACGAGTTCGTGATCCAGCGGTAGGTGCGGACGCGGGGCGACCTTACTCGCGCGACATCTTGCGGAGTGCGGCCAGCCGCTCGGCGTGGATGGGCCGGTCGGGCTCGAGGATGATGAGGGCCGTGATCTGGCGCTCGGCGAGGTCGAACTGGCGTGCGCGAAGGGCGATGGTCGCCGCGAGCTCGCGGGTGCGTGCGTCGTAGGGTGCGATGCGGGTGGCGCGGACGGCCTTGGCAACGGCGCGTTCCATCTGGCCCGCGGCGGCGTAGCGGCGTGCGAGCTCGATGGCGAAGCTGCTGGAGTGCTGCTCGCGGGCGTCGAGGAACTCAAGGTGCGGGATGGCGGGGTCGGTGGCGGGCGCGGCGTTGCTGCCGGGGTCGGTCGAGGTTTCCTGCGCAAGGTACATCGCGGCGAGGAGGCGGTGCGGGTACGCGGCCATTGGACGGAGCGTCGCGTAGCGCTCGGCCAGGGGGGCGTCCTCGGGCTGCAGCTTGCCATTGGAGGCTTCGACGCGCTGGCGCAGCGCGAGCTCGAGAACGAAGGGGTTGTCGGGATGGTCCTTCAGCCACTGGCTCGTGAGGGCCTCGGGTGGCGCGTTGAGGGAGCGCATCGCCTCGCGCTCGTCCTCCGGAGCCGCGTCGATGGCGGCCTTCATGAGCGTGGGGACGTCGGGCGTGCGCTCGGTGGGGAGCATGCCCCAGGCTTCGAGCTGCGTGCCGGCCCAGGCCTGGAACTGCGCGAGGAACTCCTCGCGCGAGACGCCCAGGACGGCCTGCATCGCGCTGGCCTCGCGCTCGCCGGTGGCGTAGCGGTCCATGAGGTCGAGGGGGGCCTGCTTGCCGAAGCGATCGATGATGAATTCGTACATCCAGTGGCCCTGGGCGTAGGCAAGGCCCCGGTCGGTCGGGCGCGCGGGCCGGACGAAGGCGATGTTGATGGTGTCGAGGTCGAAGAGCGTGTCGGTGGCGTAGGCGCGGGCGAGGAGATTGACGGTGGACTCGTCGCGCGGCGAGTCCTCGAGGTAGACGGCGGAGGCCTCCGTGAACCAGTGCGGCAGGCGGTTCTTCGTGCGCGCGAGCGTGACGGTGTGGGTGTACTCGTGCTGCACGACGCGGGCCCAGTCGAAGGGGCCGGCCTTGTGGCCGGGGCCCTCGCGCGGGGCTTCCATGGCGATGACGGGACCGGTGGCGGCGGCGATGGTGTGGAGGCGCGGGAGGCCCGTGATGCGCACGCCGAACCAGCGGTGGTTCGGGTAGAGCTCGACGACGGTGCGGGAGGGCGGGACGAAGTCGATCCCGCCGGGGCCGTCGCCGGCGACGCGTGCGTGGAGGGCCTCGAGCACTTCGGGCATCTCGCGCGCGAGGACCTCATCCTCGCCGGGCTTGTAGCGGATGAGGAAGTGGGGCGTCTCGATGGTGGCGTAGCCCTCGACCTCGCGGATGAGCGTGAGGCTGTTGGCAGCGCGGACGTTGTAGCGGTCGAGCGTGGTGGCCGACTCGAGGGCGGTGCGGGCTTCCTTGAGGCGGCCGGCCTGGAGCTCGGAGAGTCCAAGCTCGACGACGGGCTCGGCCCAGCGCGGCGCACGCTCGGCGGCGACGCGCAGGAAGTCGGCGGCCTCCTCGTACTGGCGGGCGCCGGCCATCACGCGCCCGGCGACGAGGTAGGCCTCGGCGGAGCCGGGCGCGAGCGCGTCGAAGGCGTCGAGGCGGGCGCGGGCCTCCGTGAAGTCGTAGCGGCTTGCGGCGGCGGCGGCGTGCTGCGCGAGGAGGTCGCGCTGCTCGGGGAAGGCCGCGAGGGCGGGGGCGAGGGCGGCCTCGGCCTGGGCGCCCTCGTTCTGGCGCATGAGGACCGCGGCGCGGATGATGGCCGCGTGCATCGAGGGACGGGCGGGCGAGTCCGCGAGGATCTCGAGCCGGCGCGCGATGGCCTCGGCGCGCGGGAAGTCGAAGCCGTCGACGGACATGCGTCCGGCGAGGTACCAGGCCTCGGCCAGACGCGGGTTCAGCGCGAGGGCGCTCTGCAGCGCGTCGCCGGCTTCGGCGAACTTCTCCTTCTCGTAGAAGAGCTCGGCCTCGGCGAGGAAGACGTTCCAGGAGAGGCGGTCGAGCTGCTCGCGCCCGCGCGCGAGGGCGTCGATCATGGGCTGGTAGCCGATGGTGCCATCCCCCTCGGCCCCGCGAAGACGCGCGAGGAGGACCAGGCCCCGGACACCCTCGGCGAGGTCGTCGGCGGTGGCGCCGGGCTGCTCGAAGACCCGTGAGGCGAGCGAGGCGAGCGTCTGGGCGGCGGTGTCGAGCGCGCCGACGTCCATCTGAGCGCGCCCGAGGAGGCGCAGCGAGCGGGCGGTCGGGGTGGGCTCGGCTTCGAGGAGTGCGATGGCCTCGCGCGGCTGGCCGCGGCGGAGGAAGGCCTCGGCGCGATCGAGCGGGTCGGACTCGGCGGAGGTGAGGGAGGCGTCGTCGTAGCGGCCGTCGAGAAGTGCGGCGCGGGCGGACTCCCGGACGGAGGTGATGTCGGCTGACTCCCAGAGGCCGTGGCGGATGCGCAGCACGCGGCGCTCATCGTCAGAGAGGTAGTCGGCGTCCAGGAGGCGCAGGACGGCGGCGGCGGTCCTTGGGGCCGCCATCGCCTTGGGGGCCTCTGAGGGATCGTCGGGGTCTTCGGATGGGTCGGTGGCTGGTTCGGGGGGCTGGGCCTGTGCCGCGGGGCCGGCGAGGGCGGTGATGGAACGGACCTGGTCCGCGAAGCGGGAGAGGCCGAGTCCGTCGAGGCTCTCGGCGGTGCCGGCGACTTCGGCGAGGAGGGCACCCGCCGTCCAGAGGGCGGCGATGGCGAGCTTCATGTACCACCGCACGGCGCGCAGTCTTCCGGGCACTTCAGGCCTCCGATGGTGAGCCGATGGGGTGGACCGTGCTGCGGGCGATCCGTCGCCCGGAGTGAGTGTTCGCAGCCAAAGTCAGGATAGATCGGGTGGATGGGCGTTCCGGAGATCGAAAAGCGAGAACGGAGATGAGAGGACCCGGAGAAGAGAGGGGAAGAGAAGCGAAGGGGCGGCCGGGAGGCTCGGGTCTCCGGGGTGTCAGGGGTGTCAGGCGTGTCAGGGCTTGGCGAGTTCGTCCTGGATGGTGATCTCCCAGTCGTCGGGTGGGTTGGAGACGTCGAAGGGGTCGGTGTCGAAGGGGGTGTTGAGGGTGACGTTGAGCATCCGGACGATGGAGAGGGTGCCGCCGCGGTGGGTCGTGCGGGCCATGCGCGGGAGGAGGACGGTGGTGCCGTCGGCGCTGGTCTGGGCGCGGTACCAGAGTCGGATCTCGCGCATCTCTGCGGCCTGGCGGAGTTCGGGTCGGATGGTGAGGCGGAGCTGGTAGGTGCCGGCGACGAAGGCGCGAAGTTCGGCGGTTTCCTTGTCGTCCTCGCCCTCGAGCTCGGCATCGGCGGCGAGGAGCTTGGCGTCGAAGCGGGAGAGGATGTCGGCCTTCTTCTGGCCGATGGGGAGGGGGAACTGACCTTCGCCGACCTTGAAGGGATCGAAGGAGTCGCCGGGGCGTGCGATGCGGCGCTTGATGAAGCGCTTGTCGGCGGGGACCTTCTCGACGAACCACTCGCCGTTGAAGATGATCATCTGGAGCTTCTGATCGCGGCGCTTGCCGAGCCAGAGCTCATCGATCAGGAGGGCGAAGCTGCGTCGAGCCGGCTGGCCCTCGGCGGCGGGGGGCTGGGCGCGGAACATCAATCGGCCCAGGCGCGTCTGGCGGTCGCCCTGATCCTCGAAGATCTTGTCGTAGCGGACGTCCGCGCGGAGCGAGGTGAGGCCCGCGTCGGCTCGCTCCAGGGCATCGAGGAGGGCCTCGGCGTCCTTGAACTGAGTAGGCGTGGCGGGCGAGGGTGTGGCAGGCGCGGGCGCCGCGGGCTGGGCCGCCGCGGGCGCGGGGGCGGGCTTGTCGGTGGCCGGCTGCTCGGGGAGCGTGAGGCCGGCCATGAGCAGTGCGGCGCGCAGGAGGGTCAGCATCTGGGTGAGGAGCGTGAGCAGGGTCATCGTTGGGCTCGCAGGTGTGGGAGGGATGCTAAGCCGGGGTCCCACGGAAGATCAGACGCGGGGAGTGGCGGCGGGTTCGCGCGGCCAGGGCCTGGGCGGCGGGCGTGGTTGAACTTGCGGAGGCCCAACGCGTCTAACCTCTCGCATGGCTGATTCTCGCTGGTTCAGAGGTGGTCTTGCGGGGCACGCGTGTCACACTTGCCACGCGCTATCGCTCGCCGCAGTGGTGCTGGTGTGCGCAGC
>CAZBXF010000185.1:0-6239 GCA_964495635.1 uncultured Phycisphaeraceae bacterium
GGACGGCGCTCGACGCGCGGCAGGTTAAGGCTGAGCGAGACGTTCACCACGACTGAGGCCGGAGCGGCGGCGGTGTTCTGTGGATTTGTGGTCATGACCCCTCCAGCTCTTTGATGGTGATGGGGGCTTTGAAGAATCCATCTCCCCAGCGCCGCGGCAGCAGGCTGTGCGGTGCGTGCAGCACGTGGGCCTCGCTGCCGTAGGGCAGTGAGGGGAACGAGACTCGCACATCCTGGAACTCAACGGTGTAGTCGCCACTGGGCACGGGCGCGCGAAAGAAGTAGCCGTTGTCGTCGGTCTCGGCGAAGATGTCCAGGCCGTGCCCGCGGATTCGGATGAACTCATTGCTGAGGCAGGATTGCTCTTCGACCGAGACGAGGCGAAGGGCGATGACGCTCGTGTAGTCCTCGACGCCACGCTCGCACGGAGACCCGGTACTCATCCGGTCGTAGAAGCGGCAGGCAAACGTGCCATCACCCTTGGCGAACTCCCGGCGTTCGCTGGTGTTCTTCAGGCGGTCCTTGGAGTTGGACCAGAAGCGCTTGCGGCAGCCTTGTGTCTTCTCACTCGCCGTTGGGCAGGGCCACGACGATGGGTCGATCTTTATGCCGGGGCGAAAGAGGAGCGCGACGACGCGGCGATTGGGTGCATTTTCGTTGTTGCGCTCGCTCTGGTTCTTGGCCTGGTCATAGACCTCCTTCTCACGCGCGGAGAAGAGCATGATCGGGTTGAACTCGCCGCACCCCTGATAGGACGCCTTGCCCCCCGCGGCACCCTGGCCCAGGAACTGCTTCGGATCAAGCTTGTACGGCTTGTCGCTCGCGTCGGAGCAGAGGAAGTCCATGTAGACCTCGTGCAGGCGCCGGCGCGTGGGCTTGTCAAAGTTGCCGCTCTCGGTGAGGTTGTGGCGCTTCTGAAATCGCTTGGTTGATTCCTTGGTGGGCTCGTCGATGGTGCCATCGTTACGCGGACAGGGAAAGCCGAGCGCATCGAGCATGAGCTGGCAGGATCGATTTCCCCAATCGGCGTCGGTGTGGAGCGTCTCCCACGCATCCAGATCGCGTACGAGGAGTGCGTAGATGGCCTGCGCTCTTTGGCCACTCAGCGTCTTGTTGTACTCCTCGTTGCCGACCGGGTCGGCGTGGCCGAAGAGTGCAACCGGCGGCGTGCGGGAGATGGGTGTGGAGCCCGCGGGGACGGGCTCCTGGACTTGCTCGTCGGTCAGTGTGTGCGAGTCGAAGATCTCCTTGAAGGCCGCCATGCCCGGCGCCAGATCAGGCATGGGAAATGACGAACCAAACTCGAAGTTCATGTCCTCAGCGCGCCAGCATGCAATCGGAAAGAGGCCCGGGCGGATGGTGTTGTGCTGCTTCTCCGTCGCGGGCCCGACGAGGACGCGTAGCGATGTGTCCTTAGTCGGATGATCCCCCGCAACCGCGCCGCCTCGAACGGAGCGGAGGACACCGAAATCTGGCGCACGGGGCGACGGGCTCTGGGTGGTGGTGTCTTGATTCTCAGCAGCCATGGACTTCCTTCAGCTTCTTCTGCGTGTTTGGGCCGCAGAGGCCATCGACCTTCAGACCCTGGTCACACTGGAACTCCTCGATGGCAGAGGCGAGCTGCGACTCGGCGAGCGCGTCCTTGGGCGGTTCGACAGGGCCGGCGTCGTAGCCGAGGTTGTTGAGGCGGCCGATCTGACCGGTGACCTCGTCGACGGGATCGAGTTCACCGATCCCAAGCGGCACATCAAGCGTGCCAGCCAGGGCTTCGGCCGCCAGACGAAGCCTCCCGAGGGTGGAATCGGGCGAGATGGGCTTCTCGATCAGACCCTCGGCGCTCGTCCGGAGATTCTCGAAAGTGCCTGATACCCAGAGCGTTGCATCCGCATTAGCGACTGGACGACGGCAGACATCCAGCGTCTTCACTCGCAGAACCAGTTCGGGGGTCTTGGCCTTGAAACGGTGGCGTTTCTCCGTCGCGCAGCTCTCTTCGCGCAACGTGGCCTTCGGGACTTCCAGGGTGTCGCCAGGCAAGAGGACATTAGGATTCCCCCGCTTCTTCTTGAGGGCAGCGTTGTCCGGATGGTCCCAGATCGTCTCCCACAGCCGCAGTCCATGGTCGGACGCGATCTTGGCGATGTGATCGCCCTGCTTGACGACATACTTGGGCATCGCCGAACTCTCCTCACCCCGCCGCGCTATGGCGAGAACGGTGCTGGCCAATCGGACGCCGTTACGAGCCGTCGGAGTTTACCAGATTTCGCCGAGGTGCCGTGGTGGATACCCCGAGATCGCCGCCGCTATGCTGCTCGCGGGACCGCCGGGGGGCCATGAGCGAAGTCGCGGGATGGAGGCCCGGACCGGCGCAGCGTGTCCATCAGCGACGGTTCGCCTGCTACCAGTCCACGAATTGACCACCCCACCTCGCGTACTGTTAACCGTCTCGGAGACCCTGCCGTTTCCGGCACTCCGGTGCCTCGTACCTGCCCGTCTACCTCGGATTGAAGTGAACCAACCATGACCAAGCGCATTGCTCTCGCGTACTCCGGCGGCCTTGACACCTCGTGCATCGTTCCGTGGCTTCGGGAGAACATTCCGGGCTCGGAGATCATCTGTGTGGTTGGCGATGTTGGGCAGGGGGCTGATGAGCTGACGGGGGTTGAGAAGAAGGCCAAGGACTCGGGTGCCGCGGAGTGCCATGTTGTCGATCTGCGGCGGGAGTTCGTGGATGAGTTCGTGATGCCGACGATGATCACCGGCGGCATCTATGAGGGGCGCTATCTGCTCGGTACCGCGATTGCGCGGCCGGTGCTGGCCCGCGGGCAGGTGAACGTCGCGAAGAAGACGGGGTGCACGGCGCTGGCGCATGGGTGCACGGGGAAGGGGAACGATCAGGTGCGATTTGAGTCGGCGTACGCCGCGCTGGCGCCGGAGATGGAGATCATCGCTCCGTGGCGGATGGACGCGTGGAAGCTCTCGGGGCGTCTGGCGATGCTGGACTACCTGAAGGAGCGCAACATCCCGACGACGGCGAGCGCGACGAAGATCTACTCGCGCGATCGCAACCTCTGGCACATCTCGCACGAGGGTGGCGAGATCGAGAGCCCCTGGAACGCGCCGCCGGAGGATGCGTGGATGCTGACGGTCTCGCCGGAGAAGGCGCCGGACCAGGCCGAGGATGTGACGCTGACGTTCGCGAAGGGGCGGCCGACGTCGCTCAATGGTAAGAAGATGGAGGCGTGGCAGATCATCGAGTCCTTGAACGGGATCGCGGGACGCCATGGTGTCGGGCGTGTGGACCTCGTCGAGAATCGTCGCGTGGGGATGAAGTCGCGCGGCTTGTATGAGACGCCGGGCGGCACGGTGATCCTCGATGGGCTGCGGGCGCTTGAGGAGCTGGTGCTGGATCGCGAGACGCGGCACTACCGCGAGCACCTTGGGCTGACGTTCGCGGAGCTGGTGTACGACGGCCGGTGGTTCACGCCGCTGCGCGAGGCGCTGTGGGCCGCGGGGGAGAAGATGGCGGAGAAGATCGATGGCGAGGTCGTGGTGAGGCTCTACAAGGGTCGAGCCACCTCGATCAAGCGTCAGAGCCCGCACAGCCTGTACGCGGAGAAGATGGTGAGCTTCGAGGGCGAGGATGTGTACAGCCAGAAGGACGCGGGTGGGTTCATCCGGCTGCTGAGCCTGCCGGAGCGGATCCGTGCGCTGAAGGGACGCGGGGAGGCGCGGTAAGCGGCCTTAGGGTGGCGCGTCGGTCCCCGACGCTCCTTGTGGACGTCTGAGGGCTTCGAACGCAGGATCGCATCAAGCATGAAGCCGCTCAAGAAATCAAGTAAGCCTGTTGCTCAGCGCATCGTCGAGGCCTTTGAGGCTGGCACGCCGATCGATCGCGCGGTGTACCGCGCTACTGCCGCAGCCGCTGCCGCCGCGAGGGCAGCGAAGGCCAAGAGCGCGCGGCCGAAGCGGTAGTGATGTCGCTGGCGGGGTCGGGTGGTTGAGCCGTCGCGCCATTGCTGCGAGTACGTGGGCCTCTGCCGTGTGCTTCGCTCGCATCTTTTTGCACGAATACTGCTTGCCAAAGCTCGAATCTCCGATATGCTCTGGCGGGAAATCAACCCCGGAAAGGAGTTTGTCCATGACTGTTATTCATCACGCCATGTCGATGAGCTCCGCTCGCCGCGTTTCCAAGTGATCTCTGCCGGTGCCGAGGATGGCGCTGGCGAAGATCATGTGTGATCAAGCTTGACTGAGCCTGATCGGGAATCGCCGCGTCGCGGCAGCTTCTTCGCTTCCCCCCGTACCCCTCCCCCCCCCACACAAACGCCTGAATTCTAGATCTTTCGCCGCGAGACGGCTGGTGTTGTCCGTGCGCTTGTCGCATCGATGACGCTCCGACGCGGCATGGAGTTGCATGATGAACGGTCGAAGCAATCACGACCTGCGCGATCTCTGCGCGCAGGCCGAGGATGGTGATGGTCTTGATCCGCGCCGTGAGCAGCGTGCTCATGATCGGGCGAATGAGAGCAAGTTTGCGAAGAAGGATGCGCAGCTTGGGAAGCTCGCCACGCGTGTGGTGGAGCAGACGCTGTCGAGGCTGAGCGAGAACCCCGCGCAGGTTCTTGAAGTTGAGGTCGCCGCGGGTGGCACGCAGATCACTGTTGTCGTCGCGGGTGGCGAGCCCGTTGACATCGGCGGCGTGACGCGGCTTGCGCGCGCTGAGCTGGCACGGCTGCTGAATCGCAAGAAGACGCCGGGGCTCTCGATCCGATCGAGCACCGGCACGTGGCCCCAGCATGGGGGCGGAGGACGTTCATGAAGTACGAGACTGACGACAACACAGACTTTTCGGGGGACGGCCTGGCCGAACACGGCAGGGCGCGGAAGCGACGCGATCGGCACGCAGCTGCAGGCCGTGCGCAGCGTGTGAACACGCGTGCGGACGCGTGTGTTCACAAGCACGATGAACAGGCTGATGTTCAGACAGAGGATGTCGATCGCGCAGACGAGCGTTCTGGCCGCGAGCGGCATGATCATGCGGGGGCGAGCATGGAAGCCGCGCTTCGGGAGACCCCGGGCGTTGCGATGTGGCTGATGGAGCCGCTGGATCGTGAGGCGGCGGTCTCGCTCGAGCGGCTCATCCATCTTCCCTCGTTCGCGCGGATGGCGATCTTGCCGGATGTGCATCCCGCGGCGGACGTGTGCGTGGGTACGGTGCTCGCTACTTCGGAAGTGGTGTATCCGCAGGCCATCGGCGGCGATATCGGCTGCGGCATGGCGGCGGTGAGGCTCGATGGTGTCGATGCCACCGAGCTGACGACGACGGATCGTGAGCGCGTGCTCGGGCGATTCAAGCGAGAGATCGACATTCTCACGGTTCGACGACGTCGTGCTGCTTCTGTGCAGGTTGCTTCAGGTCCGGATCCGGAGGAACTCAGCTCGACGGCGCTCCGCGGCATTGCGCGGCGGGATGGCCAGATCCAGCTTGGCACGCTGGGGCGCGGTAATCACTTCCTTGAGCTCCAGCGCGATGAGCATGGGGCGCTCTGGCTCATGGTGCACAGTGGCTCGCGCGCGATGGGGCAGGCCGTTGCGTCGGTGTACACGCGGCTTGCGCAGCGCGATGGAGTCCGCGCGAGCCTCGTTGGGCTGGCGCGCACGAGCGACGCTGGTGCCGGCTATGTGCACGACCAGGAGTGGTGCGTGCGGTACGCACGAGAGAATCGGCGTGTGCTGCTTGGGAATGCGGCGGCGGCGATCGCAACGGTCGTGCGGTGCAGACCTGACTGGGACTCGCTGCTCGATGTGCCGCACAACCTTGTGCGCCTTGAGGAGGTTGAGGGTGCTGAGCTGCTTGTGCATCGGAAGGGCGCTGCGCCCGCCGCGGCAGGGCAGGCGGGGCTGATTCCGGGGTCGGCGGGGACGCTGAGCGTGCACGTCGAGGGGCGTGGCGAGGCTCGGTCGCTCCGATCAAGCTCGCACGGCGCTGGCCGGACCAAGTCGAGGCGTGAGGCCAAGGACTCGTTCGTCACTGGCGACCTGCGGCGGCAGATGTCGGGCGTGACGTTTGATGACGAGCTTGCTTCGTCGCTGCGTTCTGAGGCTCCGCGCGCTTACCGGGATCTGCGAGCCGTACTCCGGGCGCAGGCGGATCTGATCAGGATCACTCGGACGCTGACGCCGCTGGTATCGTTCAAGGCGGGTGGGTAGCGACGGGCCGCTTGCACAAACTCCTTGAGG
>CAZBXF010000186.1:0-6231 GCA_964495635.1 uncultured Phycisphaeraceae bacterium
GCGTGGCAAGCGGCATCGAAGTTGCGGGATGACCGTGCCATCGAATTCCGACCAGTTGAACGCCGGATGTAGCGCCGTTCTCCAGCACAGTCGGCGAGTGTCTCCTACTGCAAAGCCCAAGAACGGGGAGCCAACACAGATGCCGTGGACATTTCCAGAGCTTCCAGGTTGGACGTTCGACTCGGCCGAGAGGTCGGCTGGCGCGTATCGAGTGTTCGGCCGCGATCAGCTTGGCCGAGCAGTCGAGACAACCGGTTCGGAGGCGGAGATGGATGAGCTCATCGAGTACTGCAGAGTCACAGCGATGAACATGATGGCTGCCGCCCGAGCTTCTGGCGACGACACAAGCGAACGCTGAGAGACAGGCGGCATCGAAACCCGAAGAAGACCGTGCCATCGAAGTCTGCTTTGAGACTTCGATGCTCCCGCCGCGTGACAAGGCACATCGAAGTCGCAGAGCCGACTTCGATGGCACGACCCCCTCCATCCCAACGCTTTCACCAGCACTCCCCAACCCCTTCCCCAGTGCCTTTCTCCCCCTCACGCACTCTTCCTCCGTGCCCCTCCGTGTCCGCACTCCGCGCCCTCCGTGTTGAAATCTGATCTTCCCTCTCGCCATCCTCCCGTATGCTTCCGCGTTCCACATCCAGAAAGCAGAGGCCCCGATGGTCAGCACAGCAAACGGTCACAAGAACAGCTCCCCCAGCACCCCCACCAAGGATGGCGGCCGCGTCATCGTCGTCGGTGGCGGCCTCGCGGGCCTCGCCGCGGCGGTTGAGCTCTCCACCCACGGTGTCCCCGTCACGCTCGTCGAGCGCAACCAGCACCTCGGCGGCAAGATGAACGTCCTCTCCGAGCAGGGCTTCACCTTCGACATGGGCCCCACGATCATCACGATGCCCCAGGTCCTCCGCGGCATCGTCCGCCGCTCGGGCCGCAAGGTTGAGGACTACATCGACCTCATCGACCTCGACCCACAGTGGCGCTGCCACTACGAGGACGGCACCGTCATCGACCTCGCGGGCGAGCTCGATGTCATGACCAAGCGCCTCGACGCGCAGTTCCCCGGCAAGAACGCCGGCGCCGGCTTCCGCACCTTCGTCGACTACTCCCGCCGCATGTTCGGCCTCTCCGAGAAGGTCTTCTTCTACAAGGACCTCGGCGGCGTCTCGGACATGATGTTCTCCCCGCCCAAGGAGCCGGGCCTCTTGAAGGACGTCCTCGCGATGCGGATGCACAGCACCGTCGCCGGCACGCTCCACAAGCACATCGATGAGCCCCACGTCCGCCAGATGTGCGAGCACTTCCTGCAGTACGTCGGCTCCTCCCCCTTCCTCGCGCCCGCGATCCTCTCCCTCATCGCCGCGGCACAGGTCGACCACGGCTGCTGGTACCCCATGGGCGGCACACGAATGGTCGCCCGCACGCTCGAACGCATCGCCCGCGAGCAAGGCCCCGGCAAGCTCGACATCATCACCGGCGTCGGCGTCAAGCGCATCCTGGACGACGGCTCGCGCGCCACGGGCGTCGAGCTCGAGGACGGCCGCACGATCCACGCCTCCAGCGTCGTCTCCAACTGCGACGTCCAGCGCACCTACCGCGACCTCGTCTCAGGCGACAAGGCCAAGCGCGAGCGCGAGTCCATCGCACAGAGCTACACCCCCGCCTGCTCTGGCCTCGTCCTCTACCTCGGCCTCAACAAGCAGTACGACCACCTCGCCCACCACAACTTCCTCTTCAGCCGCGACAGCTGGGAAGAGTTCAGCGACATCTACACCCGCGGCATCCCCGCCCGTGACCCCACCATCTACCTCGCGGTTCCGAGCCGCACCGACCCGAACCAGGCGCCCGCCGGCCACGAGGCCTTCTACGCCCTCATCCACACCGCCTACCTGCGCCCGGGCCAGACCTGGGAGGGCAAGGGCGGCCTGCTCGAGCAGTATCGCCCCGTCGTCATCGACAAGCTCAAGCGCTTCGGCATGAAGGACATCGAAGACCGCATCGTCATCGAGCGCTCCCTGACGCCCGGCGGCATCGAACGCCTCTACAACGCCGAGGGCGGCGCAATCTACGGCCTCGCCTCACACGGCAAGCTCAAGGGCGGCTTCAAGCCCCGCAACCGCAGCCGCGTCCTCAAGAACCTCTACGTCACCGGCGGCAGCGCCAACCCCGGCCCCGGCGTCCCCATGGTCCTCATGTCCGGCGTCACCGCCGCCCACAGCGCCCTCGAAGACCTGGGCGTCACCCGCAAGCCCATCGACCTCGGCAAGGGCATCGAGGCGGGCTCAAGAAGACACCAGGCACTAGGCACCGCGCGCTAAGGTCAGTAGCTAAGGTCAGCAGAAGAACCACGCCGTCCTCGATCACCGCGCCGGTGATCGCGTGCCGAAGGCACTTGACCACTCGACCAGTTGACCACTTCGCCACTTCTTGTGCCGCATCCCCGTCCCATCCTCGCAGGCAACTACTCCGCGCGGGTCGCGGCGGGGTTCGGCTGGTACACCCGGCGCCTCTTCGCCAAGCACTTCCACGCCGTCCGCATCACCCCCGGCTCGGTGCCGCTGCTGCAGTCGCTCGACGCCCACGCCGGCCCCGTCATCATCGCCATGAGCCACGCCTCCTGGTGGGATCCGCTCGTCGCGGTGCTCATCGGACGCACGTTCCTCCTGCAGCGTTCCGCCTGCGCCCCGATGGAGCGCGCCCAGCTCGAGAAGTTCGCGTTCTTCAAGCGGCTCGGGCTCTTCGGCGTGGATCCCGACGATCCGTCAATGCTGCCGGCCATGGGTGAGTACGTCCGCGAGCGATTCGCGAAGGAGCCCCGCCCCACGCTCTACATCACGCCGCAGGGCCGTTTCGCGGACCCTCGCGCACCGCTGGAGGTGCGTCCGGGCGTCGCCGCGATCGCATCAGCCCACCCCGGCTGCCGCGTGGTGTGCCTCGCCATCGAGTACCCCTTCTGGACCGACCAGCGCCCGGAGGTCCTGCTCCACGCGCGCGAGGTCATGCTCGGCGAAGGCAAGTCCCCCAGCACGCCTCGCTGGCACCAGTCCATCCTCACCACGCTCCAGTCCGCCATGAGCGAGCTCGCGGCGGTCGCCATCGCCAGGGACCCGGCCCCGCTCACCCTCCTGGTGGGCAAGGGTGGTGGGATCAACCCTGTCTATGACCTCTGGCTCCGCCTGCGTGGCAAGGGCAGAGCGACCATCGAGTCCGATCGCGTTCCGGGCTCCGTCGTCCCGTCGCTCCCCCGCGAATCCACCGGAGCCCCCCGGGCGAAGCAGGCGGGCACGTGAGTGGTGTCCTCATCATCCTCTCGATCGGCCTCGCCTTCACGCTCATCGCGCTGGCCATGACCCGCTGGAACATGCGCTTCTATCAGCGCAGCGACGCGGCATGGCAGCCCCCCGGCCCCGGCGCGACAGGCACCCCGCCCCTCATCTCCGTCTGCATCCCCGCCCGCAACGAGGCCACCAACATCGAGGCCTGCGTCCGCGCCGTACTCGCGAGCGACTGGCCCAACCTCGAGGTGCTCGTCTACGACGATCAGAGCACCGACGCGACGCCCCAGATCCTCGCCCGACTCATAGCCTCCGACCCGCGCGTCCGCGCCGTTGAGAGTCGCCCGCTCCCCGAAGGTTGGAACGGCAAGCAGCACGCCTGCTGGCGCATGGCCCAGGCCGCCCGCGGCGACTGGATGGTCTTCACCGACGCGGACGTCCGCTTCGCGCCCGACTGCCTGAGGCGCGCGCTCGGCTCGGCAACCACGCTGAACGCCGGCCTCGTCAGCGCCTTCCCGCGCCAGATCACCGGCACCATCAGCGAGGCCCTCGCCGTGCCCATGATCTTCTTCATCCTGCTCAGCTACCTGCCCTTCGCCAGGATGCGTGGCACCACCGACGCCTCCGCCTCGGCCGGCTGCGGCCAGTTCCTCTTCATCTCGCGTGCCGCCTACGCAGCAAGCGGCGGGCACGAGGGCTTCAAGGACTCGATGCACGACGGCATCAAGCTCCCGCGCGCCGTCCGTCGCGCGGGAATCACAACCGACGTCTTCGACGGCACCGACGTCCTGTCATGCCGCATGTACGCCGGCCTCCGCCAGACCTGGCGCGGCTTCGCGAAGAACGCCTACGAAGGGCTCGGTTCCGTCGGACTCCTCGTCTTCATCACGATCGTGCACCTGCTCGCCCACGTCACGCCATGGCTCCTGCTCGCCCTCGCGGCGGCGGCCCGCGCCAGCGGCCTTGCACCCCTCGCGCCCTTCGATCTGCTCACTTCCCTCATCGCCCTCGCCCTGGCGATCGCCTGCGTCATCCTCCAGATCGTCCATCGCCTCATCCTCGCAGGTCGACACGCCCAGCCCCTCTGGATCGCCCTCGCGCATCCCGTCGGCGTCCTCATGATGACGATGATCCAGTGGCACAGCCTCTACCTGCACCTCACCGGCCAGCGCGCGTGGCGCGGCCGGACGCTCGGCGCGGGCAGCGTCAACCGTGCTGGATCGTGACGCCGGCCTCCTCGGCCGACACCATCCCAAGCTCCCACCGCAGCGCCCGCTCCAGGTTCGCATGCTGGAACCGGAACCCGCTGGTCCGCAGACGATCCGGAACGGCGCGGCAGCTCCAGACCGCCGCGTCCGCCACCTCGCCCATCATCGCCCGCAGCATGAACGTCGGCAGGTTCATCATCAGCGGCCGGTCCAGCACGTGCGCCAGCGTCCTCGCAAACTCGCCCGCCCGCACCGGCGCAGGGCTGACGGCATTCAGCGGCCCGCTCAGCGCGTCGTTGGAGGCCGCGTGAACGATCACACCAAGAAGATCATCCAGCCCGATCCACGACATCCACTGCCGCCCAGTGCCGATCACGACGCCCATCCCGAGCCGGAACGTCGGCAGGAATCCCGCCAGCGCACCCCCCCGAGGCGTGAGCACGGCCCCGATGCGCAGGTTCACGACCCGCACCCCAGCCTGTCGCGCAGGCTCGCACGCCGCCTCCCAGTCGCGCGAGACCTCCGCGAGGAAGCCGCTGCCGACCGTCGCGTCCTCCGCCAGCTCCTCGTCGCCCCGGTTCCCATAGAACCCCACCCCCGAAGCGCAGATCAGCACGCGCGGCGGCCTCGAAAGGCCCCCGATCGCACGCGACAGCGTCCGAGTCCCCTCGACGCGTGACGCCCGGATCGCCTCGCGCTGCCCCTTCGCCCAGCCCCCCAATCCCCGCGGCAGGACCGGCTCCCCCGCCAGGTGCACGACAACATCACACCCTTCAAGCGCGGCCTGATCCACCTGACCACGCGAAGCTTCCGCCCCGCCGTCGGTCGTCCCCGCCGGCGAACCCCCGGGCTGCCAGAAGATCTCGCCACGCTCCGGCCGGGCCCGCCCACGCACAAGCCGATCCACGCGGTGCCCGCCAGTCGCGAGCAGACTCGCAAGGGCCGAGCCAATCACGCCCGAGGACCCGCTGATCGCCCATCGCGTGCCGCTCCCCAGCCCCGCCGCACGCATCTGCGCGTGCCTGTTCAGATCCGCACGCAGACGCGCGTGCCGAAAAGCAAACATGCGCTCCAGCTGCGCACGCAGCAGGCCGCCAGCCAGCACGCCGCTGAGTGCCTGGGCCGGAAGGCGATACTCAACCGCGTCCTCCATGATGCTGACGCCCACACTCGGGCCGCTCGCGCCGCCCGCCACCGGCAGGCACGAGTGCGTGTGCCTCCAGAACGCCATCGGCCCGCGCACCTGCTCATCGATGAACCGCACGCCCGGCTCAAAGCCCAGATGCCGCGCCTCCCACGTGATCCACGCCGGCCACTTGCGGATCTGGAAGATGAGATGGGCCCCGTCGCGCAGCCCCCCGGCCTCGTGCGGATCACTCAGGATCCGCAGCGTCTCCCACGGCGGCGCCAGCCGCTGGAAGGCCCCCGGCCGCTCGTGCCAGGCGAACAGCTCGCCCGGCGAGGCCGGCATCTGAGATCGAACAACGCAGCGAGGCATGGCCAGTGTCATAGGCCGCGATGCGGATCGGCGGCGAGGGGCGGCTCTCCTTCACGGCCCGTGAGCTTGGGGGCACCGCGCCGGGCACCACGCCAGCGCTGCCGCAGACGGGCGTTGCCCGGATGGGCCAGCTCGACATCGACAACCGGTTCGGCTACGCCGGCTACATCTGGGACCAGCACCTGGGGGTGTACCACGTACGCCACCGCGCGTACGACCCGTTCGCGGGCCGCTGGCTGCAGCCTGA
>CAZBXF010000187.1:0-6224 GCA_964495635.1 uncultured Phycisphaeraceae bacterium
CAGTGACGAGGGAGACGGCGGCGGCCAAGGCTGGGCCGGGCGTCTGGTTTCGCTCAAGCATCGTCGCGGGCGAGGTGGCCACCAGCGTCTTGTCCAGTCGCAGCGCGACCCCGTCCAGCCCCGGAGAGAGCGTGGAGTCTGCCTCTGCGAAGGTTGCGGCCTGGGCCGGAACGAGCGGGCCGGCCAGTTCCAGGCTGATCTGGACCCGGGCGAGATCGGCGGCGAGTGCCTGCTCCTGGAGCGCGTCGCGGGCGGGCGGCATCTTTGCCCGCATGGCGCTGACGGCCTCATCGGCAGCGACCCTCAGGTTCGAGGGTGACTCGAAGGACTGTCCACGACCGACGACGACACCCCTGAGCCGGAGGACGATCGTGACGCCGTGATCGCGGGCCTCGCCGGGGGGTGGTTCTGGGACCTTCACGGTGTCGTCGCCACTCACCCGGCGTTCTACGTAGCGCATCGCCTCCATCGAGTACCCGGGGCTGGGCACTCGCAGGTCGAGCGTCGGGCCAGCCACGACCGCTGGTCCGTCCAGTACTGGCTGGGCGGCGAGCCCAGCCTCCGACGAGGTCAGCACGAGCAGCGTCGCGGCTACGCATCGCGCGATGTTTCCCAAACGCAACCTTGAGGCGCTCTGGGGCAGCCCCGGCCCCGAGAACCAGCGTCCGAGCGTGTTATTCTGGCGGCAGACGGGTGTGGTCCGGGCCGTGGGCGTGTGGCACGGCGCGTGCATGTCTTCTCCCCGTCGGGTCTCCACAACGAAAGACGAGGTTTCCATGAAGCTTCTCCTTGCCGTCAACGCCGTCAGCGAAAACCACCGCCGCATCGCCCTTCTGGCGCTCCTGAGCTTCGCGGCGCTCTGCTAAAGCCAGCGCGGGTTGTGAGCGGGCGTGTCGGGACTCCCGCTCCCAACTCAGTCGAGGCTCGGTGGATCGCGCATCCGGGAACAAGGTAGGTTGGCCCATCTGGCCACGTTCGATGTCGCGTTGGGCTGGAACTTCCGGCCCTGGGGTTCTGAGTTTACAGAATCTGGGTCCTCTAGTCCGCGATCATGACGGTCGCGTTGTTGTCGTTTTGGGGGAGGCGCAAGAAAAATGCCCCGGCAGGGGCCGGGGCATCGTGGGGTCGAGTGGGAATTCAGGAGCGGGCAGCAGCCCGAGTGCGTCGTCCGAGGATCCGCTTAGTTGAAGCGGATCTTGTCGGTGCCCATGGCGTCGTGGGCGTCCATACCGCCGCGGGTGGGGCTGTCGCCGCCGCGCTTCTTGCCGGAGCCGCCAGCCGGCTTCTCCTCCTCGGTGCCAGCGGCGCGGCCGCCGGTGGCGTCGCCCCACTGAGCGCGCTTGAGGGAGAGGCCGATCTTGCGGTCCTGGCGATCGACGCGGAGGATCTTGACGTCGATCTCGTCGTTGGCCTTGACGACATCCTGCGGGTTCTCGACCTTGTGGTCGGCGAGCTCGGAGATGTGCAGGAGGCCTTCGAGGTCGGACTCGAGCTCGACGAAGACACCGAAGTTGGTGATCTTCGTGACCTTGCCGCGGACGACCATGCCGGGCTTGTAGTGCTCGGGGATGGCGTTGATCCACGGATCCTCGGTGAGCTGCTTGACGCCGAGGCTGATGCGCTGCTTCTCGCGGTCGACCTCAAGGACGACGCAACGGAGCTGGTCGCCCTTCTTGAGGATCTCGTTGGGGTGGGTGACCTTCTTGGTCCAGGACATGTCGGAGATGTGGAGCAGGCCGTCGATGCCCGGCTCGATCTCGACGAAGGCGCCGTAGTTGGCGAGGTTGCGGACGACACCGTCGATCATGGTGCCCGGGGGGTACTTCTCGCCGACGAGCTCCCAGGGGTTGACCTCCGTCTGCTTCATGCCGAGGGAGATTTCCTGCTTGTCCTTGTTGATCTCAAGGACAACGACATCGACCTCCTGGTTTGGCGTGACGACCTCGGAGGGATGGTTGACGCGACGAGTCCAGGACATCTCGGAGATGTGCACCAGCCCCTCGACGCCATCCTCAAGCTTGATGAACGCGCCGTAGGACATGATGTTGACGACGGCGCCGCGGATGCGGGAGCCGACGGGGTACTTCTTCTCGATCTCCTCCCAGGGGCTGGCCTCGCGCTGCTTGAGGCCGAGGGCGATCTTCTCCTTGTCGCGGTCGATGTTGAGGACCTTGACCTCGATCTTCTGATCGACCTTGAGGAGCTCGCTGGGGTGGTTGATGCGGGACCAGGACATGTCGGTGATGTGCAGGAGGCCGTCGATGCCGCCGAGGTCGATGAAGGCGCCGAAGTCGGCGATGTTCTTGACGGTACCCTGGACGACCTCACCCTCCTTGAGGGTCTCGAGGAGGCGCTTCTTGGCCTGGTCGCGCTCCGTCTCGATGAGCTTGCGCCGGGAGATGACGATGTTGCGGCGCTCGAGGTCGATCTTGAGGATCTCGGCGCGAACCTTCTTGCCGATGAACTCGCCGACCTCGCCGGGGCGGCGCACGTCGACCTGGGAGGCTGGGAGGAAGACGGGCACGCCGATATCGACGAGCAGGCCGCCCTTGATCTTCTTGATGACGAAGCCCTCGACGACGTCGCCCTCCTTCTGGGTGTCGACGATGCGCTGCCAGGCCATCATGCGGTCGGCGCGTCGCTTGGAGAGGCGGATCAGCCCCTCCTCGTTCTCGAAGTCCTCGAAGAGGACGTCGACCATGTCGCCGGGCTTGATCTCCATCCCCTCGAACTCTTCCTTGGGGATGAGGCCTTCGCTCTTGAGGCCGACTTCGATGACGACGTCATCGCCGGCCATGCCGATCACCTTGCCCTTGATGAGTTTGCCGGGGACGAGATCGGCGATCTGCTCCTTCACCAGCGTGTCCATGTAGGACGTGGTGCCGGCGCCGGTGCCCAGGGGGCCGCCGAGCATCTTCGTGATCTCGTCGTCGGAAATGCCAAGGGAAGCAATCAGGGATTCATCGATCATGGGACCAGTTTCCTTGTTCCGCGGCGGCGTGGCCCGGCGTGATCGGCGGGGCGCGAGTCATCGCGCCTGGTCCGATGGATGACGGGCTCGACCGGTGCGGCCAGCGGGTGCTTCCTGGGCGTGGTGGGCGCGAAGGAAGGACATCCGCCGAGGCAGCTCGTAGAGAGTGCCTCTTCCCCAGCGAAGGGGTGTGGGTGCGGTTTTCGTGCCGCCCCCCGCGAACGCGGGAGCACGGGCCGGACCACCATTCCGGCTGGGGAAGTTTAGGCACTTGGTGGGGTCGGGAGTAGTACCCGGCTGGGGCTCTTGGCTCCCGACGCTGAACCGACTTCTACACTCCGAACCTATGGCAAAGAACGCTCGCTCGACGAAGTCCCGCTCCAATGCTGCTCCTGCTGCAACGGCCCGGCGTGCCGCGGTTGGGCGAGGCAGTTTGGCTCCCGCCGCGAAGGCCGCGCCGATGGTGGCCAGCGTGCCCGGTGCTGGCGACTCTGCCACGCGCACCGAGAAGGACACGATGGGGGAGATGCAGGTGCCTGCGAGCGCGCTCTATGGCGCGAGCACGCAGCGCGCGGTGCTCAACTTCCCGGTCTCGGGGCGGCCGGTTCCGGAGGCGGTGATCAAGGCGTATGCGATTCTGAAGGCCGCGTGTGCGCAGACGAACAACCGGCTGAAGCGGCTTGATGGCGAGCGGACGCGGCTGATCGTCGAGGCGTGCAACGAGATCACCTCTGGGCTTGCGTCGCTGGGCGGGCTGACGATGCACTTCCCGGTGGACATCTACCAGACCGGCTCGGGCACTTCGACGAACATGAACGCCAACGAGGTGATCGCGAACATCGTGTGCCTGCGGCGGCACGCGCCGATTGGCTCATCGAAGGACGCAGCGTATCTCAAGGCCGGCGGCGTGCACCCCAACGATCATGTAAACATGGGGCAGTCCAGCAACGACACCTTCCCGACCGCGATGCACATCGCCGCGGCGGTGATGATCAAGGATGAGCTGCTGCCGGCGGTGCAGGCCCTCGCCGAGGACCTTGAGGCGAAGGCCAAGCAGTGGGACAAGATCGTCAAGATCGGGCGTACGCACCTGCAGGATGCGACGCCGATCCGGCTCGGGCAGGAGTTCTCCGGCTATGCAGCGCAGATGCGCCACAGCGAGGAACGGCTGCATCGCGCCCTCCACACGCTGGGCGAGCTCGCCATCGGCGGCACGGCGGTGGGGACGGGCATCAACTGTCACGAGGACTTTGGGTCGATGGTCGCGGCGGAGCTGACTCGCACGACGGGAGTCCACTTCCGCGAGGCGGCGAACCACTTCGAGGCTCAGGCCGCGAAGGACGCGTATGTCGAGACCTCCGGGCACCTGGCGACGATCGCGACGAGCCTGACGAAGATTGCGAATGACATCCGCTGGCTGGGATCGGGGCCGCGGTGTGGCATCGGGGAGCTGGTGCTGCCGGCGGTGCAGCCGGGGTCGTCGATCATGCCGGGGAAGGTCAACCCGGTGATCTGCGAGTCGCTCATCATGGTCTGCTGCAGCGTGCTCGGGAACACGCACGCGACGACGCTGGGCGGGCTGGGCGGGATCGGCTCGCTGCTAGACCTGAACGTCGCGATGCCGATGATGGCGCATCACACGCTCGACTCGATCCACCTGCTGGCCCGCGGCATCGAGATGTTCCGCGTCAACCTGCTGAAGGACCTCGCGCCCGACGAGGCCCGCTGCCAGAGCTTGATTGAAGGCTCGCTGGCGATGTGCACGAGCCTGGTGCCGGTCATCGGCTACGACAAGTCCGCGGGGCTCGCGAAGCAGGCCTTCAAGGAAGGCAAGACAGTCCGCCAGCTGGCGTATGAAACGGTGGTGGGGACGCCCGACAACGCAGGGAAGAAGATCACCAAGGCCGACATCGACAGCTACCTGAATCCCTGGAGCATGACGCTGCCGGGTGGTGAGGGGAGCGCAGGGGGGTGATGGGTAGGTCGGCACGGCTGGTGTCTGCCGGTGCGAAACCACGCGAGCTGAGTTCCGAACGAGGCTGAACACGGAGGCGCCGTCGCGCCGGACCAAGGGGGTTACGCGTGAGCGTCTCGTGCGAAGGGTGCGGATCAACCTTGAGCGTTGCGCCGCTTGCTGCGAGCTGGCGGTGCGAGCAGTGCGGCCGGAACAACGTCAACAAGGATGTTGTCGCGGCGGCCCTGCGTCCGCGCGTTGAGCGCGATCGGGCACCGACGCTGGTGGACCTTGGCCGTATGGACTTTGAGGCTGGGGACTACGCGCGCGCGCTGGACCGCTTCGAACTGGCCCTGGTTGAAGCGCCGCACGATGGCGAGGTGTGGGGGCTTGCTGCGATTACGGTGCTCAAGGCCGCCTATTTCGCTTCGGGGCCTGAGTTCGATCGCGCCCGAGAGAAGTCGCGCGGGCTTGTGGAACGCGCGAAGGAGGCCGGCGCGACCGCGGAGTTTCTCGCATCAGTTCATGATCAGATCGAGGGGTGCCTTCTTCGCCGCTCCATCGAGATGGTCGGCCGCGCGGCCATGACCCCGATCGGGGAACGCTCGGTCGAAGACCTCGGTCGCCGCCGTCGGGCGATTCGGGCGTCGCTGCGAACCGCCCTCGAGACCCTTCGGGAGAGCAAGGCTTCCGACGATGACCGCTTTGCGGCCGGCGTCGAGCTTCGCGAGCTGAGCCAAGTTCACAGGTTCAACATGCGGGAACGCCGCAAGTTCGAGGTAGAGCTTTGGTGGCTGCTTACGCAGCTCGCGGCGGGTGACGAAAAGCGGATCCGCAAGCTGCGGGCGCTCCAAGAAGCGGACCACACGTTCCGGACACTTGTGATCGTCATTGCGGTCTTCGCCGCGATCCTTGCGCTGGTCGTCATCTTCGCGAGCGCTGCTTCCCGGTAGTCGCGGCGGCCCGGCAGCACGGGCGGTTGGCAGCCCCAGACAGCTGCCAGTTCCGCCACGGATCGCTCGGCCCTCCCGGGCACTCCTACAACTGGTCGATGTCTGACGCCAACCCACACCCTCCGCCGCAGACTTCTCCCCGCGAGCTCGTGGAGCGAGCCCAGCTTCTGTATGGGCAGTGGAAGCGAGAGGCCGCGCTCCTGCTGATGATCGACGCGGCACTCATCACCGCGTGCCGCCGCTTTCCGGGCGTGCCGGCACCTGAGGCCGCTCTTTCTGCCTTCCTCGATGCCGCCGTATACGACATCTCCCTTGGTCTGCACGAGCCGGGCCATCGCCTGGAAGC
>CAZBXF010000188.1:0-6168 GCA_964495635.1 uncultured Phycisphaeraceae bacterium
GCCTCCGAATCATCGCGATGGCGTGGTCCACACAACACCCGAGGAGGCCAGCGTCGATGACGAGCACTTCGACGGCAAGACCACGCAGTAGCAAGCCCCGCTGATCAGCAGGCGCGACGCGATGTGGCCCGGGCATCCGCCCTGCATACTCGCGACTTCATGCCGGGCTCATCGCGATGTGGGCCGGAACCCCACTGATCTGAGCATGATGATCGAAGTTCCACCCAGCGGCGACTTCTGAAAGCTCGCTGACATCATCCAGAACGTTCGTGTCGCGATGACCCCCACAGGAGCCCACGGCGCCAGCGCGGGCGTGTCGTTGGTACGGGTGCCTGAGCCGCACGCGCCGTGATTCACATCTGCCAGAGACTGCTGCCCCACGTCAGGCCGCCGCCGAAGGCCAGGAACATCACCTTCATGCCGGGCTTGATCCGGCCCGCACGGGTGAGCTCATCCAGGCACAGCGGCACGCTCGCGCCGACGGTGTTGCCGACGCGGTCGATGTTGACGTAGAGCTTGTGCTCCGGCAGACCGAACCGTTCGCGGGCCGCGGCGAGGATGCGCGCGTTGGACTGGTGGCAGACGTACATGTCGACGTCCTCGGCCTTGAGGCCCGCCTTGTCGAGCGTCTGCGCGATCAGGTCGGGGAAGGTCGTGACCGCGAACTTGAAGACCGCCGCGCCGTTCATCTGGACATAGCCGCAGTGGCTGTGGTCGGGCGTCACACCCTCGGGGAAGTCAGCGTCAACGTGCGGGACGTAGATGTCCTTCCAGCCGTCGCCGTTGGCACGGATGGACTGCGCCAGGATGCCCTTGGAGGCGTCGTCGGTCGCCTGAAGAATGGCGGCGCCCGCACCGTCACCGAAGATGATCGAGGTGCCGCGGCCGGCGGTCGAGAAGTTCAGCAGGCTGCTGAGCGTGTCAGCGCCGATCAGGCCGATCGTGCTGTGCGCGCCCGAGCGGATGAGCTCATGCGCGACGTTGAGGCCGAACACAAACCCCGAGCACGCGGCATTGAGATCGAACGCGCCGGCGTTCCTGGCGCCCACGAGGCTCGCGACGCGGCAGGCCGACGCGGGACACTCCATCTCGGGCGTCATCGTCGCGAGGATGATCAGGTCAAGGTCGGCGGCGTTGAGGTGGGCCGCGGCGAGCGCGGCACGCAGCGCGTTCGCGGACATCGTCGAGGTCGACTCACCCTTCTCCTTGTCGACGATGTACCGAGAGCGGATGCCGGTGCGCTGGACGATCCACTCGTCCGAGGTCTCCATCACCTTCTCCAGATCCTTGTTCGTCGTGAACTTGGAGGGGAGGGAGGAGCCGGTCCCGGCGAGGCGCACGCCGCGCAGGGGGCGCTGGCGCTGCGAGCCCGCCTGCGAAGGGAGAGAGTGGGCGGAGGATGCGTCGCCGTTGGGCGGGATGGTCATTCCGGTGGGCTCCAGGCGCTGGTCGGCGTGGATGGTGGGTGCTGCGGACGGCTCCGGGCCTTCGCGGGAAGGCCGAGGGCGTGGAGAGCGGCCTCAGGCCACTGGCGGCACGGAGACGGTTGGCTCGGTGCCGCCGGTGACGCCCTCGGCGCCCTGGCGGACGCTCTCGAGGATGTTGGCCCGCTCGATCTCGTCGAGCCGGGCGACGATGTGCCGGTTGACGTCGGCGGCGACGAAGGCGCGGCAGTTTCGGATGGCGGCACGGATCGTGCGGGCCTCGCTCGAGCCGTGCGCGATGAAGCAGGCCCCGTTGACACCCAGCAGCGGCGCGCCGCCATACTCGTGGTAGTCGTGCTTCTTGTACAGGCCCTTGATCACGCCCTCGAAGCGGAGTGCAAGGTCGAGGTCGTGCTCGATCAGGTGCCCGGCGATGGCCTTGAAGAGCGCCTTGGCCATGCCCTCCGCCGCCTTGAGCAGCGTGTTCCCCACAAGGCCGTCGGTCACGACAACATCGGCCGCACCCTCGAAGAAGTCCCGTCCTTCGATGTAGCCGATGTAGTTGAGGCCCGGCGTCGCACGCAGCAGATCACGCGTCTCCTTGATGAGGTCCGTGCCCTTGGCCTCCTCGGAGCCGATGTTCATGATCGCCACCCGCGGGTTCTTGATGCCCAGCAGGAGGCGCGAGGCGACCTCGGCCATGATTCCGTACTGCCACAGGTGCTCGGGCTTTGGCTCCGGGTTGGCGCCGGCGTCGGTCAGGATCATCGGCCCGTGGAAGGCCGGAATCGTGACGGCGATGCCCGGACGGATGACGTTGGGCAGGCGCCGCATGTGCAGCAGCGCCGCGGCGACGCAGGCACCGGTGTTGCCGGCGGAGAGGACGACATCGCAGCGCCGCGGATGGTCGGCCGCCCCCATCTGGTGCATGCGCACGATGGAGGAGTCTGTCTTCTGGCGGACCGCCTTCGCCGCAGACTCACCCATGTCGATGATCTGCTCGGCGTCGACGATCTCGACGCGCGGGTCGGGGCGTTCGGGATGGATGCTGACGCCACGCTCATCGAGCATCTCGCGGATGAGCGGAGCGCGGCCGACGAGCACGAGCTGGTCGCCGGGGGGGAGATCGTCCAGGGCCATGACGCAACCCTTGAGGATGGCGTCGGGAGCGTGGTCGCCTCCCATGATGTCGATCGCGATGCGCATCTGAGCGGGAGCCTTGTGGGGCGTGGGACGGTGGAGTGGAGGCCGTCGGGCCAGCGGCCCGGCTTCACCGGATCGCCGCACGATCTTGACGCCTCTCTGACACGGGCATCCTGACCGAACGCGCCCCGCGCCCGGCCCTCAGCAGGTCCAGCATAGGACACAGGACCCCGTCGATGTGCGGGGTCCTGCCAAAGCACTGAAGTTGCTGGATGTCAATTGCGTCGCGTCGGGTCTGGCCGTGCGGATTTCCCTTGGCTGAAGGGACCGCCGGCCACCAACGTGCCGACGGCTCAGTTCTTCGGAACGCCGATGCCGAGCTTGGGCACCTTGATCTGCAGGCCGGCGCGAACGTACCCGGACTCCTTGCAGGCGCGGTGGTGAGCCTTCGGAAGGCCCGTCAGGGGGCAGATGGTCGGCGTGGCGCCGGTGATGGCGTGGTGGCTGCGGCGGCGACGCGTACGGCCGTGGCTGACTCTCTGTGGGGGAAGCATGGTCCAGATCTCCGTTCAGGGCATCAGGTCAAATCATCAGGCCATCAGAGCAGGCTAGCAAGGAACCAGCGCAATCGGTCGGCCGCGATGGGACTGAAACACTAGGGGGCCTCCATGCTCCGGTCAACGCCGCACAGAGGATGATGGGCTCAGGTTGTTTGCACTTTGATCGGATCCGGCAATCAGACTCCCGGGGCCAGGTCTCGCCTGAACCCAGCCCCAGAACCGGAGGCCCCGGTGGCCCCGTGTAGTCCACGCCGCCACGAAGAGCACGCCGCGGAACTCGCCGCGCAGACAACGCCAGGACGCGCTCAACTCGCCAGGCAAGGCCGTTTTGTGCCTCACGCTGCGGAACACCCACCAGCAGGCTTGCCTCCCGCCCGGGACCGCGTAAACTCACAGTTCCGAACCGAAGCCGCGGCACTCACCGCAAGCGACGGGGCCGAAAATCCAGCACCAAGCCCTCCTAGCTCAGTTGGTAGAGCAGCTGACTCTTAATCAGCGGGTCGAAGGTTCGAGTCCTTCGGGGGGCACTTTCGAAATCCGACGCACCCTCTCGCAAAGCGTCGCTTTTTCCCCCACAATCCAAGGCCTTTGGCGCGCTGTCCTCCCTGAGGTCACTTCGCAGACGGTCGCTCTCCGTCGCGATCGGTGGCACCCAGCGGTATTCGGGCTGCTGGGCCGAGTTCTGGGCTTCCCGGTTGGCGATCGGCGGGCCGGTGCTGCCTCGCTTCGGGCTGGCAGGCGGCAGTCACGCACGTGACGCCTCCGTGCCCGCTCGAGCGCGAAGCAGCCCACGTCGGCAATCTGGAGCGGCCCCGAATGCCCACGAACCGTTCCGAGCAGTCACTCGCTGGGACCACGCCTCGGAATCGCCGCTGCCCCGCCCCCGCTCATGAAGTTCAGTTCTGGCTGATCGACCCACAGCCCTCAGAGCCGCCGTGTGATCCGGAGGCGTTTTGACCGTCCGAACTCAATGGCTGTAGAGCGGTCTGGTTCTCAGTCCAAACGTCACCCTGACGGGTGAACGATTCGCTGCAACCGAAGCGATTGCGGTCATTCTGTGAACCGATCTGACTAATCAATCGTATCGTATACGATACTAAACAGAACCATGGCCATCAACATCCACATCTCCGCCGACCGCCTGAAGCACCGCCGGGAGTCCCTGGGGATGAGCTACTCCGTCGTCGCTGCCAGGAGCGGCGTCTCCGAACCCACCGTCAAGCGCATTCTGGGCGGGCAAGTCGCTGAAGCGTCGTTTGCCAACGTTGTGGCCGTCGCTGAGGCCCTTGGTGCGTCGTTCGGCATCGAGGAAGCTGATCCCGAGGAATTGTGCCGTCAGCAGGCTCGTCGGAAGGCTGAACAGATTGCACGGCTCGTCCAGGGAACCAGCGCCCTCGAAAGCCAAGCGGTGGACCAGGCGGCATACGACCGACTCGTCGATCGCTCGTTCCACGAACTGATGGCCGGGTCAAGACGGAGGCTGTGGTCTGAGTGATGCTCCCCGATCCGCCAATCCCGGGACAGACTCCCTTGGACGACCTCTCGGGATTGCGGGTCAAGAGCATTCGCACGACCTCTCAACTGAACGTCGCTGAAGCAGAGAACATCCGCAAAGCGACTCTGAAGTACCTGGCCGCTCGCCCCACATCGAGGTCGGCTCAGTTCGACGTTCGCTGGCTCTGCCGACTCCACAACGAGATGTTTGGCGATGTCTGGACGTGGGCGGGCACGTTTCGCAAGAGCGAGACCAACATCGGCTGCAAACCCAATGAGGTCGAACGCCGGCTCTACAACCTCCTTGAAGACCTGAAGGCTTGGCACGCTTCTGGCATGCCCCTGCTGGAGCAGGCGGTCCGACTTCACCACGTTGCAGTTCAGATTCACCCATTCCCAAACGGCAACGGGCGCTGGTCCCGAATGTTGGCCAACATCTGGCTGAAGCTGCATGGCGCAGTGCCGATTGAGTGGCCGGAAACAACCATCGGAACAGCAAGCACAATCCGTGACGAGTATCTCGAAGCGATCAGGGCTGCTGACAGGGGAGACTACGCCAAGCTCTTGGTGCTGCATGAACGATTTGCACGAGGCGGCAAGCAAGTGCCTCGGAACTAAACTCTCTGGCCGTCTCAACGGTCATTCCTTCTCACGCTCAACAGGGGAGCGGTACGCCAGAAGGACCCACCAGGAATCGCTTCTTCAAGGACCATTGCGCCGTCTCGATGGCGTCATGTAGGCCCGGTGGCACGTCGGTTGGGTACGGAGGCACCGATCTCGACTCGCCGGGCACCTCGGTCGCTGTAAAGGTCTTCACTCGCTGCAACCCGAACTCGCAGTGACCGCTGTCCGTGCCCGTGTCGCGAACCCCGTTTCCACCCGCAGCCCCCTCCCGCAATCCCTCCCACTCGCGCTCTCCGCTGCGCCCCCGAACGCGCTCCCCGGCCCCCATCGTCACGCACGCAGACTGCGTGGTTCGGGACGCGCCGGCCTCTGCCCGTAGTCCCAGTCGATCTGCCGCCACTGTTTCCACCGGAAATCCAAAAAGCCGCCCGTTCCATGTCGCGGCACCATCGCGGCTCGTGTTTACAGAGATGGCGGCTCCGTCCGGAGGCGCGATCACTGGAGCACTGAATCATGCAACAGAACAGAGTCCGTCTCGCATCGTTGATGCTCGCTCTGGCGGGGGCCGCGTGGTCGGCCTGCGGCCAACCGGTCACCAGCGCCTTCACCTACCAGGGAGACCTTCAGGACGGGGGCGCGGCCGTTGACGGCCTCGCGGACCTCCAGTTCAGCCTCTGGTCCGCCGCGAGCGGCGGCGTGCAGATCGGTGTCACGCAGACCGCACTGGGTGTCACGATCGAGGGCGGCCGCTTCGCCGTATCCCTCAACAGTGGCGCGGAGTTCGGCGTCAACCCATTCGATGGCCAGAAGCGCTGGCTCCAGATCGCCGTCCGGACGACGGGCTCGGGCGGGGTTTTCATCGCCCTCGCGCCTCGCCAGGAGATCACGGGGACTCCCTACGCCGCGTACGCGCTGAACGCGGC
>CAZBXF010000189.1:0-4562 GCA_964495635.1 uncultured Phycisphaeraceae bacterium
GTCGGTCAGGTCGACGTTCTCGTCCTGGTTGAAGTCGTAGTCGCAGGAGGGGCCGGGACCGCCGCCCTGGGCGAAGGTGACATCATCCCACCAAACAGCGCCGCCCTCGTAGTTGGGGTTCTGACGCTGGAGGTGAAGGAGAACGATGCGAACCGACGCGGTGCCGGCCGGCGCCACGCCGGTCACGTTCACGGGGATGTAGACGTCGGGCGTGCTGTTGGAGTCGATCGCAGGCGCCGAGACGAAGCTGATGAGCGCCCCGGTGACATCGCGCCACTCGATGTTCATGACTGAGAAGTTGCCGCCACGGACGCGGTCGCCGCTGATGGTGGTGGCCCAGGCGGAGCCGGACCAGGTCTGGCCGGGCTCGGCGGGGAACTGCTGGAAGACGCCGCTGGCGTTGAAGTCGCCGCCGAAGAAGTTGCCGAACATCTTGGCCGAGCCCAGGCCGGTGCGGGCGGGGTCGCCGTTGGCGGCGACGCCGGCGAAGGCGTTGCCGAAGGCGCTCCAGCCGCTCAGGCCAGCCTCGAAGCCGGGGTTGACGACGCCGGTCGGGGTGACCTGCGCGAGCGCGGCGTCATCGAAGAAGATGGCGCCGGGCTGCTGGGCTGGCCCCTGAAGGTGGAGGAGAACGAGCCGAGCGGCGACCGCGCCGGCGGGCGCGGTGCCCTGGACCGTGGACTGTGTCCAGACGTTCTGGGGGGAGGAGGCGTTGCCAGCGGGCGCCGAGTCGAAGCTGATCGTGGTGCCGCCGGAGTTGATCCACTCGATGTTGACGACGCCGAAGTTATCCGCCTGGATCGGATCGCTGCTGTCGTTGCGCCAGTAGGCGGAGCCCTGGAAGCTCTGGCCGGGCGAGGCGGGGAGCTCCTGGAAGACGCCAGCGGCGTTGAAGGCCCCGCTGCCGTTGCCGAACATCTTCACGGACACCGCGCCGGAGCGGACGATGCCGAACTCCGGAACCGCGTTGTTGAAGTTGACCCACTGATCAAAGATCGTGGACGTGCCGGGAAGCTCGAAGCTGGGGTTCTGGATCTGGGCCTGAGCGATCGCCCCGGCGCAGGTCAGGGCGGCGGCAGCCGCAAGGTACGTGGTCACTCGCATGGTCATCTCCTTTTCTCTCGATTCCGAAACGCACTCTCGAACAACTCTGATCGGGCTTGATTCCCTGCACCACCGCGTGGCCCGGGGATTCGACTGATGGTTCTGGGAAGCGGCTACTTCGACCGTCGCCGCACGGGCGGCCTCTCGGGCGGGTCCAGCGGGAGCGCCCCGCCGTCCCGCATCGCCCGAGGCGACGCAGCGGTTCCGTTCACTTCAAAGACCGTGGCCGTCGTCCGACGGAACGCGCCCGGCACGGCACCCGCACCCTTGGAGAGCGTCCGCGTCAGCCAGATCGCCGCCTCGTAACCGAGGGCCGACGCGTCCTGGCAGACCGCCGTCAGGCGCGGCCAGACGTGCATGCGGACATCGCCGTCATCCACGCCCACGACGGAGAGATCGCTCGGGATCTGGATGCCGCGTTCCTGAGCGCGGCGCATGATGCCCAGCGAGGTCATCGGGTTGGTGGCGAAGACCGCGGTGATCGCGGGGCGGCGATCGGCGATCATGTCCAGCACCTGCTCGCCCGAGGAGAGCGAGGCAGGGAGCTCGAAAATGAAGGATGGATCGACCGTGAGGCCCGCGCAGTGGAGCGCGTCGGCGTAGGCACGACGCCGCTCGGCGTGGTCGCTGTCTGAGACGCTGTGGATCGCGAGTGCGATCCCGGTGTGACCGAGCGCGATCAGGTGCTCGACCGCCCGGCGGCAACTCGAATACGACTCCGCCCGGATGTAGTTGACTCCGGGCTCGTCGAAGTGCTCCGCGATCACGATCGCCGGGAACTTCTCCGCTGCGATCTCAAGGATCATCGGGCGTGAGTGCCGGAAGCAGCGAAGCACGACGCCCCGGACGCCCTTCCGAAGGAAGAACTGCGTGTAGGTCTCGTCTGGCTTCTTGTCTCGCCGGATGCTGAGGAGCTTGAGGTCGAACTGCTCGACCTCGAGGCCTCGCATGATGCCGCTCAGGAGCGTGGGTTCGAAGGAGCCATACTCGGTGCGGACGGGCTCGTCGGGGTAGGCAAGGGCGATGACGTTGGAGATGCGCCGGCCAACGGGAGGGAAATACCCCAGCTCGTTGATCCGATCGAGGACGCGCTGTCGCGTTTCCTCATCGACGTTGGTGCGGTTGTTCAGCACCCGCGAGACCGTGGCGGGCGAGACATTCAGGTGCTTCGCGATGGCTCGGACTGATGACACGGAAGCCGACTCCGATCTGGCCCGCCCAGGGCCGTGAAACCGTTTCACTGAGGAGCGTACCACAGGCTTCCGAAGAACGCAACTAGGATTATTGAGATCCCGCAAAGGTCTGTTCCAGCCGGGGACGCCCCGGCCCGGTGAACCTGCTGGCAACCGATAAATCTGGCCGAATTCTCCGACTTCAGCCCGCCAGTCGGGACGGGGGCTTCTCCCCGCCTTTCGCCGGTCTCCGTTCGGGCATTTTGTGCAGAATGCGTGAATGAAACAGTTGCGAAGAACGTCGCGGCGCGGTAGCGTCTCCGCCGGAGCCCCGCCTCGTGGCGGGATGGATTGCCCGGCAGGCGTTGCCGGGCTCGTCGGGCCGCAGGCCCGGAACGTGGGCGTCATGCCCGGAAAGAGAGTGTTTCAATGCGTACGACTGCAGCTTCCATGTGTTCGGTTCTGGTCGCGATGGCCGGTGTCGGCGCCGCGGCGTCGGCCCAGAACGTCCTCGTGAACCCCGGCTTCGAGAGCGGCCTCAGCGGCTGGACGACCTTCGGAAACGTCTTCGCCGAGCCCATCACCCCCCGCACCGGCAACGGCGTGGCGAAGATGTTCGGCACCTTCTCCGGCGGTTTCGGTGTGTCCGGCCTCTTCCAGTCCTTCCCGGCCAACCCCGGCGAGACCTGGACGATGTCGGCCTTCTTCCGTCACAACACCGGCGACGCCATGATCGGCAACGGCCCGACCGCGTCGAACTGGGTTGTCACCAAGTTCGAATTCCGCAACGCTGCTGATCAGACCATCTCGTTCGCGGAGAGCGCGCCCTTCGACGGCCGCAACGCGACCGATATCTGGACTCCCACCTCGGCCTCCGGCACGGCTCCCGCCGGCACGGTCTCGGTCTGGGCCTTCTTCCTCTATCTCCAGCCCCAGTTCGATGGTGGCGCGGTCCTGATCGACGACGCCTCCCTCGTGCCCGCCCCCGGCGTTGCTGGCCTCTTCGGCCTCGCCGGTCTGACGCTCGCTGGCCGTCGCCGGCGCGCCAACTGAGGAACGATCTCATCCGAGTAGTTCCATGATCCTGGCCCCGATTTCCCGAAAGGAGCCTCAATGAGGCTGATGGTTACGCCGCTGCTTCTCGCGTTGACCCTCGTGTTCAGTGGCGCCATCGCGTCGGGTTTCCAAGGTTCAGATGTACAACGCGTGGGAGACACCCCGCGCCGACCGTTTGTCGCCGTTCAGGATGGCAAGTGGATCGGCGCGGGTGTCTCCTACGGCCCTCACCGAGATGGGCAGACTCCCAACGAAGGCCCCCAGCCCACCGACGAGCAGATCCTCGAGGATCTGCGCATCATGTCGCGTCACTGGGGCATGATCCGTATGTACGCCTCACGCGGCTCCACCGAGAAGGTCTGCCGCCTTATCAGGGCCGAGAAGATTCCGCTCAAGGTCATGGTCGGTGTCTGGATCGCGCCCGAGGTTGTCAAAAAAGAAGGATCCCCCGACCAGCCGATGCCCGACGCGGTCGCCGCGAACAAGGCCGAGGTTGAGATGGGGATCAAGCTTGCCAACGAGTATCCCGACGTCGTCATGGCAGTGGGGGTGGGCAACGAGACTCAGGTGGAGTGGTCCGTTCACCGCGGTCCCGAGGCCGCGCTGATCGGCTACATCCGCCAGGTCCGCAATGCCATCAAGCAGCCCGTCACGACCTGCGACGACTTCGCATTCTGGAAGAAGCCCGAGAGCAGGGCCGTTGCCAACGAGTGCGACTTCATCGGGCTCCATGTCTACGCGATGTGGAACAAGCAGGTCCTCGCCGATGCGCTCGACTGGAGCCGCCAGACCATCGCCGATGTGAAAGCAACGCACCCCACGGTCCCGATCGTCCTCACCGAGATCGGCTGGGCCACGAAGAAGGGCACCGAGGGGTACCAGGCCATCGGAGTCGTCGCGGTCCCTGATGAGCGCGAGCAGGAGCTCTTCTATCGAGCCCTCCGCGACTACGCCTTCCAGGTCGATCAGCCCTACTTCTACTTCCAGGCCTTCGACGAGAAGTGGAAGGGTGGCTCCAGCCCTGATGAGATCGAGAAGCACTGGGGTGTCTTCAACTCCGACCGCACGCCCAAGCGCGTGATGAAGTCCGAGCCCGCGACGACACGCTTTCCGCTCGTCAAGCCCTGAGCGTCCTTGGAGTCTTCCGACGCATCCAAAGGCGCCTTTGCCGCGTACGTTCGGCTGCCATGATCAGGACATGATCAGGACATGATCAGGACATGATCAGGA
>CAZBXF010000189.1:4662-6144 GCA_964495635.1 uncultured Phycisphaeraceae bacterium
CATGATCAGGACATGATCAGGACATGATCAGGACATGATCAGGATTGGTTGACGATCAAGATTCCCCCTCCGCGATGAGGAGCCACCGATGACCATCTCGCGCCCCATGCGTGCCAGACTCGCCGCCCTCGGGTGCGTCCTTGCTTCCGGCACCGCCTTTGCCCAGTCCGCCTGGGTCCCGGTCTGGGCCGATGAGTTCGAGGGCAACACGCTCAACCTCTCCAACTGGGAGTACATGCTCGGCAACGGGCAGGCCTATGGCATCCCCGGCTGGGGCAACAACGAGCTCCAGAACTACACCTCGCGGCCGCAGAACATCGGTGTTGCCAACGGCCTCCTCACGATCACGGCACGGCGTGAGAACTTCCAGGGCTTCCAGTTCACCTCCGCGCGCATCCGCTCCATGAACCGGCGCGAGTTCACGTACGGCCGCTTCGAGGCCCGTATCAAGGTCCCGGCCGGCCAGGGCATCTGGCCGGCGTTCTGGATGCTGCCGACCAACAGCCCCTATGGGGGCTGGGCCGCGAGCGGCGAGATGGACATCATGGAGACCGTGAACGGCGCCGACCAGCTCCACGGGACCATCCACCATGGCAGCAACTGGCCCAACAACACCTCCAACGGAGGCAGCATCGCCGGCAACTGGAGCCAGGACTTCCACACATACGCCATGGAGTGGGAGCCCGACGAGATCCGCTGGTACGTCAATGGCACGCGCTATTACCGCGTGACGAGCTCGACCTGGTTCTCAACGGCCGCGCCCAACAACCCGCGGGCGCCCTTCGACACGCCCTTCCACCTGCTGCTCAATGTCGCGGTCGGCGGGAACTGGCCGGGAAGCCCCACCGAGTCCACGCCGTTCCCACTGCAGATGCAGGTCGACTATGTCCGCGTGTCGCAGCGTCCGCCGCAGGGCCCCTTTGGCGCGGTGCCCGTTCTGCCCGCGCGGATCGAGGCCGAGCGATTCGACGTCGGTGGCGGCAGCATCGCCTACAACGATGTCGATCCCGAAAACCGCGGCAACCAGCTCCGGATTCAGGAAGCCGTCGACATCGAGAACTGCTCCGAAGGTGGCCACAACGTCGGCTTCTTCTCCTCCGGCGAGTGGATGGAATACACGGTGCAGGTGCCGCGCGACGGGCAGTATGAGTTCCGTTTCCGCTACGCGACGCAGACGGCGGGCTGTTCGGTTGGTGTCGCTGTTGACGGTGTCTCGATCGGTGCCGCGACGACGCTGACGCCCACCGGCGCCTGGCAGACGTATCGCACGACCCGCGCCGTCGCTAACCTGACGGCCGGCACCCGCGTGATCCGCATTTCCAACGCCGGCCCCGCCAATCGCGACTTCAACCTCAACTGGATCGAGATCATCCCACCCGGCGACGCCAATGCCGACGGCTTCCTCAATGTCGACGATCTCTACACCTACGACAGCGGCGGCGGCGTCTATCGCGACGTTGATGCCGACGGCAATGTCGGCAC
>CAZBXF010000190.1:0-6142 GCA_964495635.1 uncultured Phycisphaeraceae bacterium
CCCCTGATGCCAAGTGCCGCTTCCAAGTCCCCCATGCCCGCGTGGCTCCTGAAGCTCAAGGAGTACCGTGGCTACATCGTCCCCATCGGCTTCGTGCTGATGATGGCGGTGCTGCTGGTGCCATTGCCGCCGGCGATGATGGACGTGCTCATCGTCCTCAACATCAGCCTCTCGCTGGTCATCCTGCTCACCACGATCTACATGGAGCGGCCGCTCGACTTCTCCGTCTTCCCCTCGCTCCTCCTCGCCACCACGCTCTTCCGCCTCGTCCTCAACGTCGCCAGCACACGCCTCATCCTGACCGCCGACGCCAGCACGCCCGAGGAGGCCGCCGCCGTCGCTGGTCACGTCATCATGGCCTTCGGCAACTTCGTCGCCGGCGACTCCCTCTTCGTCGGCGTCGTCATCTTCCTCATCATGGTCATCATCCAGTTCATGGTGATCACCAAGGGCGCCACCCGCATCTCCGAGGTCGCCGCACGCTTCACCCTTGATGCCATGCCCGGCAAGCAGATGGCCATCGACGCCGACCTCAACGCAGGCTCCATCAACGAGAAGGAAGCCCGGCGCCGGCGCGACGAGATCGCCCAGGAGGCCGACTTCTTCGGCGCCATGGACGGTGCCAGCAAGTTCGTCCGTGGCGACGCCATCGCCGGCCTCATCATCACCATCGTCAACGTCATCGGCGGCTTCGCCGTCGGCATCCTCCTGCGCGGCTGGGAGGCCGGCCAGACAGCCGATGTCTTCACCCGCCTCACCATCGGCGACGGCCTCTCCTCCCAGATCCCCTCCTTCGTCATCGCCATCGCCTCCGCCCTGATCGTCACCCGCAGCGGCAGCAAGGAGCAGCTCGGCACCGAGCTCGCCGACCAGGTCTCCAGCCAGCCCCGAGGCCTCCTCATCACCGCCGCGTTCCTCGTCCTCCTCGCCCTCACACCGCTCCCCACAATCCCCCTCTTCGTCACCGCCCTCGCGCTGGTGGCCGTCGCCCTCTCGATGCAGGCCGCCACGCGCCGCGAGATCGCCCTCAAGTCCGCCGCGGCCGCCACGCCCGGCAACGCCGCAAAGCCCGACCTCGCCCCGCCCATCGAGACGCTCCTCAAGGTCGACACCCTCGAGCTCGAAGTCGGCTACGGCCTCGTTCAGCTCGTTGATGTCGCCCAGGGTGGTGACCTCCTCGAACGCATCGCTTCCGTCCGGCGCCAGCTCGCTGTCGAGCTCGGCCTGGTCATGCCCCCCGTCCGCATCCGCGACAACATGCAGCTCTCATCCAGCGAGTACCGCGTCAAGATCCGCGGCAACGCCGTTGCTCAAGGCCTCGTCCGCACCGGCAAGCTCCTCGCCATGGACTCCGGGCTCGTCTCCGGACCCATCGACGGCGAGAAGACCAAGGAGCCAGCCTTCGGCCTCGATGCCTGGTGGATCGATCCCAGCGCCCGCCCCCGCGCCGAAACCCTCAACTACACCGTCGTCGATCCAACCTCCGTCCTCGCGACCCACATCACCGAGATCGTCCGCAAGCACGCCGAAGAGCTCCTCACGCGCGACGAGGTCAACAACCTGCTGGAGCAGGTCAAGCAGAAGAGCCCCAAGCTCGTCGAGGAAGTCGTTCCGACCATCATCCGCGCCGCCGACCTCCAGAAGCTCCTGCAGAACCTCCTCCGCGAGCGCGTCCCCATCCGCGATCTCGAGGCCATCCTCGAAACCCTCGCCGACTGGGGCACCAAGACCAAGGACCTGGACGTCCTGACCGAATACGTCCGTCACGCCCTCCGGCGCACCATCTGCCAGCAGTACGCCGCGCCGTCCCAGGAGTCCGGCCGCCCGCGCCTGCTCTGCGCCACGCTCGATCCGGCCCTCGAAGACCAGGTCAACGCCTACATCGACCGCGGCCCCGCCGGCACCGTCGTCAACATGCCCTCGCGCCTCGCCACTCGAATCGCCGACCAGATCCGCCTCGCCCTCCAGCCCGTCATCGCCCGCGGCGCCAGCCCCGTCGTCATCGCCTCACCGCAGGTGCGCAGCGTCGTTCGCCAGATCATCGAGCCCCACGTCCCCGGCGTCGCGGTCCTGGGCTACAACGAGGTGGTGGGGGGCCTCGACGTCGAGTCGCTCGCGATGGCCACCCTCCCCTCGGAGGCCATGGCCGAAGCGGCGTGACAGAAACGACTACCGACAATCTCCGCGATCGCGCAGATTCCCCAGCGTCCCTTGCCACTCCCCCCGCAATTCTGATACAGTCCGCCTCTCACGAGCAGGACGCTCGCAAGTTCCCCGGCCACGGAAGGCGCCATGAACCTCAAGACATACTCCGGTGAGTCGATGGGTGAGGCCCTCGCGCAGGTCAAGAAGGACCTCGGCAAGGACGCCGTCATCCTCCACACCCGCACCTACCGCGTTGGCGGCATGCTCGGCGTCGGTGGTCGTCAGATGGTCGAGATCACCGCCTCCGATCAGGCCACCTCGCGCGGCCCAACCCTTCGCAGCGTCCAGCCAGTCTCCCCCTCGCGCCCACCCGCCGCAGCCACCGCGGCGCCCACCTTCGAACCCGCCGTCTTCACGCGCGCAAGCACCGTTGTCGGCGGCCCGCTCGACCCAGCACGCGACCCAGCACGTGACCCAGCACGTGACCCATCACGTGACCCATCACGTGACCCATCACGCGAAGCGGCGCCCCGCGCCGCCTCGCGTCTCGCCGTCAAGGTCGATCTCGCCCCAGAGTCCGACACCGCCGCAGCCACGCTCCGTGAAGAGCTCACGGCCATCAAGCGCCTCGTCGGCCAGGTGCTCGAGGTCGCACGCCGCCCAGCAACGACCGCAGAGAAGGCCGATGCGGAGCAATCCGGCGGACTCGCGCCCCTCCTCGCCAGCGGCGGCCTCTCCGGTCCCCTCTTCGCGCTCGACCAGCGCCTCCTCGACGAGGGCCTCGACGCCGCCGCACGCGAAGCCGTCATCACCTCCCTCCGAACCTCCCTCGCGGCGAGCCTCGCACACCCCGGCTCACCCGCCCTCGCCCATGCCGCCGTCGGCGCACTCTCCCGTCTCATCCCGTGCCTTCCGACCGACGCAACCTCGCCCGCGCGCGTCGTGGCACTCGTCGGCCCGACCGGGGTCGGCAAAACCACGACCATCGCGAAGCTCGCGGCCTACGCCAAACTCCGCCGCGGCCAGCGGGTCGCGATGATCACAGCCGACACCTACCGCATCGCCGCCGTCGAGCAGCTCCGCACCTACGCCGAGATCCTCGGAGTCCCGCTGCGCGTCGCCCTCTCCCCCGCCGACGTTCACGACGCCATGGCGCAGCTGAGCGATGCCGACCTCATCCTCATCGACACCGCCGGCCGCAGCCCCACCGACTCCGCACGCCTCGATGAGCTCCGGGCCGTGCTCGCCGCAGCCCGACCCGACCGCACCCACCTCGTCATGGCCGCGACGGCCGGCGCCCCGGTCCTCCGCCGCATCACAGACCGTTTCGCCCTCCTCTCCCCAAACGCCTGCATCCTGACCAAGCTCGACGAATCACCCACGATCGGCCAGGCCGTCGCCACCGCCCGGGCCGCCTCCCTGCCCATCTCATTTGTCACCACGGGACAGGAAGTCCCCGACCATCTGGACGCCGCCCAACCCGAGGCGCTCGCCCGACGTATGCTCGGGCTCGACTCGTGAGGTGTTCAATCTATGGCGACCGTCCCCACAGGCCATCCAGAGCAGCTCGCCACCGCGTCAGAGGCCGCGCCCGAACAGCGCCCCTCACGCGGCGATGATCAGGCATCGCGTCTTCGCGCGATGGTCCAGTCGTTGCAAGGCCCAGGCGTATCGGTGTTTACATACGCCGAGCGAGTCTCCGGTTCCTCCGCCCCCCAGCTCGCTCCAGCGCACGCCGCCGCCACCCCACCTCGCCAGTCTGAGCCCCGAGCCTCCGTCGCTGTCGAGCCTCCCCCATCCGAGCTGCGTGCTTCCCCGGAGCGAGTCGCGCCCGGTCGCGAGGCACCTTCTCGCCCCCTTCGTCAGGGTGTCGGTTCTCCCGCGTCACCCATCAGCCACCCGGCCCACCCCGCTCACCCCTCCTACGCACCTCACCCTCAGCAAGCCACCCTGCCGGGTGCCATGCGCGCTCCCGCGGCCCCTTCCTCCCCCGTGGCCGCTCGCCCTCCGGCCTCCACGCCCGTCCGCCGCTGCCCCGTCGTCGCCATCACCTCCGGCAAGGGTGGCGTCGGCAAGACGACCCTCTCAGTCAATCTCGCCATCGCGCTGAGCACGCTTCGCCACCGCACCACGCTGCTCGACGCCGACCTCGGTCTCGCCAACGCCGATGTCCTCTGCGGCATCAGCCCCACGACGCGCCTCGATGCGGCCGTCGAGCCCGGCTCGCGCGGCCCACGTCCCCTCTCGCAGATCAGCATGGCAGCTCCCGGAGGCTTCACCCTCGTCCCCGGTTCTGTCGGCGTGGCCCGAATGGCCAACCTGCCCGACACGCACCGACGCCTCATCATCGAGGGCCTCGTCGGCCTCGAGCAGTCGAGTGATGCCGTGCTGATCGACACCGGCGCCGGGCTCTCCGACGGCGTCACCGCCTTCGTCGCCGCCGCCGACGTCGCGGTCATCGTCTGCACACCCGAGCCAACCTCCGTTGCCGACGCCTACGCGCTGATCAAGTGCGTCGTCCACGCCACACGCCTCCGCCCCGCCTCGCGCCCGCGCTTCGCGCTCCTCGTGAACCAGGTTCAGACCGAGGAAGAAGGGCGTGGCGTCCACACCCGCGTCGCCGCCACCGCCAAGCGATTCCTCGGCATCGATCTGCCCCTGCTCGCAATGCTCCCCGCCGACACCGAGGTGACCCGCTCCATCCGCGCCCGCAAGCCGCTGATGCTCATGTCACCCGCATCTCCCGCCGCCCTCGCGATCGCGCAGGCCTCGCGCAACCTCGCGCGATTCCTGCACCTCCCCGAACAGATTCCTGCGCCAACGCCGCGCAAGGGAATGTTCGCCTCCCTTCAGGGATGGCTCGGGGCCCGATAAGCGGAATTTCTCCCGCTTGTGGCACCGTTTTCGCGTTGGGCCGCGAATCGCGACCGATTTCCATCCGCCGACCAAAGTCGCTCGCCGACTCTGCCGATGTCCGCGCCGGAGAGGGCGTGGAAGTCCGAGGGAGTACGCCGATCCGTGGAACGTGAGAGCAGAATCATCGCTTCGTGCTTCGCGCTCGCGGCCTTCGCCGTCGCGATCGTCGCTGGCCTCGGCGCCGGCAATGACCCCCTCTCCATCCTGATTCGCGCCATCATCGCCATGGTCGTCTGCCACGTGATCGGCTCGATCGCCGGCGCCATCCTCGCGCACGCCGCGCGCCTCCACGTCGACTCGCTCAAGCCCAGCACACCGCAGGCCCAGCCCGTCGAACGCTCCACCGATTCCTCCCCATCGCCGGGTGACGGAGGTGGAAGAAATGTGTAAAACTCCGACATCCGCACAATCTTCTCGTGACGCGCACTTGCACGTCTCGTTGTTTCGGTATACTTCCGCCACGCGTGCACCAAGGATGGTGATCGCGGGGCAACTCGAAAACGCGGCCATTCAGGCCGTTTGTTGAGCCAGGGTCAAGGAGCCGACCATGTCCAGCCTCAAGGCGATGCGCACTCGTCGTTCCAGCAGCCGCTTCTCCGCGCGGCACGCCGAGCCCTCGAATCTCCCGTCGGTCTACGACAACATGCCCATGCTCGAGGTCTGGACCGAGTACCAGAAGACCCAGGACGAGGGTCTCCGCAACTACCTCATGGAGAAGTTCCTCCCGCTCGTGCGCTACAACGCCGAGCGAATCCACACGCGCCTCCCCGACGAGGTCGACATCGAGGACCTCATGTCCGCCGGCATCTTCGGCCTGATGGACGCCATCGACGCCTTCGACCTTGAGCGCAAGGTGAAGTTCGAGACCTACTGCGCACCGCGCATCCGCGGCGCCATCCTCGACGAGCTTCGCTCCATGGACTGGGTCCCGCGCCTCGTCCGCCACCGCGCCGGCAAGGTCGAGCAGGCCCGCCAGGAGATCGAGAAGAAGACCGGCCGCCCCGCGACCGAGGACGAGGTCTCCCGCATCCTCAACGTCTCCGGCGAGGAGTTCGACAAGATCACCCGCGACGGCAAGGCC
>CAZBXF010000191.1:0-4915 GCA_964495635.1 uncultured Phycisphaeraceae bacterium
GCCTGCCCTCGCGGAGTTTGAGCGCCTCGGGCTTCTTGATCTTGCGACGTGGGATGGTGCCACGCCTCCCGCGACGCACTGGCGCGACGGCTCGATGGATCGCGTGCTGGTGCCGCGGGATCAGCCGGAGTTTGAGAGATCAAGGTTCGAGGTTGTTTCGGAGCGATACCTGCGCGAACGCGGTATGGACAACCGCGAGTTCAAGCGGCGGTTGAGCGACCACTTCATGGTCGTCACGACACTGCGGACGCGGGATGACGACGATTGAGACGCATCAGGGCTCTGTAGCGGCTCGCGCGGTCGTCAGGCCCTGCTCGGAGGCCCAGCCAGCGAGATCACGTCCCTGGATGGCTGCGGCCATGAGATTGGGAAACTGGTCGGGTGTGCAGGCAAAGCTGGGGATCTGGCTCGCGGCGAGGGCGGCGGCGTTGCGCTCGTCGAAGGAGGGGGCGCCGTCGTCGCCCAAGGCCAGCAGCGTGACAGTCCGGACGCCGGAGGCGGAGATGGCGGCGGCGCGCTTGAGCATCTCGGCGTTGTTGCCGCCCTCGAAGAGATCGGTGATCAGGACCAGGATGGTGTCCTGGGGGCGGGTGATGAGCGTCTGGCAGTAGGCCAGGGCCCGGTTGATGTCGGTGCCACCGCCAAGCTGGACCCCCATGAGGACGTCGACCGGGTCCGACATCTTCTCGGTGAGATCGACGACGGCGGTGTCGAAGGCGACGACGTGCGATCGCAGCGCCGGGATTGAGGCCAGCACTGCACCGAAGACGCCGGAGTAGACGACCGACTGGCCCATCGAGCCGGACTGATCGATGCAGACGATGACGGTCCGGAGCTGCTGGCGCTTGCGGCCGTAGCCGATTCGGGTTTCGGGGACGACGGTCTTGTACTCGGGCTGATAGTGCTTCAGGTTGGCGCGGATGGTGCGGTTCCAGTCGATCTCGTTGTGGCGAGGGCGGCGGGTCCTGGTCGATCGCTGGAGGGCGCCGGCGACGGCCTGACGCATCGGGGCCTCCAGGCGGCGCTGGAGGTCCTGGACGACGCGCTGGACGATCTGGCGGGCGGTGGCCTTGGCCTTCTGCGGGATCACGCCCGAGAGGGACATCAGCGTCGTGACGAGGTGGATGTCGGGCTCGACGGCGCTGAGCATCTCTGGCTCGAGGAGCAGACGCTCCATCCCGAGCCGCTTGATGGCATCCTGCTGCATGATTCGGACGACGGAGGTGGGGAAGTACTCACGGATGTCGCCGAGCCAGCGTGCGGCGGTGGGCGCGGAGGCGCTGAGGCTGCCGCGGCGGTCCTTGTTGCTGGCGTCGTAGAGAGCGGCCATGGCCTTGTCCATGGCGAGGAGGCGGCCTGTGAGCGATGCGCCGGTGCCGTCGGCGTCGCTGCCACCGAGCAGGAGCCGCCAGCGTTGGAGGCGCGACGTGGGCGTGGCGGCGGGCGTGCCGGGCGTGGCGGCGGATGCGGGGGGTGGGGGAGTGGGGTGGGCGCGGCTGGTCTTCACGGGCTGGCCTCCCCGAGGATGAGGGCGAGGATGGGGTCGACGAGGGCGGCGCGGCTGGGATCGAGGTCCAGGGCGGCGGCGTTGGTGGTGGGGCCGTCGCTGGCAGTGCCGGGGTTGGGCGTTTGCGTGTGCCGGAGTTTCTCGCCGATCTGGCGGCGTTCGGCGGGTTCGAAGGTGGAGAAGGTGCGGCGCGCGATCGGGCAGACCTGCTCGAAGGTCTCGTGTGAGAGCGAGGAGACCCACGCGTCGATCACGGAGAGGAGGCGTTCATCGTGCAGGAGGACGATGCCCGAGCCGGAGAGGAAGCCGTCGAGCCAGGCGGAGGCCTTGGCCGGCTCGTTGCCGCGCGAGAGGGCGAGCGTGAAGAGTGTGACGGGGGAGTCATGGCCCGGCTCGATGGGTGCGTCGGCATCGAGGAGGATGCGGCAGGCTCGCCCGGCCACGAGGCCGTGCACGTCGGCGGCCGCGACTCGCGCGAGCGCTTCGAGCCATGGGGTGGAGAGGTCCGGACGCGCGAGTGTGGCGAGTGCGGCATGGACGGCGTCGATCCGGCCCCGGACGGCCGCGGCCGCGTCGTCGTCAAGAGAGACGCAGGCGGGCAGGAGCCCGACGCAGATTCGCTCGACCATTCCCGCTACGACGGGCGCGACGAGGGCCGCGTCGGTCTGGCGGACGGTTCCGTAGCGGAGGATGCGGGCGAGCGGCGGTAGCGCGTCCATGAGGCTGGCGAGCTCTGCGCCCACGGCGGCGAGGTCGGTGATGCGGCTGATGAGGCTATGCACCGCGCCCGGGAGGTCGGCGAGCATCACGTGGTCGAGGAGCGTGGTGAGTTCTGCGAGGGCGGTCGCGGAGGTGGCGCGGTCGACGGCGCGGGCCGCGGCGGCTTGCTCGACGGTGTTGCCCCATCGAGCCGCCTCGATCACCGCGACGGTCAGTTCGGGCTTCCACTGGATGGTCCAGAGTTCGTGGAAGGTGCTGGTGCGCTGACGCTGGTCGTCGAGCAGCGTGCCCCACTGAATTCCGAGGATCAGCAGGCGATGGAGCAGGTGGCTCCGGGCCAGGTCGGTGGGCTTGCGCTGATCAAGGTCGAGTTCGGCCGAGTCGGCGGTGACCTTGAGCCGCAGCGACTTCTGGAGCGCGGCGAGGTCGCGCTGCAGCGGGACCGAAGGGACAGAGTCTGGAACCTCGCCCAGGCGTGACCCCACGATGAGCTTGTCGTGGATCAGGCGAAGTGGGAGCGGGTTCCCGTGGCAGAGGATGGCGAGGGTCGCTTCGCCGAGCTCATCGAGGCCGGCGATGGAGCGGCCACGGAGCGACGCGAGCGTTTCGGCGAGGCGTACAGCCTCGATGATGCTGGCGGGTGAGCCCTCAAGGTCGTGGCTTCGCAGGAGGCGTGCGACCTTGGTCAGCCAGTGCTCGGAGAGGCGGGTGTGGTGGATCCACAGATGCTCGTACCAGCCGGGGCTTTCGACGCCTGCGCCGTAGCCGCTGGCGAGGGCGAGGCGGTCGTTGGTCCATGGGATCCAGGTCGCGGTGGTCTTGCGCTTTGGGAGAGCGCGGAGGAGGTCGTCGTCACGCTTCGCTGGGGTGGACGCGATGTGCTCGCTGGTGAGCACCGGGGCGTGCCACGCGCCGCAGACGACGGCGATGGTGGCGAAGCCCTCCTTCATGGCGGCGCGGATGGCGCGGCGCATGTGGGCCTCGCGGACGGGATTGTCGGCGTGGCGATGGGGGTGGCGTGGCTCGGCCTCGCTCAGGTGCTCGCGGGCCGCGGCCATGGCGGTGTGAATGGCGGCGAAAACGTCGAGGGGATTCTCGTCGCCCCGGCGCTCTTCGATGAGGCGGCCCCACCATGACTCGCCGTCGTCGAATCCGGCGGCGAGGGCGAGCGCGTCCAGGGGATCGCCCGGCGGATCTTGCTGGGCGGTGGGCTGGGTAGTGGAGGATGCCTCTGCGTCGCCCTCCTTCGAGGGTGGCTCAGAGCGGAGTGAGAAGGGGAGGTCGATGAACCGGACGGGAGCGCCGTGCGAGAGGCCCCAGCGGATGGCCTGCCACTCGGGCGAGAACTCGGCGAAGGGGTAGTAGGCGGCGTTGGCGGGAGTGTCGGGCTCGTAGATCAGGAGCGCGACGGGCGGCTTCATCGCGACATCGGCGGCGAGGGGGAGCACCTCGTCCGCGTCGGGCGGCCCCTCGATGAGGATCGCGTCCGGGCGCAGGGTGTCGAGGGCACGAGCGACCATGCGGGCCGAGCCAGGGCCATGGTGGCGGATGCCGAGGATGTGGAGTGAGGCGGGCATGGTGCTGGGTGTTTAGAGCACTTCCTTGCAGGCTCGGTAGAGGTCCTTCCAGCCGTCGCGTTCCTTGACGACGGTCTCGAGGTACTCCTGGAGGGCGACCTTGTCCTGGACCGGGTCCTTGACGATGGCGCCGATCATGCCGCTGGCGACGTCGGCGGCCTTGAGGGTGCCGTCGCCGAAGTGCGTCGCGAGCGCGATGCCGCTGGTGATGACGCTGATGGCCTCGGCGGTGCTCAGCGTGCTGGAGGGCTGCTTGAGCTTGCTCTTGCCGTCGGCAGTCTTGCCATTGCGGAGTTCACGGAAGACGGTGACGACGCGCCGGATCTCCTCGAGGGCGGGCTTCTCGGTGGGGAGGTCCAAGGCCTTGCCCATCTGGGTGACGCGCCGCTGGACGATGTCGACCTCCTCGTCCATGGAGTCGGGAACGGGCAGGACGACGGTGTTGAACCGCCGCTTGAGCGCGCTGGAGAGCTCGTTGACGCCCTTGTCACGGTCGTTGGCTGTGGCGATGACGGAGAAGCCCTTGACGGCGCGGATCTCGTCGGAGAGTTCGGGGACGGGGAGCGTCTTCTCAGAGAGGATGGTGATGAGCGAGTCCTGAACGTCGCTGGGGATGCGGGTGAGTTCCTCGATGCGGACGATCTTGCCTTCGGTCATGGCGCGCATGACGGGGCTGGGAACGAGGGCCTCGCGCGAGGGGCCCTTGGCCAGCAGCAGGGCGTAGTTCCAGCCGTAACGGACGGCCTCTTCGGGCGTGCCGGCGGTCCCCTGCACGAGCATGGTGGAGTCGCCGCTGACGGCCGCGGCGATGTGCTCGCTCACCCAGCTCTTGGCGGTACCGGGGACGCCCATGAGCAGGAGCGCGCGATCGGTGGCGAGTGTGGCGACGGCGATCTCGATGAGGCGCTGGTTGCCGACGTACTTGGGCGTGATGACGGTGCCGTCCTTGAGCGTGGTGCCCATGAGGTACGTGACGACGGCCCAGGGGGAGAGGTTCCACTTGGCTGGTCGCTCGCGGTCGTCGACCCGCGCGAGGGCCGCGAGCTCGGTGGCGAACTGACGCTCGGCGGTGTCGCGGAGCGCGTTGGTGCTGGGCTTGGCGGCTTTGGTC
>CAZBXF010000191.1:5015-6105 GCA_964495635.1 uncultured Phycisphaeraceae bacterium
GCGTCCGGCTGGTGGCCCGCGGCGGCGGCGAGCCCGGAGAGTGCTGCGTTGAAGTAGTCGTCGTCCTTGATTGCCTCGAGGAACGCGCCGGGATCAAGGCCGGTGTGCTCGGCGTGGAAGGAGATGTCGGCGGCGGAGAAGACCTGCTCCAGCCACCAGGCGCGGTTGCCTCGCCCGCTGTCGGCCTGCTCCTCGATGTAGTCTCGGGCGAAGTCCTTGGGGAAGGTCTTGGGCGGGCTGAGCGTGATGGTGACGGTGCGGCGGTCGCGCGTGACGGCGGTCATGTCGCGGACGCGGTCGTTCATTCGGGCCCGGAGCTTGGTGCCGCGGGTGCGGGCCAGGAGTGTGGCGGCGAGCTCGCGGACCTGCTTGCTGCGGTCGTCGAGGGCGGGTTCCAGGAGGGGCTCGTAGGCGAGGTCGGGCTTCTCGCTGAGGATCTTGATGAAGTCGCGCCGAGCGTCGCTGCCGTCGGCGCTCCAGGTGGAGGAGATGAGCGTGATGGCGCGGGCCGCGTCGACGCTGATGAGTGTGCGGAGGATCTCGCGCCGCTGCGCGAGCGTGCCGGAGGACCAGTCCTCGTCGAAGTTGGTGGGGATGGTGGTGCCGGAGATCAGCTTGCGCCACTGCGGACGAAGGGCCGCGAGCCAGGCACCGGTCGCATCGAGGACGCGTCCGAGCGCCGGCGCGATCGCGGCCCGGTCGCGATCGGCGTTTGTGAAGATCTCGTATGTTGCTCCTGAGAGCACGTCGAGCAGCGTGGGTGCCTGCCGGGCGAGGACACGAACGCCCGCGCCATCTGCGAGGCGGACCCATTCGCGCACGAGCGAGGCATCGTTCTGCGCGAGGATGGCTTGCAGGACGGTCGTGGCGCCCGGGCTTGCGGCTGGGCGCTCGTCGCGGTAGCCGGGCTGCACTTCGGAGCGCACGGCGTCGGGGAGCAGCCCCGCACGGCCTCGCAAGCCGAGGACCGCCGCGTGACGGAGGAGGCGTTCGGGCGTGTTCTCCGCGGCGCGTTGGGTGCCAGCAACGGCGCTGGGGATGAGATCCTTGATGTGTGCGGGGTCGCGCGCGGGAGTCATGCGGTCTGCCT
>CAZBXF010000192.1:0-3356 GCA_964495635.1 uncultured Phycisphaeraceae bacterium
GCGTGGCTGAAGCGCGTGAAGAACGGGAGCACGGGGCTGCCGCGGCGGAAGAAGTAACTGAATTCAACCCCTACGGCCCGGACAGACTCAGCCCTTCGCCGCGATCACGACGCGACGCTTCATGTCCGAGACCCACGTCCCCTGCGGCTTCTCGATCGTCACCGCGAAGGCGGCGGCACCCACGACCTTGATGCCCGGCTTGATAGGGACGATGATCGCGCCATCGGCGGTCTGATATGAGCCGACGCAGCCCGGGCCGTCAAAGACGCCGCCGGAGATGCGCTGCTCCATGCCGCGGCTGTCAATGATCCAGAGCTGGTATCGCTCGAGGCTCGGGTCGTTCTTGGGAAGCCCCACGAACTTCATGAAGCCGCGCTGCTCACTGTCGGACCAGACCACCTCGCCCTTGACGCCGCTGATCTCAGGGCTGTCCCAGTCGCCCCAGGTCGCCTTCACGAGGTCGGCGGGCGCCTGCGCGAGCATCGTCTCCATCTCGCGCGGCGGCGTGGAAGCCACCGAAGAAGAGCCCGATCCCGAAACGGACGGCCACCACGCCACCGCCGCAAGCACGATCGCCGCCGCGGCCGCGAGCCAGCCCATCCGTGCGCCGATCGATGCCTGTGGTGCCTGAGCAGTGGGGGAGATCTTCGCGACTACCGGCGAGCTCACCGCAGCGCCACCAGCCGACTGGCCCGTGCGGAGCGCGACCGATTCACACCAGAGTGATCCCGCCTTCTGCAGCCGCTGAGAGACATCAGCGGGAAGGTCATAGGTGTCAGAGCCGGTCATCATCGAAAGCTCGGCCGCCGCAGCCGTGGACTCAAGCTCCACGGCGTCCTCATGGATGCCGTGCTTCACCAGCAGGTTCTGCAGCTCAATCTGCTCCGCGGCGGAAAGCCCGACCAGAGCACGGTCGCACAGCAGCTCAACCAGACGGTCATCCGCCGGAAGCGGCATCGCGGAGATGTTCTTGCGGGAAGTGTTCACTGGGACACCCCCTTCGCAGGGGTACCGGTCAGCAATTCGCGGAGCTTGATCAGGCCGCGCCGAGCATGAGTCTTGACAGTGCCCAGGGGCAGGCCAGTGGAGCGCGAGATGAGCTCGTGCGAAAGGCCCTCGTAGATCGACAGCCGCAGGACTCGCTGCTGCTCCACGCTGAGCTGCGTCAGGGCCTCGGAAGCCTTAGCCGCCTCCTCAGAGATCTCGTTGCGTGGAGTGCCACCCGGCGGCGCCGCCGGCGGAAGCTCCTCGGAGATCGTCTGACGCACGGGCTGACGCGAGACCCGACGGCGACGGTCAATCAGTCGCCGCCGCGCGATCGTCGCGATGAAGGCGGTCTCGGAAGCAATGTTGGGATCGTACTTGTACCCGTTCTTCCAGATCTCAGCGAAGACTTCCTGCACGGCGTCCTCGGCCTCCGCGTCGTTGAGCCCGACACGCCGCGCCAGCGACCAGATCAGGCCGCCGAAGCGCGAGATGAACTCGCGGACGGCCGTTGGGTCGCCGGCGCTGACCTGGTGAAGGAGCAGATTCGAGGCGATGGACACGGACTCCTGTGCGGCCGCGGGGTTCTCAGTCGCATGCCGGTCGGACCGGCTCACCGGCTTCCTGCCGTGAGTGCTCGGCTGCTGCGCTGAACGGGCATTCGGATGATACCGCGTGGAAGACTCGTTGTCTCGTTCAGCGAACAACTCGCGGACGGAACCCTTCGTGCCCTGGGCCCCAGCGTTCCCACAGGAACGCGCGGGGTGGCGGGGATCAAAGATTCCACACGTCTGCAGCGTCACACATGAACTCCAGGGACGCGGGCTCACGCCGCCCGCACAGGACTGGCCATCCCGCAATCGCTGCGGCGATAGGCCCGGAAAGGTCCGTGACGGGTTTTCACACGTCACGGACAGAAGTTCTTTCATGCCGAGGGGTTCGGTGGATTCGCGAATCTGCCGCTTCGGCAGGAACTCACTGGTCCGCCGGCCCCGTGCTCACGCCGGAAGGGGCCCCGTCGGCAACACTCGGGATTACTTGGGCATGAGGACGGTGTCGATGACGTGGATCACGCCGTTCTTGGCGTCGATGTCCGCCGTCGTGACGGTCGCGTCGTTGACGAAGACCTTGCCATCCTTCGACATGGTCTTGATCTCCTGGCCCTGGACCGTGGAGACGTTCGCGCCCTTCGCCGCCGCGTCAGAGAAGATGCGGCTGCCCGCCACGACGTGGTAGGTCAGGATCTTGGTCAGGAGCTCCTTGCCCTCGGGCTTGAGCAGGCTCTCCACCGTCTCCTTGGGGAGCTTGGCGAACGCCGCGTCGGTGGGGGCGAAGACCGTGAAGGGACCATCGCCCTTCAGGGTGTCAACCAGACCCGCAGCCGTCAGGAGCTTCGCGAGAGTCTTGAAGTTGCCGTTGTCGACGGCGATCTGCACCACGTCCTTGTGCGTGGGGATCAGGACGTTGTCGATCACGTGGATGACGCCGTTGGTCGCGACGATGTCCGTCGCCGTGACGTTCACGTTCTTGTCAAGCGACACCTTGCCGTCCTTGACGACAATCTCGATGCGCTGGCCATCCAGCGTCGCGACCGGCATGGTCTTGACGTCCTTCGCCAGCACCTCGCCGGAGATGACGTGGTACTTGAGGATCGACTGCAGGCGAGCCTTGTTCTCAGGCTTCAGGAGCTCCTCAAGCGTGCCCTTCGGGAGCTTGGCGAAGGCCTCGTCGGAGGGAGCGAACACGGTGAACGGACCCTTGCCCTTGAGCGCGTCGACCAGGCCAGCAGCCTGCAGGGCGGCGGCCAGGGTCTTGAAGTTGCCGGCAGCGACGGCGGTGTCGACGATGTCAGCCTTGGCGTTCATCATGCCCATCGAGGCGGTCGTCACCTGGGCCTGCTTCTCGCCGCAGCCGTAGCTTTTCGCGGCGGTGGCGCTGCCGCACTGAGCGGAGGCGAGACCAGCAACAGAGAAGAGAACGAGCGAAGCGGACAGCGTACGGATCGACATGCGAAGCTCCTGCGTGTGGGTTGCGGAATGGGCGGGGCCGACTCGGCCACACACGCCTCAACCCGCGTGACTTGGTCCGGCTTCTGCCGGAGATGCGGCTGGTTTCGGGGTTTGCGGTGTGGCAGATGCAGCCGAGCAGATCGCCGAGCACGACGAATTTGCAATGTCGTCTTCGAAACGGCACAGGCCCCACAAACTCCCGGGCGTTGATGGTTCAGTGGCGGATTGTTTCCAGAAAACACTGAAAACAACGCCGTTCGGACTGGTGTGTCGTGAGTCGGCCTCTGGAGCACGGCTGGCTTCAGGCTTCATGCAGCGCGAGCATGGGCTCGCGTGTTGTCTCGCCTCGGGCTTGGGGACTCT
>CAZBXF010000192.1:3366-6047 GCA_964495635.1 uncultured Phycisphaeraceae bacterium
GAACGACACCACGCTACCCGCAGAAGAGGCCCGTTGCCCCGGACATTCGCAGGTGTCGCGATGCGTGAACTCTCGGAGGAGCTTCAGTTGGGGAGCACAGGGGCTCATTGACGGTGCGTTGGCGACGTGGCGTCTGCCGATCCACCAGCGGTGACCGTTGGGCTGCCCACGCATCACTGTGATTGTCCAGCGATGCCGCAGCGCGGCGAGCCGTCGCGAGACCGTGCCGATCCCCTCGCCGCCCTCGGCCCGGGGGATGCTGGCCAGCCCGTCCGTTCCAGATTCCGGTTCGCAGGAAGGCACGATGGCCTCGCCCAAATGCCGGACGCGCCTGCGGGGTTGCCCCACCTCGGCCGGACGGCGAGGGGCCCGGGCCCAAGTTATTGGCCAATTGGTTTGCCTTTCTCGAGTTATCGTTCATCCTCTGTGGACGCGAGGAGAACGAGAGAAACTCACCAGTCCGGTGACGCCGCTCGCAAGACACGGCCTCGCCACCGCCTCGTGGAGCCCTCGCATGTCAGCCTCCTTTGCACGCCCCTCTAGCGCCATTCCCGCAACGGCCACCACGGCCCGTCCGGGGTTGCTTTGCCTCTTCTCTCTGCTGGTGATGCCTGCGATGGCGGTCGCGCAGCCGCTCCCGGTCACGCCCTACCTCTCCTTCAACGACAGCCCTTTTTCATCGATGACCTTCGAGGTATTCCACAATGAGACCTTCGAGGATGGTCTGCTCAACTCACCCGGGCTGGCAATTGTGTCCAACCTCGCCAACGACCCCCTCAGTGTCTCGAGCCCCGCCGCAGGTACCGACTCGGTCGACGGCGACGACGGCGCAATCGATGGAGTCGGGCAGGGCGGTCGCTCCCTCTCGAGCCTCAACAACTTCGCCAACGAGTCCGCCGGCTACACGCTGACCTTCTCGCGCGACTCTCTCGGGCGCCTGCCCACCCATGTTGGCCTCGTGTGGACGGACGGAACTTCAAATCGTGATCGCATCGTCCAGTTCTTCGATGGACAGGACGTGCTGCTCGGAACCCAGTCTGCCATTACCGGAGATGGTTCGTTCTTCGGCACCACCGCAGAGGACCGCTTCTTCGGCGGAATCTTCGCGCAAGGTGTCGCCAGAATGACCATCCGCGCACCCGGGGCCGTCAACGGTCTTGAGATCGACCACGTCCAGTACGGTGTGGTTCCCGCACCATCCGCAGCCGCCCTTCTCGGCATCGGCGGGCTGGTGCTCTCGCGTCGCCGTCGCTGACTCAGCCAACACATCTCGAACCTCGATCCGACCCCGGCCGTCAGTGGACCGGGGTCGCTGGTCTTTGGCCAGATCTGGGAATCCAGATTCCGATGTGCTCTTCGCCCGCAGCGGCTTGACCAGGGGCGCCGCTCCTCCAGCTCAATCGGACGCCGCGTCGCCCCACCGAGAAGCCGGGTCTTCCCCTTCAGAGCCCCGGAGATGCCGCGCCCTTGCAGGCGCCCAAGCCCGTCGATCAGGGATTGACGTGCGGGTGCCTCTCGGTGATCCAGAAGTTGGCTCGATAGCCATGAACGACAGCACGCCACCCGCGAAGGTGGCGTGCTGGCTCAAATCAGACTTGTTCGGAAGTGCCCGACGCAGAGTCGGCGTGACCGGTCACGATCCTCAGTTCAGGATCACAACCTCAACGCGGCGGCTCGCGGCCTTCGTCCCCTTGGGGCGCGACGAGCCGTAACCAACCGCGTCGATGTTCCCCGAATCAACGCCCTTCTGGATCAGGTACCGACGGACGGCATCCGCGCGGGCCTGGCTCAGCGCCTCGTTGGTGCCCCACTTGCTCTTGCGGATCGGGTCGCTGTCGGTGTGCCCCTCGACCCGGACCTGAGCGTTCGCGTAGTTGCGCTTGATGCTCGCGGCAATCTTGTCCAGCTCGCGACGGGCCTCGGGACGGATGTCAACCGAGCCGGACGCGAAGACCACATCGCCCTTCACCTCGGCCACGTTGCGGCCATCGCTGCCGACGTTGAAGACGCCATCGCCGCCGCCACCGCCGGTCCGGGTCCCGCCCCCGGTCCAGCCGCCGCCCACGGGCTGCTGCTGCTGCTGCTGGGCGAGGGCAGCCTGACGGGCGGCCTCGGCCTCAGCCAGACGCTGGTCACGCGTCCGGAGCGCCTCCTCAAGGGCGGCGTTCTTCTCGCGGAGTTCTGCCGCCTCCTGCTTGGCAAGGTCGGCCTCGCTCGGCTTGTCCCCCGAGCAGCCACCCATCAGGGCGCTGAGCCCGACCACGCCCACCGCCAGCAGCATCCCACCGTGACGAAGAGTTCCACGAAGCAGAAGAGTGTTCATTGATTCCGATCCTTCCGTTGATCTTGGCCCAACCGGGCGTGTTCGTGCCTTGCGCAGGGGCATCCAGTTCCGCCACGCGGCCCGATAGTATCGGCCGGATCGACCAGATTCCGAGATTTCACAGGTGCGGCTTTCGGAATCCGGCAGGAACCGGCCCCCGGGCAACCGGCCGGGTCGCCGGCGGTAGGCTGGGAACGGAGCAGCGCGCCACCCATGAACCACGCAATGAACCCCAACGGTCCAGAAGCACCCCTCCCGCGGGTGCAACCGTCGGCGCTCGACGGCGGGGGTGCCCTCCGCCCCTGGTCCGCGGCGCGGCGGCTGACGGTGGTGGGATTGGTGGTGCTGGTGCCGGTGG
>CAZBXF010000193.1:0-6035 GCA_964495635.1 uncultured Phycisphaeraceae bacterium
CGCCCACGCCCATCCCGCGAGACCCAGCCTCGCCCATCCTGCACAGGACCCATGAAAGGTCCTCTTTCCGCTAGCCCGAACAGGACCGAAAGGTCCGGAGTGGGCCCGATGTCCCACCAAGTGCAAGGCCAGATGCCCCGTCACGCTTTCGTGCCGTGACGTGGCCGCCCGCCCGGTTGCTGCCGAGCACGCGGGTTGGCACAAGCCCACTCCCTACGAACAGGAGCGGTCCCGAACCGGCCAATCAAGCCGCAGACTGAAAAGACGCGAAGCGAAGCACGGAACACACCGAGCGCGGAAGGGGGGAGCCGAATGGACCCGATCCTTCCACATCTTCATTGAATCATATTGTCGGACGGAATGCAAGCGGATCCCGGAAAATCGGCAAAATGCCCCCCCCGGTTCCCGGCTCCCTCTACAGCCCCGTCTTCACCCTCTTCCCTCCCCCCTTCCCGTCCAGCCGCGGCTCGCCCATCACGATCCGCCAGGGCCCCCACTTGAGCAACGAACTCGCGCGAGCTTGGGCCCCTGAGTTGGCGAGTGAGTTGGCAAGTGAGTTGACACGTGGGACCGCCCCGCGCGTCGCGCAGGAACGGATACCCTGACCCCCGGACCGACCTCAACCCCGCACGGGCGCGGCACAACCCAATTCACAGGCCGCGCTGCACCAGGACTACCACACCATGGCAAGCACGACCCTCTCGACAGACGACACCTCCAGCGCCACCAACACTTCCACCTCCGTCACCGAGATCGCGGCCGGAGAGAACGCGACCGGGACGAAGCCCCCCACCGGCGGCGTGCAGAGCGCACTCGCATGGCTGGAGGCCAACGAGAGCGCATCCATCGAGCGTCTCGTGGACTGGCTGCGCATTCCGTCGGTCTCGACCGACCCGGCCTTCAAGGGCCAGTGCCGCCGCGCGGCAGAGTGGGCCGGCGAGCAGCTGCGCGAGCTGGGCTTCGCGGTTGAGCTCTGCGAGACCGGCAAGGTTGCCGAGAACGGCACGGGCAGCGGCCACCCCATCGTCCTCGCGACCATCGACGGAGCCGCCTCGTACGAGGGCCCGCACGTCCTCTTCTACGGCCACTACGACGTGCAGCCCTGCGACCCGCTCGAGCTCTGGGAGAGCCCACCCTTCGAGCCCGTCGTCCGCGACGCGCGCAAGGGTGAAGAGGGTGGCAAGCGCATCGTCGCGCGCGGCGCCGTTGACGACAAGGGCCAGGTGATGATGTTCATCGAGGCGCTGCGCGCCTGGAAGGAAACCAGCGGCCACGCCACCAACGGCGTCAAGGTCACGGTGCTGCTGGAGGGCGAGGAAGAATCGGGCTCGGCCAACCTCGAGGCCTTCGTCATGTCCCGCAAGAAGCAGCTCGGGGCCACCGACTTCTGCCTCATCTCCGACACGGGCATGCTGGGGCGCAAGAGCCCCGCGATTACCTACGGCGTGCGGGGCCTGGCGTACACCGAGATCACACTGCACGCCTCCAACCAGGACCTGCACTCAGGGCTCTGGGGCGGACGCTGCCCCAACCCGCTCACCGAACTCGCCCGGGTGCTCGCGCAGCTCCACGACAAGAACCGCAAAGTCACGATCCCGAAGTTCTACGACGGCGTGATGCCCCTGACCAAGAAGGAACGCGACAACTGGAAGCGGCTGAAGTTCAACGCCGCCGCCGCGCTCAAGAAGATCGGCCTGGGGAAGGACGCCGATATCGGCGAGAAGGGTTTCACGGCTCTTGAGCGCGAGTGGGGCCGGCCCACGGCGGAGATCAACGGCCTGTGGGGTGGCTACACCGGCGCGGGCGCCAAGACCGTGATCCCGGCGCAGGCCTCGGCCAAGGTCAGCTTCCGCCTCGTCGCCAACCAGGACCCCGCGAAGATCACCAAGCTGTTCTTCAAGTGGCTGAAGGACCACACGCCGCCGGGCTGCCGCTGGGAGCTGAAGGACTTCCACGGCGGGCACGGCGTGACGGTGCCGATCGATTGCGAGCACCTCGCCGCCGCGACCCGCGCCGTGAAGCGCGCGACCGGCAAGACGCCGGACCTCATCAAGAGCGGTGGCTCGATTCCCGTCGCCGGCATGCTCAAGGCTCGCCTCGGCCTCGACACAATCTTCATGGGCTTTGGCCTGGATGACGACCGCGTCCACTCACCCAACGAGAAGTTCGAGCTCGAGTGCTTCCGGATGGGTGCCCGGAGCCACGCCTGCCTGCTCGCGGAGCTCGGGGGGCAGTAAGGCAAAGGGGCGGAGGGCGGCGAGTGCGAACCGACAGGCAATTACTCAGAGAGCCGGCCCAGAACCCACGCACCGGCGGCGGGGCCGCCGCGGCGGACCTGCCGCCGAGCTATCTGCCGCGCTGTCCGGACTGCACCTACGACCTCTCGAACCTTCCCGACGGACGCTGCCCGGAGTGCGGGCTCTTCTTCACGCACGAACGCCTTCTGCGGGCGTGGATCGCGAGGCAGCAGAAGGCTGATGACCGGCTGACACAGTGGAAGTCCACCGGGCTGCTCCTGCTGGGCATCGCGGCAAGCCTGGCGCTGTTTGTGCTCGCGACGTCCAACACGTACCTCGGCTTCGGGATCTGCCTGGCCGTGCTTGCGGTGGCGCTCGGGGTCTTCTGCTTCGCGCGCGGAGATTCGCTGCTCTCGAGCTCTCACGAACTTCTCCTCTTCGTGGTGCCGCTGGTGATCCTGTTCTTCTCCATCGCCGTCAACGAAAAGCCTTACCCGGGAATGGCCATCGCGGCCGCCTGCGCCGCGGCGATCTGCTTCTTCGCGCTCCGAAACTCACCGCTCATCTCGGGGCTCGCGATCCTGATGCTCGGCGCCGCGCCCATCGCCCTCTACGGCCTCAGCATGCACAGCCATGGACGGTCGCGACGACTCGCGGGCCACTACTGGAGTGACTTCGACTGGCCCGCATTTCCCAGGCCCCGCGCCCTGATGGCGACCGAGGCCGTGACAGGTGGCCTCTGGATGCTCGCCCTCTCCGGCGTCCTCGCGGGCGTGACGCTCCTGTTCAGCAGGCGCGCGATCGTGAGGATCCGTCGTGCCGGACGCAACCCCGGCGACGAGCCCCGCAAGCTGCTCGAACAGCTCCGCGCTCTTCATGGGCGTCGGCGTTCCGACGCGTGGGGTGTCAACATCCAGGCCAGCCCTAAGCCGCCTTGCTGTGACCGCCGCCCGACTTGTGCTGGTCCGTGCGAACAACCTTCACACGCGTCTCCGCCAGCTCGCGCATCTTCTCCACCCGCTGGGCCCGCAGCTCCTGAACCCGTCGACGGAGCTCCTGCAGCTGCGTCTCACTCTCCACCCAGCTCGCCATGACGTGAAGGATGCCGAGAATCGCGGCCACCGAAACGATCGAAAGAATGGTCCAGACCTGCATAGACATGCGGAGGATCCTGATCAGCGTCCACGCGCACGGGACGGTCCCAGACTGCCCGGCCCCCCACCACCCCCACCACCCCCCACCCCTCCTCACCGCCCGGGGGAGGCCCGTGCTGGCATGGGGTTGGCGGCATTCGCCCCGACCGAGCCCTCCCTGGATCATCGACACCCGAAACCCTCCGGTTGATCTCCCTGTAGAATCACGCAGTGCACACAACGTCCGACAACTCGCTGGGAGGTAGCGCCATCGATCCGCACGGCACGGACGCAAGTCCCATCACGTACCACGCTTCCCCAGCCGCGCACCACGCCAGCGCGTGGCGGGTTCACTTTCTTTCACTGTTCACCCTCCTTGCCCTCCTCCTCCCCGCCATGTCGACTCCGGGCTGCGGCGACGCGAGCACCCCAAGCCCCAGCGCCGCAGCGATCCTCCAGAACGAGGTCGGCATCAGCGTGCAGCGTCTGGGTGTCGGCGACGTCATCCGTCGCGGAGAGTGGGCGGGGATCCGCCTCGGTCTCTCCGACACCGGCACGCGTGCCCGTGATGTGCTCGTCCGCATCTCGGGCTTTGATCCCGATGGCGACACGCCACTCTTCGAGCGTCGCATCACGCTCACGCCCGGCCAGCCCAACGGTCAGCCCGTGTGGATGTACGTCCGTGCGCCGTTCAACTATGAGCCCGGCGATCCCAACACGCTCGTCGTCACGGTCAACGAGGCCATCGAGAGCGGCACCGACTATCGCGCCGGTCGCCTCCTCGGGCGCATGTCCCTCAACCCAGACGGCGGCAAGGTCCTGGGCAAGACCGTCGGCATGATCGGCGTGCTGGGCCGCGCCCTGGGCCTTCAGGCCTTCGCCCTCGGCGAGACTGGCGGCACTCGCAACGAGTGGCACGAGGTCTCGCACGAGCGTGTGGACGTCGCCACCGGCATCACCCCAGCCGACATCCCCGACCGCTGGGTCGGCCTCATGGGCCTCGACACGCTCGTCTGGGCCGAGGGCGACATCGCAAGCCTCCGGGGCGAGAGCGCCCGCGCCCTCGAGGAATGGATCGGTCGCGGCGGGCACCTGGTCATCGTCTTGCCGCCCACGGCTCAGAACTGGATGAACCCGGCCAGCAACGAGCTCCACGCCCTCATGCCCGCCGTCGCGGTCTCGCGCAACGAAGCCGCGGACCTCGTCTCACTCATGCCCCTGCTGACCAACACCATCAACCCCACCTTCCCGCGCTCCGGCATCGTCCACACCTTCCGGCCGCAGGCCGATGCGCTCCCAGGCGACGCCATCCCGATCCTCAACGGGCCCGACGGCTCCACGCTCGTCGTGCGTCGCCTCGTCGGGGCCGGCATGGTCACGATGATCGGCATCGACCTGAACCAGACCGGCCTCTCTCAGGGCGACAACATCAAGGCCGAGATCCTCTGGAACCGCGTGCTGGGCCGTCGCGGCACGCAGACGCCGCCCCGCACCGCCAACCCCACCGGCATCATCACCGCCGCCATCCCGGGTCGCCAGCCCTGGCTCATGGACAACGACATCCCTGGCCTCATCCGCCAGTCCGGCCAGGCCGCCGTAGGCCTGCTCGCGGGCTTCGCGGTCTTCGCCACCTACTGGCTCATCGCCGGCCCCCTCGGCTTCGCCATACTCAAGCGCAAGGGCCTCTCGCAGCACGCGTGGCTCCTCTTCGTCGCCACCGGCGCCGCCTTCACGGCCCTGGCCTGGGGCGGCGCCTCGATCCTCCGGCCACACAGGGTCGCCGCCTCGCACGTCACGTTCATCGACCACATCTTCGGCCAGCCCACCCAGCGTGCCCGCACCTGGCAGAGCATCCTGATCCCGTCCTACGGCGAGGCAACACTCGAGATCGCTGGCAGCGACGGCCTGGCCATCCCGGGCGAGCGATCCCTCAGCGCCCTCGCACCATGGGACTCGCTCGACGGCTCCGGCAGCGGCACGACCTTCCCCGATGCTCGCGGCTACACCATCGACGCCGGCCGCCCGGACAAGATGCGCTTCCCCGTCCGCGCGACCGTCAAGCAGATCCAGGCCGACTGGGCCGGCGGACCCATCTGGGAGATGCCCATCCCCGCCGAGGGCGGCCTGCGCCTCTCGCCGCCCGGCGCCGCGGCCGGTCAGCCCCTCCTGCAGGGCGTCCTGACCCACAACCTCCCGGGCCCCCTCAAGGACGTCGTCATCCTCGTCGTCCGTGGCCAGCGCCCCCTCGTCCCCGCGCGCAGCACCGTCGGCTTCGACTCTTCGCTGCTCGCCAACGCACTCGCATATCAGGTCAGCGAGTGGCGCCCGGGCGAAACACTCGACATGGGCGTCGCGACGCTTCCCCGCGCGCAGCAGGCCTCCCAGGAACTCGCGGAGACCTTCCTCCGGCGCCTCGTCCCGGTCACGCAAACCTGGAACGCCCTCGGTGCCGAGCCGCAGGTCAGCGACGGCCGCACACCCGAGCGCCTGCTCGCCCTCGCCCTCTTCACACAGCTCGAGCCGCCCAACCCCGACGCCAGCAACGCAAGCACCCAGTACGCCGCCCAGCGCTCCGCGACCCACACATGGGATCTCGGCCGCTGGTTCACTCAGCCCAGCGTCATCATCATCGGGCAGATGACCGAGGCACCCTCCCCCGTCCCGC
>CAZBXF010000194.1:0-6028 GCA_964495635.1 uncultured Phycisphaeraceae bacterium
GCGTTGACGACGCCGCCGGTGACGCAGCGGCCGGTGAGGTTGGGGTTGGCGCGTGTGGTGCTGAGCAGGCGGTTGCGGACGTCCAGGTATGTCCAGGACGGGTAGCGGCTCCAGACCAGCACGGCGACGCCGGTCACGTGCGGGGCGGCCATTGATGTGCCGGAGAGGTAGGCGTAGGTCGTGTTGCTGTTGCGGTTGATGTAGGTGGAGAGGATCGTGGAACCGGGGGCGCCGAGGTCGACGCGGGTGGCGCCGAAGTTCGAGAAGGAGGAGCGAGCGTCGTTGTTGTCGATTGAGAGGACGGAGATGATGTTGTCCTGCGCGTAGCTGGCTGGGTAGAAGGGAGTGACCTCGTTGTTGATGTTGCTGTTGCCTGCGGCGCAGACGAGCATGTGGCCGGCGGCGCGTGCCGAGTCGACGGCGGCGTTGAAGGTGCTGCTGAAGCCCGTGCCGCCCCACGAGTGGTTGGAGATCCTGATGCCCTTTCCGACGCAGTAGTTGAGGGCGCTGATGCCCGCGGAGCTGGAGACGCTGCCGCTGCGGCTGCCGATCTTGAGCCCGACGAGGCGAACGCTCCAGGCCACGCCGGCGATGCCGGTGCCGTTGTTGCCCACGGCGCCGACCGTTCCGGCGGTGTGCGTGCCGTGGCCGTTGTCGTCGGTCGGGTCGCGATCGTTGTTCCAGAAGTCCCAGCCCCAGAGGTCATCGATGTAGCCGTTTCCGTCGTCGTCGATGTTGTTGCCTGCGATCTCGCCGGGGTTGGTCCAGCGGTTGGCCGCGAGGTCCACGTGCGATGCGCGGATGCCTGAGTCGGCCATGCCCACGACGAAGGTGCTGCTGCCGGTTGTCAGGTCCCAGGCGAGGTTGGCGTCGATGTCGGCGTTGGCGATTCCCGGGTCGCCGTTGACGGTCTGGCCGGTGTTGTTCATGCCCCAGAGGAGCGGGTAGGAGCCGTCGTTGGGCGTCGCGCCCAGGCGGTAGAAGTGGTCGGGCTCGGCGTACTCGACGGCCCCGAGGGCGCTGCCGACGGCTTCGATGAGTCGGATGGCTTCCTCGACCGCGAGGTCTGTTGAGATGTGAGCGGCTCCGGGGAGGAAGCCCGGCCACTCCTGGATGATCCCGCCGCCGACGATCTTGAGGAGGAGTTCCTTGTCTTCGGCGCTGGCGTCCTTGGTGAACTGCACGAGCAGGCTGGTTGGGTCGTACTCGAGGTCGGGCTTCTCCTGGAGGGCTGCATCGCGACGTGCGCGCCACTCGGCCTTCCAGGTCGCCGCGTCGGCCGGGAGGACAAGGTCGTCCGCCTTGGCGCCCATGGCCTGGGGGCGGGCGTTCGCGTCGTCGGTCATCGCCGCGGCGACGCCGGCGTACATCGCCAGCGCTCCGACAGCCCACGTCCACGCGTGCTTGCGGAAGTTGATCCTTGCCATGTGTGATGTCTCCGAGGTAACCAGCCGAGATTCACGGTTCGACTCGCCGCCCACGACCACCGCGGGCCGTCGCGCGCGAGCATACCACGGGATGGTCTTTGGTGGTGACCAATCTGGCGGGCGGCGTGAGGAGTGTGGGACGGTGCGCGGATTGGGATGGCATCGTCGGGGTGCCGCGGCGGGCGGTTTTGCAGGTCCGGCGTGGAGCGTTGCGGCGGAACCCTGAATCTGAAGGGCGTGCGGGGAACGACCGTCGACCCTTCGGACTCTGCGGCGGTGTGGAGGCAGGCGCGGCGGGGCTTGGGCTGATTCGAGTTGTTGGATGGGTGGAGCGGAAGTGCGCTGCGTTGCTGCGGCTCACGGCGATGCCAGAACACGCGCGAGCGCGGTGCTTTCTGCGAGGTCTTGTGTTGGTTGCCTGGGGCGTTGCTTGCCTGGGCGTTACTTGCCTGGATGGAAGAAGCTCAAGTGGAGCTCGGCGTGGCGGAGGTTGAGCTGCTCGATCTCTTCGCGGGAGAGGTTGCCGAAGACGGCGTTGGGGTGGATGGGGTTGGTGGTGCGGATGCGTTCGAAGGCGCGGCGGAGGCGGGCGAGGCCTTCGTCGGTCGCGAGGGGCTCGGTGAAGAGGGAGCCGGCTTCGACACCCTTCATGCGGACGCCTGCGGGGAAGCCCTTCTTGAGGAAGCGACCCTTCAGAGCTTTGAAGAGGAATGCGAGGAGTCGCGGCGGCTTGGGCATGTTGGGTGGATAGCCGTCGTAGGGCGTGCTGGCCCAGCCGGCGATGTGGCCGAGGGCCTGGCCGAGGGACCAGTTTCCGGTTGCGTGAAGCGTGCCTGCGCGATCGGCGGCGGCGAGGCGGTCGACCTCGGCGAAGAGGTCGTTGATGGTGGCGAGGCGGAGGGTGCGGCGGTTGGACTTCTTGGTGTTGACGGCTGGCATTTGGAATCGTATGGGTGGTGGTTTTGCGCTTGCGTCTTTGGGGAGGCGTGTTGCCCGTGCGGGCGGCGTTTGAACGCGGAGGTCGCGGAGGGGAGCGGAGGAAGACAGAGGGGAGGGGAGAGTGTGCACAAAGGAAGATAAGAAGAGAGAATGAGTAGAGATGGTAGAGGCAGGCGGGACGCCTGCCCCACAAGGTTGGGTAGGGGGCATCGCGTCGGTATTACATTGCCTGGAGGATGCGCGTGAGGCGAGAGCAGAACTCATCGCACGTGGCGTTGTCGTGGGCGAGGCTGAGGTAGAGCTTGGTGCCCATGGGGTTGATGAAGATGTCGTTCTCGAAGAGGGCGAGCATCATGGCGCGGGCCTTGGCGCGGTCGCCCTTGATCGTGGAGCGGTAGTCGAAGACGGGCTCGCTGGAGAAGACGATCTGGCCGAGGGGGCCGTCGCCGATGATCTGGCCGGTATGGCCTGTGTCGCGGAGTGCTTTGCGGAGGCCTTCGCGGAAGTGCTCACCCAGGGCGTGGAGGCGGTCGTAGGTGCCTGGGGTGCGGTAGAAGGCGAGGGCGGCGTTGGCCGCGGCGCAGGAGACGGGGTTGCCGCCGAGTGTGGAGGCGGTCCAGACGTAGTCGGGGTCGGTGCCGGCCTTGTCTTCGCGGACGATGTCCATGATGTCGGCGCGGCCGCCGAAGGCGCCGATGGGGAGCCCGCCGCCGAGGGCCTTGCCGTAGGCGACGAGGTCGGGGATGACGCCGTACTTCTCCTGCGCGCCGCCGTAGGCGAGGCGGAAGCCGGTGACGACTTCGTCGAAGATCAGGAGGACGCCGTGCTTGGTGCAGGCTTCGCGGAGCGCGGCGAGGAAGCCGGGGCGCGGGGCGATGCAGCGGTGGAAGGGCTCGACGATGACGGCGGCGAGGGAGCCGGCGTGCTGCGCGATTGTGGCGCGTGCGGCGTCGGCGTCGTTGTAGGGCGCGATGATGATGTGGTTGTGGTGCACGCCCGCGCTCGAGGGCTCGGGCGATGGGAAGGGCGTGGTGCCGCTGGGGAAGAGGCTGACGACGCCCTCATCGTTGGAGCCGTGGTAGGCGCCTTCGAACTTCATGATGCCCGCGCGGTTGCGGAAGGCACGCGCGAGGCGGAGGCAGTACATCGTGGCTTCGGTGCCGCTGGCGCAGAAGCGGACGCGCTCGCAGGCGGGTGAGAGGCGGATGAGCTCTTCGCCGAGTGCGAGGGACTCGGTGTTGGTGAAGGCGAAGTTGGTGCCGAGGGGTGCGCGGGTGGTGACGGCGCGGACGACGTCGGGATGGGCGTGGCCGGGGAGGACGGAGCCCCAGCCCATGGAGAAGTCGAGCATTTCGCGGTTGTCGGCATCCCAGAGGCGGCAACCCTCGCCGCGGTGGATGACGCGGATGAGATGGGGCGGGAGATTGAACTCACCGTTGGAGCCTGCGGGGAAGGTGGCGAGGGCGCGGGAGGCTGGGGAGGCGTGGGAGGTGTGGGAAGGAGTGGGCGCGGTGCGCGATGGCGCGGCGATGGGGACTGTGGGGGCGGTGGTCATGCGGGAGGGTACAGGTACCGCTCGTGCTGCTGAGGGGGTGAGGCTTGTCAAGATTGTGTGAAGGGGGAGGGGCGCGGGTGACGCGGACCTCGTGGGTGGTGTTGAGGTACGAGCGGTCGTGCGCTGGATCAGTTGCTGGTGCGTGCCGCGTGAGCCTTGACGCAGGACTTGCAGATCCAAGCCCAGCCGGGGAGGGCGTTGTTGGCGGTGGGGTGCGGGTTGGTGGCTGGCTGCGAGTCGAGGTCGAGGGCGTTTGGTCCGGGTCCTGTGCTGTCTGCGAATGTCCAGACGGGGGACCAGACCTGCGGGCGGTGATGGATGTCGCAGCGTGGGGCTGGGCCGGGTGGTGGCGGGGTTGAGGCGGTGGAGGGAGCGGAGTGGCAACCGGGGAGCGCGGCGGCGAGTATGACAAGGCAGGCGGCGGCGGCGCTGGTGGCGCGCTGGCGAGATGGACCTTGGTACATATGGGCGCCTCCGGATGTTATTTCAGATTCTGGGGAACTGTTGCTGCGATGATACGTCGGAGTGACGTACGCGGCGGGCTTCGATGTGCGAGTGAAGGAGGATGTGATGCTTGGGATGGCAGTCAAGCTGGGGTGCGTGGGAGTTGCGATCGGCATCATGGCGATGGTGGGGCCTCCGGGCGGCGTTGATGAGGGTGGTGGGGCCGCGCGGGTGCGTGAGGGCGCCGGTGACGCGGACTGGGCTGCCGAGCCGCCGCGGGATCTGACGCGTCAGGAGTTCCTCGATCTGGTGGAGGCACCGATCTCGGCGGAGCGCTTGGCGCGTGCTGGTGATCAGTTTCGATTTGCGAGAATGCCCGATGGGAAGGTGCATGTCCGCATCGCGAACATGTGGCGGCTGGGGACTTCGGACGTGCCGGCAAGGCTGGTCGCCGTGCCCGCGTACGGCGGAGGCCAGGCGGTTGAGTGGGAGATTGATCCGCCGCGTGGGACCGTTGTGATCGACTGGGATCGACCACTGGTGCCGCGATGGCGTGTGATCGAGCGGCCGGTTGGTGCGTACAAGCGTCGGACGATCCTGCTGAGTCTGATCAAGCGGACGGACGTCGAAGAGCTTGTGGGCTCTCGTCTGGTCGAGATGCCGGGGGCCTTGGAGGTGCCGGTCGCGCGAGTGAGTGAGCCGGTCGATCCGACGACGATCGAGCGTGAGTGGATTCGAGAGCCGCTGCCTCCGGGCGTTCGTCTGAGGCTGCTATGGCCGCACGGTGTGTTTGATGCGTGGCTGGAGGTGAAGGCGGCCGATGGTTCGAGCGTGTGGGAGGGGCCTGTCAGCCGGGAGCGGATCGAGTTCGAGCGAAGGGTCGAGGGGGACGTCTGGGCCGCGGATCCCGCGCGGGCGGTCATCTACTTCCCGAAGGACATGCCGGAGGGTGATGTGCAGATTTCAGTGCGGTGGTTGACGGAGGTGCCGTGAGTGACCTTCGTCGTGATCGCGGAACCGGCACTACCGCCGAAGTGGTGGACCCGGAGCGGAGTAGGGTCGGAGAAACGCCCGCGAGGCGTGTTGATCGGCTTTCCTTTGGTCCGGTCTGGTGCGTCATCTTCGCAGTTCACACCGTGTTGACCGATTACCCGAGAGGCCTGCATCACTCCGCGCAGCGCCAGACTTCTGCGATCATGTATGGGCCTGGCTCGGGCTCTTCCGCCGCGAAGGTCTGCATTGCGCGGCGGGCGTCTTCGATGTTGTCGAGGAGGCACCAGCGGTTGATGGGGTAGTTCTTGGCTTCGTGGTTGCAGGAGAGTGGGGCGCAGCCGAAGCTGATGTGGTTGAGCGTGGTGCGCCCCTGGGAGCGCGGCGACTCGAGGAGCGCGATGACTTCGAGGCCGAGGCGTGTGGCGTTGGCGGGGAGTGGTTGGATGCGCTCGCCGTGATTGCTGTCAAGGCTGAACTCGAAGTTGACCGGGTCGATGTCGTTGCGGCCGTAGCAGATCCAGGGGTAGAGGCGAGTGGCGTGGATCTCGATGGTTGGATCAAGTGTTTCGAGCGTGAGGGATGGATCAACCGCTTGGCCGAGTCGCACGGCCGCGTGGCGTGCGGCGTGCGGTGATGGGTAGTGGAACGCCATGTTGACATGGTCCCACTC
>CAZBXF010000195.1:0-6022 GCA_964495635.1 uncultured Phycisphaeraceae bacterium
ACGCATGGCAAAGAAGCGGCAGGCGAAGTCTGGGGCTGCCGGAGGGAGCGGGGCGCGCGTGCGGCGGAAGCCTCCTCCGGGGCCGCGTGGCGCCGCGGGTGTGACTCCCCGCCCGGCGCTGCTGGGTCCGGATGGTCTGCCGGAGATGCCACAATCGCGGGAGGCGATGCGGCACTGGCTCCGGACGGTCCTTGGCATCTCGGTGCCGACGTGCGCGGTGGTGGATGGGCACTCGACGCCGCTGGACTACCTCTGCTTCGCGTTCCTCGAGGATCCGCTGGATGTGGCGCTCGCCGGCGCCGCCCCGGGGATTGCACAGGCATCTGCGCATCGAGACGCGCCGGTGCCGACCCGTGACTGCGTCGTGTGGGCGAATCGCGGCGGCGGAAAGACGTTCCTGGGTGCCGTGGCCACCCTGCTCGACATGCTCTACAAGCCCGGCATCGAGATCCGCATCCTGGGAGGCTCGCTGGAGCAGAGCCGTCGCATGCACGCGCACCTGCGCCGGCTCGTGGGTGCCCACGCGGCGGACGATGGCCCGACGGAGTTCACGGAAGTCATCGCCGCGCAGGTGGGCCAGCTGACGGAGTCGAGGCTGCGGCTTCGCAACGGCTCGGTGGTTGAGCTGCTGGCCCAGTCGCAGACATCGGTGCGCGGCACGCGCGTGCAGAAGCTCCGGTGCGATGAGGTCGATCTCTTCAGGCCCGAGGTCTGGGAGGCGGCCCAGCTGACGACGCGGAGCGCGACGCTCGGGGGCGTGCGCGTGCGGGGGAGCGTCGAGTGCCTCTCGACGATGCACCTCCCCCACGGCGTGATGCACACCGTGGTGAAGGAGGCTCGGGAGGGGCAGCGCCGGCTCTTCCGCTGGGGCGTGGTGGACGTGCTCGCGCACTGCGGCGCCGAGCACGCCTGCCGCGGCGAGGCGACGCCGGAGCATCCCGAGGGCGTGCCACGCTGCACGCTGTGGGGAGAGTGCCGCGGACGAGCGAAGACGCGCGGGCCCGAGGAGGCAGGGCATGTCGAGGTCGGCGACGCGCTCGCGATGAAGCGGCGCGTGCCGGAGTCCGTGTGGAAGTCGGAGATGCTCTGCATCCGCACGCGCCGGAGCGACTCTGTCCTTCCGGAATTCGAGCGGGTGCGCCACGTCGTGACGGACACGAGCGGGCCGGGCTTCGCGAGCAGCACGGCGATGGCGCGCGATCGGGGCGTGCTCGACGCGACCCTGCGCCGGACGGGGCTGCGTTGGGTGGTGGGGATGGACTTTGGCATCCGCGGCGACACCGCGATCCTGTGGGGCGCGGTCGATGAGAATGGCACGCTCTGGATCGTGGACGAGCGTGTGGTGCCTGATGAGCCGCTCAGCGAGCACGCCAGGCACCTGCGGGCCGGCCTCGCGAGGGAGGGCACGCCGGGCGTGACGGCAGCGCTCGGCTGGCCGGCGCCGGAGTTCGTCGCGATCGACCCCGCGGGCCTCTCGAGGAACCAGCAGACGGGCATCACCAACGCGCAGGTGATCCGGAAGGTCGGGCTCGAGGTGCGGGCCCGCGCGCTGCGCGTGCAGGCCAGCCTCGTCTACGTGCGTGCGCGGCTGGCGCCCGCGAGCCAGGAGCCGCCCCGCCTCTACGTCCATGAACGCTGCACCCGGTTGATCGAGTCGCTCGAGCGGTACCGCTACCCCGCGAACAACCCGGAGGCCATCGAGCCGGTGAAGGGTGAGGGGTGGGACCACGCCGTCGATGCGCTGCGGTACATGGTGATCAACCTCGACGCGCCGAGCGAAACCAAGCTCATCTCCACGGTCGGATAACACCCGGCATCCGGCGAGCGGCCCAGTGTGGCCCCGTGCTCAGCACCAAACAGATGGCTGATTGCGGCCCGACGGACACGCCCCTCGCCCGCGGCGAAGGGCAATTGTGCGGGATTCACGCGAGTTTCACGCGTCCTCGGCCTGCGACTGAGGTATTCTGCTCAGTTCCCGGGACGGAGAGCGTCCCACGGGATCGGTGCTCGCGTCATGAGGGAGCGGGGGTGCGAAGCGCGCGTCGGCCGGCGTGGCGCAGGTGTCACGATCGGCGGAGGCACGAGGAAGGTTCGAACCGACCGTCCGGAGTCTGAGAGGAGTTGCGTTATGGCGATTGCGTTGACCGAGTCCAACCAGGGTGGCCGTCGTTCTCTCGCGCTCCGCGCCCGGCCGCTGAGCATCTGCGCCGCGATGGCGCTCGCCGCGGGCATGGCCCACGCCCAGCCCACGTCGGTCGTCTTCAACGGCTCCGTCAGCACGAGCTACACGGTCGGCGCCAACTGGAACGGCGGCGTTGTGCCGAACAACACCGGTGGGATCTTCTATGCCCCGGTCATCGGCGGTGGCCTCGTCTGCGATCAGACCGCTGCCAACATTCAGGTCGACGCGCTCCAGCTCACGAACACCGCGCGCCTGCGACTGGCCCCGGCCACGGTCTTCCGCGTTCGCTCCACGACTTCTGCCGTCGGCGCAGGGCTGGTCACGATCTCCAACGGGGCCCTGCTTGAGCTCAACCAAGCCGGCGCCGGCGCGTGCGACCTGCTCCTCGATGGCTCCGGTCCCGTGATCTTCAGCGCTGGTGGTGGAACGCCCGGCCGTGTCCTCCTCAATGGCAACCCCAACAACCGTGTCTGGTCCTCCAATGGCCTCGCGACCATCCAGAACGAGATCATCTTCGAGGGTGGCGGCTCGATCGGCCTGGGACAGACCACCATCGACAACCGCGGCGTCTTCCGTGCACTGCCCACCAACACGCTCCTGATCCAGCCCGGTGGCGGCAACACCCAGAACCGCGGCACGCTCGAGGCCGACGGCGGCACCCTCATCCTCCGAAACACCACCAACAACCTCAGCGTCGGACCCCTCACCGGCACCCTCCGCGCCGTCAACGGCGGCGTTGTCCAGGTCGAGGGCACCGTCAACGGAGGCATCCTCCAGACCATCGGCGCTGGCTCCTTCATCAGCCCGAACGGTTCGGGTGCCGCACTCGTCAACACCGCGCTCGACAACGCCATCGTCCGCCTCCCAAGCGGTTCCAGCCTGAACATTCAGGGGACCACGCTGGGCACCGCCGCCAGCGAGTTCCGACTCGAGCAGTCCGGCCCGGGCGCCACCGACCTCTTCCTGCAGGGGAACAACCCCGTCGTTCTGGCTGGCCCCTCGATCATCCTCTCAAGCTCCTCCGGCAACCGCGTCTATTCGAGCTCCGGGCTCGCCACGCTCTCGCTCACGAATGGCAGCAGCATCCGCGGCGGCGGCCAGATCGGCCTCAACCAGACGGCGATCAACGTCGCGAACCTCTCCACCATCTCCGCCGACGCCGCGACCATGATCGTCCATTCCAGCGGCACCGGACTCACCAACGCCGGCACGCTCGAAGCACGCAACGGCGGCACGCTGGTCCTTCGCGGCAACTCAAGCAACGCCGGCGGCTTCATCACCGCCCAGACCGGCTCCATCGTCGACTTCGACACCGGCAACCACACCGGCGGCACGCTGCGTGCCCTCGGAACCGGCTTCCTGCTTGTTGATGGAAGCGGTCCCAACCTCCAGAACTTCCTCCTGAGCGAGGGCGAGCTGCGCATCGCCAACTCTTCGGCGCTGCGCCTCACGGGCACCAACCAGATCAACGGCACCATCACGCTCAACTCCGCCACCGGCGTCTCCGACGCCATCATCACCGGGAACGGAACCACCACCTTCTCCGGCACCGGACAGTTCCGCGCCAACGCGTCGGCCACCAACCGCTTCTATTCCGAGACCGGCCTCGGAACGCTCGTGCTCAACATCCCCTTCCGCGGCGCGGGCCTTCTCGGCCTCGCACAGACGACCCTCACGCTGAACAACCTGGTTGACAACGACACCGCCGCGATCCTTGTGATCTCGCCCGGTGGGAGCGGCACGACCAACAACGCCACGATCCGCCAGTCCGGAACCGGGCTCACCCAGCTTCGCGGGCGCGTCTTCAACGAGTCTGGCCGCGTCGAAGTCACCGGCCCCGGCAACGTCGACCTCGACGGCTGCACGATCTCGGGCGGCATCCTCGCCGACACCGGCGCAGGCGTCTTCATCGCCGACAGCGCGCAGCCGAACCTGCAGAGCATCCTGCTCGAGTCCGGCGAGCTGCGCATTCCTTCCGGCTTCTCGGCTCGCTTCAGCGGCCAGAACGTCATCAACGGCAGCGTCACGCTCAACCAGGTGGGCACGGCCTCGGTCACCAATCTCATCATCGCGGGCAACGTCCCCACCTCCTTCGGCGGCGCCGGCGAGCTTCGAGCCAGCGACTCGCCCAACAACCGCATCTTCTCTGATACGGGTCTTGGAACGTTCGTCCTGAACCTGCCCTTCCGCGGCGCGGGCCAGTTCGGCATTGGTCAGACCACCCTCTCGCTCAACAGCCTCGTGGAGAACGACACCGCCGACACGCTCATCGTGCACCCTGGCTCGGGCGGCACCGACAACAACAGCGTCATCCGCCAGTCCGGCTCCGGCCTCACCCAGCTGCGCGGGCGTGTCTTCAACGAGCAGGGCCGCCTCGAAGTCACCGGCTCCGGCAACCTCGACCTCGATGGCTGCAACCTGACCGGCGGCGTCTTCGCCGACACCGGCTCGGGAGCGATCATCGTGGACTCCCAGCAGCCCCTTCTCCAGGACTTCACGCTCGAGAGCGGCAACATCAACATCGCGCCCGGCGCTTCCTTCCGCGCGGGCGGCACCAACACCATCAACGGCATCGTCAACTTTGGCGGCGCCACAACCTGCGACATCATCATCATCGGAAACGGAACCACGACCTTCGGCGGCACCGGCCAGATCCAGATGAACAACGTCGCCCACCGCGTCTACTCCGAAACCGGAAACGGGCGACTGCTCCTCGCCCCCGGCGTGACACTCCGCGGCGCCGGCCAGCTCGGTCTCGGCCAGACAGCCTTCACCAACCAGGGACTCATCCTCGCCGACCTCGCGCCAGGATTCACGCTCAACCCGTCCGGCGCTGGCTTCACCAACGAGGGCCAGGTCAGCGTGAGCGGCACGGGCACCATCACTTCCTCGGGCGGCGGCTTCACCCAGGCCGCCGGCCTGATCCAGGTCGATGCCGGACGCCTCTTCAACCGCGCCAGCGGCACCGTCGTCCAGACCGGCGGCACCATCCTCTCCAACGGCGAGTTCCAGGTCGTGAGCGACAACTTCCAGCTCCAGGGCGGCACGCTCGCCGGCGATGGGCTGGTGGACAGCATCGTGAACCAGACCGGCGGCGTGATCGATCCGCGTCCCTCCCTCACCATCGAGGGTGGCCTCACGCAGACCACCGCCTCCACGCTCCGCATCGACCTCAACGGCACCGGCAGCAACGACGCCGATATCCTCAGCGTCATCGGCCCCGCCGCCATCAACGGCACGCTCCGCGTCGTCATCGGCACCAACTACGTCATCACGCCCGGCGACCAGTTCGTCATCCTCACCAGCACCGGCAGCCGCACGGGGACCTTCTCGAGCGTCATCGTCGAGCCGCCCCAGCTGGGCATCGACGCCAGCGTGCAGTACCTGGGCAACAGCGTCCTCCTCACCATCGACGGCTGCGTCATCTGCGGCTTCTGCAACTACGACTACAACCGCGACGAGAACGTCGACCTCCTCGATGCGCAGCAGATGGCGCAGGTCTTCGTCGGGATCCTGACGCCCGAGCCCAACTGGCTCGACGGCGACCTCAACCTCGACGAGAACGCCGACCTCATCGACGCCCAGCTCCTCGCGCGAGCGATCGTGCAGGGCCTGTGCGAACTGTGATCAGTGACTCGGATGCCTTGGCTGGCCCGCCACTCCGTGGCGGGTGTCTTCTCTTCCCGTCCTACACCAGCTAGTGGGGCAGGCGTCCCGCCTGCCTCTACCCAACCTTCAATCTTCTTCTCTTCCCTCTCTTTGCCTTCCTTCTTCACCTCGGCTCCACACCCATCGCCCGCAGGATCGCGTGCAGGTCATCAACGACGGGGATCGGCCGGT
>CAZBXF010000196.1:0-6019 GCA_964495635.1 uncultured Phycisphaeraceae bacterium
CGCTCGTCTGGTTGCTCGTCAAGTGCGAGGACGAACGTCTGAAGTATCTTTACGGTGCCGCGATCGTGGCCAGCATGGTGGCGCGGGGTTCGGCATACTTGATGACATCGGGTGCGGTCGGACCGTAGATTTCAGGACAGAGCCGCTCTCACGCCGCCCGGCGCCGACCCTCGATCACGCCGATGCGTCGCAGGAACGCGCACGCCGCAACGATCTCATCACGCGTGAACGCCGCGAGAACTTCCGGCTGCTCGGGCGTCCCGACGAGTTCGGCGGGATCAACCTCGATGCCGCCGTGAGTGTCCGCGTGCTCGACGCGCGCCTTGAGCGCGGCGACGGCCGCGTCCGCGAGTCGATCCGGCCCGATTGCGCCCAGGGGCGAGACTGAGTGCTTGACCGGCCTCGAGCCGGCGGAGTTACCGCCGCCTGACCTCGAACGCTGCTTATTGGTGGGCTTGTGCATCCTGAAGCTCCGATGTTCTGCCGCACCACGTGGCTGGCCACGGACGGTGCGAGGACGGTTGCCGCGGACTCACCAAACGCCGATCTCACTTGATCGACTTCCCGGGGCGATCTTCGGCAGTTTCTACGACTCCACAGTCTCTTCGGATCGTCTGGTTACCGGATCCTGCGAGATATGGGGCATTTCGCCCGCCGTCGCGCAGATGCAGTATTCACCAGCCCTTAGCAGCCCCCACCCGCGCAGCCCCCCCAGTTAGGCCGGAATACCTGACAAGGGGAACGATTGAGGCTGATTCGAAGCGTCCCCTGATCCGATGTATCTCCACCGGAAACAGGGATGCCGCGGAGGAGCGCTTCCCTTGGTCCGGTGTGCGTGCTCCGCAGCAGTCGGACTCCCGAACCATGCCTCCAACGCAGCTCGAACGCGTGATCAGTTGCCCGAAGCTGCCATCGCTTCCTGCGGTGGCGCTGAAGGTTGTTGAACTGACGCGGGATCCCGACGTTTCGATCTCACGGATCGCGCAGACGATCCAGAACGACCCGGCCCTGACGGCCAAGGTCCTCAAGACGATCAACTCTGCCTATTACGCGCTGAGCCAGCCCTGCCCGAGCATCTCCCGCGCGTGCAGCATGCTTGGCCTCAACGCCGTGAAGGCCATCGTGCTTGGCTTCTCCCTGGTCGACACGACCAAGGCCCTCCGATCGGACTCTCGCTTCGACCTCGAGTCCTACTGGCGCCGCGCCGTCTTCGGTGCCGCCGGGGCACGCGCCCTCGCCACCACGACGCGGGCCTGCGATCCCGAGGAGGCCTTCGTCGGCGCGATGCTGCAGGACATCGGCATGCTCGCGGCGTTCACGGCCCTGCGGGATGAGTACGCCGACGTGCTCGACGCCGGCGCCGCGGACCACGACACGCTCGCATCGATGGAGAAGGAGAAGCTCGGCTTCGACCACGCCACCGCAGGAAAGATGATGGCCGAGCGCTGGAAGTTCCCGGCGCAGCTTGTCGAGTGCGTCGGACGCCACCACGATCCGGAGAAGTGCCTCCCCGAGCACGAGCGGCTGGTCCGAATCGTTCACCTCTCGACGCTGATCTCCGGCGCCCTCACCGTCGCCGAGCCGCAGAAGAAGCTGGGTCAGCTCATCGTGAAGAGCCGTGCCTGGTTCGGGCTCGACGCCGCGCAGGCCCGCGACCTGGTGCAGCAGACCTCGAGGGGCGCCTCGGAGCTGGCCAAGGTGCTCGACCTTGCGATGGGCCAGCGTCCCGACACCGCCGCGATCCTGCGCGAGGCTCACGAGCAGATGATCGACGCGCAGGAGGCCGTGCAGGAAGAGCAGGCCACGCTCCGCCGCACCGCCGACGAGCTCGTCAAGAAGACGATCACCGACGGCCTGACGGGCGCGTTTAACCGGGCCCACTACACCGAGCGTCTTCGCGCCCTGCACGCCGAGTCGCTGGCCGTCAAGGAACCTCTCTCGCTCATCTTCATCGACGCGGACAAGTTCAAGAGCGTCAACGACACGCACGGTCACCAGACCGGTGATGCGGTGCTGATCGAGCTGGCCAAGCGTCTCTCGGACGCCGCGTCGCGCGTCGGCGTCGTCTGTCGCTACGGCGGCGAGGAGTTCGCGATCCTGCTGCCCAAGGTGGGGCTCGACAAGGCCGCGAAGATCGCCGAGCTCCTGCGCCAGTCCATCTGCAAGACCCCGTTCGATCTCACGCCCCACGGCGTGCCGATGACGCTCCCCATCACGATCAGCCTGGGCGTCGCGTCCGTCGAGCCCGGAACCGGTGGCGCAGCCTGGAGCCCGGACCAGCTGACGCAGGCCGCCGACGAGGGCGTCTACGCCGCCAAGCGAGCCGGGCGCAACCGCGTCCATCCGATCCGTGTCCTGGGAGAGACTTCACAGGCGTCGCGGCCGGCGGAGGCGCCGGCCGGTGCGGGGCTCAGGGTCCTGATCCTGGATGAGGACGTGCTGGCGTGCGAGATGATCTCCATGCTGCTGAGCAAGCACGCGACGATCGTCCCGACGATCATGCACACCGCCGAGGCCGCGCTGGAGGCGGCGCGTGCGTCCACCTTCGATGTTGTCGTGGCCAGCGTCCGGCTCGAGGGGATGAGCGGCGTCGACTTTGTGCGGGAATTCCGGGCGGGCCACCCGCGCTTCCGCGGACCGTGCGTGCTCATGGCCTCCGTCGTGGACGAGGCGACAAGGACTCGGGCGGCGGCGGCGGGTGCTCAGATGATCATTCCCAAGTCCGACCTTGCCCGCGGCGATCATCGCTGGCTCAAGGCCATCGTCGAGGCCGCCCGCCTCGTTTCGACTCGGCCCTCCGCGACCGCGGCCTAGCGGCCAGCGGGCCCGGCCACCTACGCTGGCCGGATGCAACGACCCTGCACCATCGGATCGAGCGTGACTGTCGCGCAGTCGCGCCCGCTCACCATCATCGCTGGCCCCTGCGTGCTCGAGTCCATTGAGCTTGGCATGGAGATCGGCACGACGATCCGTGACGCGTGCGTGCGGCTTGGACTCCAGTACGTCTTCAAGGCGAGCTTCGACAAGGCCAACCGCAGCAGCATCCGGTCGCCGCGCGGGCCCGGGCTCGAGAAGGGTCTCGAGTGGATCGCGACCATCGGCCAGCGACTGAACGTGCCGACGACGACGGACATTCATGAGCCTTCGCAGGCGATGCGTTCGGCGGAGCGGATCGATCTGCTGCAGATCCCGGCGTTTCTCTGCCGCCAGACGGACCTGCTCCTCGCGGCGGGCGAGGCCGCGGCCAAGCACGGGCGCGCGGTGAACGTCAAGAAGGGGCAGTTCCTCGCGCCCCACGAGATGGCCCAGCCGGTCCGCAAGCTCGCGGAGGCCGGGTGCGTCAACGCGATGCTCACCGAGCGCGGCACGACCTTCGGCTATGGCCGCCTCGTGAACGACTTTCTTGGGCTGGGCGACATGATGGACCTTCGTGCGAGTGCAGAGGGGCCGACCTTGCCGGTCTGCTTTGATGCGACGCACTCGACGCAGCTGCCCGGCGCGGGCGAGACGACGGGTGGCAGGCCGGACCGTGCGCCGCTGCTGGCCCGGGCCGCGGTCGCGGCGGGCGTTGATGCACTCTTCATTGAGTGCCACCCCGAGCCCAAGCGCGCGATGTCGGACGCGAGCACGATGCTCGACCTGCCCACGGCGGTGGCGACGCTGGAAAAGGTCGCGGCGATCCGCAAGGCGCTGGCGTGAAGTGAGCGGCGGGATCTGCCGCGCGGGCGGCTACGCGTTGCGGCGCTTCGAGAGCGCGCGATCGATGTCGCGCTTGGCCTCGCGCTGGCTGATGCTGTCGCGCTTGTCGTTGCGCGTCTTGCCCTTGCCGATGCCCACGAGCACCTTCGCGTAGCCGTTCTTGAAGTAGAGCGACAGGGGAACGATCGTGTACCCCTTGATGGCCATCTTGCGCGCGAGCTTGATGATCTCCTTCTTGTGGGCAAGGAGAGCGCGGGTGCGCTTGGGCTTGTGGCCGGTGTTGTGGGCCGCGTGGGCGAGCTCGCCGATGTTGACGTTGTGGAGCGTGAGCGACAGAGGGTTCTCACGCGCGGAGACGTACCCCTCCTGGATCGAGACCTGCTTGTCGCGCACGCTGCGGACTTCGGAGCCCTGCAGCATGATGCCGCACTCGAGGGTCTCTTCGATGGCGTAGTCGAACCGCGCCTTGCGGTTCTCGGCGATCGTCTCCGTGCCTTCGTTGTCCTTTTTCTTGGCCAAGGAGGGATGATAGGGAGAGAAGGCGCTGCGGAAGAGAAATGCAGAACGCGGAGGCGCGGCCGGGAGCGGAGGAACGCAGAGAAGAGGATGAGTGGGATGCTGCCTGCCTACTCGAAGCGGACCTTGTTCTTGAGTGTGCCCAGGCCTTCGACTTCGACCTCGACCGTGTCGCCGTCGGCGAGGAAGATTGGTGGCGTGCGGGCAAAGCCCACGCCCGAGGGGGTGCCGGTGACGATGAGTGTGCCGGGCGCGAGCGTTGAGCCTCGGGAGAGGTCGGCGATGAGGGCCGCGACGCTGAAGATCATGTCCTTGGTGTTGCCGTCCTGCATCGTCTTGCCGTTCACGCGGCAGCGCACGGCGAGATTCTGCGGGTCCTTGATCGCGCTGGCGGGAACGACCTCGGGGCCGATGGGGCAGAAGGTGTCGAAGCTCTTGCCGCGGGTGAACTGGCCGCCGGAGCCGTCCTTCTGCCACCAGCGGGCCGAGACGTCGTTGGCGTTGCAGTAGCCAAGAACGAAGGAGAGGGCGCGGTCGAGCAGCACGTCCCTGCACGGCTGGCCTTGCGGGCCGGTGCCGATGACGACACCAAGCTCGGCCTCAAAGTCCACCTGCGGGCGATCCTGACAGACCTTGGGGACGATGATGTCGGTGTCCGCGAGGGCGAGTGAGGTCACGTGCTTGGTAAAGACCATCGGGCGCGTGGGAAGCTCGGCCCCCTGCTCACGCGCGTGCTCGGCATAGTTGCGGCCAATGCCGATGATGAGCGGGATCGCAAGCAGGCCCGAGGGAGACTGGATGGAGACGCCAAAGGGAGTCTTGTGGAGAAGCATGGTGGGGAGGGTAGGTGGTTTGTCGGCAGTTCTTTCTAGACCACGCGGATCGATTCGGGCTTGGTGCAGAGGCCGGCGCTGGCGCCTTCTTCGAGGAGGCGTTCGATCGCGCTGCGGCCCTTGTCGCCCATGTCGCTGGTGAGCTTTGTTACGTACATGCGGACGTAGTGCTCGACGCGTTCGCGGCTGGGTGGGGCCATGCCGCTGGTCTTGGCGTTGAGGATTGCGAAGGGCATCGTCGCGTCGATGGATTCGTCCCAGTGGGCGAGGGCGTGGTTGAGTGAGCTGCTGAGGATGTCAGAGAGTTCGAGGAGCGTGCCCTTGCCGTGTCGGGCTTCGAGCTCGGTGCGGATCGCGTTGACGCCGAGCGGCAGCGGCAGGCCGCCGGTGCGGCCCCCCCACCACCGGCCCAGGTCCTCGACCTCGCGCAGGCCCGCATCGGCGAAGGTGACCTGGCCCTCGTGGATCACGAGGCCCGCATCGACCTGGCCACGCGAGACGGCGGGGATGATCTGGTCGAAGGGCATCTCGATGAAGCGGGCATCGTGCTCCATCGCGGGTTTGCCGAGGAGGAGGCCCATCGTGAGGAACGCGCTGGTGCGCTTGCCGGGGACTGCGATGCGGACCTTCGCGGGCTTGAGGCAGTTGAAGCAGTGGATGGACTCATCGCCCGCGCGGCAGACGAGCTTGGGGCCGTATCCCTCGCCGAAAGAGCTGCCGCAGCGCGAGAGGACGTAGCGATCCGAGACATCGGCGTAGGCACGGACGGAGAGGGCGGTGATGTCGTGCGGCGGGCCGCCCTCGGAGGCGGGGCGTGCGGCGTCGCGGTTGAAGGCGCTGATGTCGCCGGGGACAGCGCGGAAGGTGAAGCGGCCGGTGGGGATCGTTGCGCCGCTGGTGGTGGTGCCATCGGGCAGGACCTTGCCGGTGATGGGCCACCACATGAAGACATCATCGGGATCGCCGGAGTG
>CAZBXF010000197.1:0-5969 GCA_964495635.1 uncultured Phycisphaeraceae bacterium
CTCGTACTGGCCAATGTCGTGCACGAAGACGGGGCACTCGCCCCGGTGATCCGGCAAGGTCGTGTCGATGTAGAAGCTCCACTCATCCGAAGACATGATGGGGATGTCGGTGTCCCGCGGGTAGGGATTCATCTTGTTGCGGGTCTTTCGCTCCTCCAGCGTGCGCCAGACCAGATCCGAATAGTCGCGCATCCCGGTCAGACCAAACAGTTCATCACCAAGACACCCGCCGTTGTGCTCCTCCAGGTAGAGCCGAAACGAGGGTGGAAAGCGGCAACCCAACGCCCGCTCCGCCTCGTCTACAGCCTGCTTGGAGGCACCAGACCCCCTGTCCAAGAGGCTATAGAAATTCCGGTCCACGTCTGAGTACGCGAGTTGGATCTTGTCAAACGCATCCCGTTCGAGTGCTTTCTCCATCGCTTCGCCTCCCTGACTCAGCTGCCTCGGATGCCCCGTTGGGGCCAATGCCTGTCGAGTCATGGTAGGAGTTCGTACGGTCGCGTGCGCGCAGGTCGTCCGACCCTGATAGACTTCCCCTCGTTCACCAGATCTGAACACGCCTTCTTCCCAAGCATGGCGTGGCGAAGGTCGGGCCCGCCATGGAAGGGCGGGTTGCTCAGATGAAGGCACCGGCCGGGAGGCTGGTGCCGCCAGACACCCGCCACGGAGTGGCGGGGCACCCAAGGCACAGGCCACACAGGACACGCGCATGGCTGAGCTCAAGAAGAAGGAAGTCGCCCGCACCTGGCAGCAGGTGCTGCCCGAGCGCAAGAGCGATATTCCAGAGGGGTTGTGGCTCCGGTGCACGGGCTGCACCAAGATGGTCTACCGCCGCAACCTTGAGGCCAACCTCAACGTCTGCCCTGAGTGCGGCTTCCACCACCGCATTTCCGCGACGCAGCGTGTTGAGCAGCTTGCCGATGCGGGCTCCTTCGAGGAGCTCTTTTCCGGCCTTCTTCCGACCGACCCTCTGGGCTTCAAGGACCTGAAGGCGTACAAGGACCGGCTGCTGGCGGAGCAGATCAAGACCGGCTGCCAGGACGCGATCAAGGCCGGCCGCCTCTTCATCAAGGGCCGCCAGACGTACGTCTGCTGCCTCGACCTGACGTTCATGATGGGTTCGATGGGGAGCGTTGTGGGCGAGGTCATCACCCGCACGATCGAGCAGGCGACCTCCGATGGCCTTCCGCTGATCATCGTGAGCTGCTCCGGCGGCGCGCGCATGCAGGAATCGGGCCTGAGCCTGATGCAGATGGCCAAGACCTCCGCGGCCCTCGCGCGATATGACGACGCGGGCGGCCTCTTCATCAGCGTTCTGACGGACCCGACCACCGGCGGCGTGACGGCGTCGTTTGCGATGCTGGGCGATGTGATCATCGCCGAGCCCAACGCGCTGATCGGCTTTGCGGGGCCGCGCGTGATCCAGCAGACGATTCGTCAGGAACTGCCCGAGGGCTTCCAGCGCAGCGAGTTCCTCATGAAGAGCGGGCTGGTGGATCGCGTGGTGGTGCGGTCGCAGCTCCGCAGCGAGCTTGCGAGGATCATCGACTACGCCGGGAAGTAGTGGGGCGGGGAGGCGGGCATGGCATGACTCGGCCACCGGGGAGTGGCGGCATGCGCGCTGGTCCTCTGGTAGGATTGCGGCATGACCAAGCTCACCGTTGCCGTCGCTCTGGGCCTCTCAATGCTGGCTGCCGCACCTCTGGGAGGTTGCGCCTCCGGCGGTGGAGGCGGTGCCGGAGGGTCTGCCGTGGAGTCGCTGATGCCCACGATCACGCAGCTTCTGGGCGACTGGAACGTGGAGTCGCTTGCTGGTAAGTCCGTCGCGGACATGCTGCCCAAGGGGTCCAAGGTCCCATCGCTCACCTTCGGCGAGGACGGCAGCGTCTCGGGCTTTGCGGGCGTCAATCGGCTGATGTCCAAGCTTGATCTTGCCTCGCTGGCCAAGGGTGAGTTCAAGATGGGGCCCGCTGCGACCACCATGATGGCCGGTCCCGACGAGGCGATGCAGGTCGAGGGCACCTTCACCAAGCTTCTCTCGCGGGTGAACTCAGCGAAACTGACCGACGGCGGCAAGGGTCTCACCCTCTCCGAGGGCGCCGAGGAGCTGGTGCGCCTCGTGAAGGTCAAGTAGCCGGAGCCTCCGGGCTGGTGCTGGGCCGCGCCAGGTTCATTTCTGGCGGCCGGTCTGGCACCTGGGTCAGTCCGTTCCAGCACCCCCCGCCAGCACCCCCCGCCAGCACCCCTGCCGGCAACCTTGACATTGCCCCCGCCTGAACCCCGATCGGCCGGGCTCCTCCGCGGCGCGCTTCGGCCTGGCCCGAACTCGGTCGCCGCGAACCTGGCTGTCGAACTTGCCCCGGACGCTTCCGTGTGTCCTATCCTTGCCTCCCTATGGGCAAGACTCGCGAGATCAAGAAGCGCATCAAGGCCGTCGGCAACATCCGCCGCATCACCAAGACGATGCAGATGATTGCTACCAGCAAGTTCGCACGCGCCCAGCAGTTGGCCGTGGCGGGCAAGCCCTACAGCGAGGCGCTTTTCGAGCTTGTGGGCCAGCTCGCGAGCGGTCTGGGTGACACGACCCACCCGCTCCTTCAGCCCGGGAAGCCCGGCGGCAAGGAGCTGTCGCTGGTGATCACCTCCGATCGTGGTCTTTGCGGGCCCTACAACGGCTCGGTGCTCCGCGCCTTCATGGCGATGCTGAAGAACAACCCCGCCGCGCGTCAGGGCTCGATCGACGCCGTCGGCAAGAAGGGTGTGGGCTTCCTCAAGTTCGCCAACGTGAACGTTGCCCGCGTGCACACGCAGTTCGGCGATAAGCCCACCTACGACAAGGTCCGGGCGCTGGCCGAGGAGTACACCCAGCGATTCCTTTCTGGTGAGATCTCCTCGGTCCGCATTGTCTCGATGAAGTACATCTCCGCCGGGCGCCAGGTGCCGACGGTCATGCAGCTGCTTCCGTTCGAGCCGCCGGCCGCCTCGAAGTCCCAGGCCAAGACCTCCACCACAGAGCAGATCTACGAGTTCACGCCGTCGGCGACGGAGCTCCTGAACGACCTGCTCCCGGCGGCCGTGAAGAGCCTGCTCTTCCAGGCCTTCAACGACGCCATCGTCAGCGAGCACGTCGCCCGAATGGTCGCGATGAAGTCCGCGACGGACAATGCCGGCAAGGCGGGAAAGAAGTACACCCGGATCTTCAACCGCGCCCGTCAGGCTCAGATCACGACGGAACTCACCGAGATCATCTCGGGTGCCGCGGCGCTCGAGTAGGGTGTCCTGGCAGACCATCCAGCAGTTCGGGCCTTCCGGCCCCTCGGTGCGGGGCCCGGCTGTGGCATGGGTGGAGATGGAACTTCATCCATTTTGGCATTTCGCGGTCCGGGCCCTTGCCAAGGAGGGTTCTGATAGGTAGCCTTGTTCGGAATGGCAATCTGGGAGGATCGCGGCTGAGGCCGTGCTCCCGGGGCGCTGATCTGGAAGTTCCCGCTTGCTTGACTCGGAGATCGCAGCGCGCTTCGGACTCTCGGGCACAGTTCCCGGGCGATGTGCGTTCGATCCGGTCTCTGCTGGCGTGGTCGAGAGTGCCCGGTCGTCCCGACCGGGCCGGCCATGAGGCCAGGACCTGTCCATCGCGTGTGTGGGTCTTCCCTCCGGGGGCCGGCTGGCCGACGGATGTGTCGTGACCGTTCTTTCCTGGTCCAGGTCGGGCCGGGAGCGTTGTTGGCGGATTGATGGCGAAGGTGTCCGGCGTTGGCGGTATCTCCCGCCTCGCAAGGACGAAAGGAGTTGTAGCGAACGTATGGGTCGATTCAGCCGTGATCAGGGTCCGATGGTGCAGCGCACGCGGGTCAACCACATGATCCGCATCACCCCCGTCCGGGTCATCGGCCCGGAGGAGGAGATGCTTGGTGTCATGGAGACCAACCAGGCCATGCAGAAGGCGATGGAGCTCGGGATGGATCTCGTTGAGATCTCCCCTGAGGCGCGGCCGCCCGTCTGCAAGATCATGGACTATGGCAAGTACAAGTACGAGCTGAGCCAGAAGCAGCGGAAGCAGCGGGCCGCCTCCAAGTCGACGGAGATGAAGGAGCTTCGCCTGGGCCGCTCGGTGAAGATTGACGAGCACGACATCAAGATCCGCGTCGACCAGGCCCGGCGATTCCTGATGGCCGGTCACAAGGTCATGTTCACGCAGCGGTTCAAGGGGCGCGAGATCGCGCACCGCGAGTTGGGCCTTGACAACCTCAAGCTCTGCTTCACGAGCCTGCAGGACATCTGCAAGCTCGAGCAGCCGCCCCGCTGGTTCGGCAAGCAGGCGTCGATCATCATTTCTCCGGACAAGCCGCGCGTCGAGAGCCTCAAGCGCAAGCTCGAGGCCGAGAAGGCCGCCAAGCTCGCGAAGGGCGAGAAGGTCGAGGAGGAGAAGTCGATCGAGGAACTCGAGAAGGAGATCGAGGCCCAGGTCGAGGCGGATGGTCCGGACGATGAGGGCACCGACGAGGGTGCCGAGTCCTGATCCGAGCGCGTCTGCCGTCCGAGCCGCTCGCGAGGGAATAGGGCAGACCGAGGACACAAAGCAGAAGAGCCCAGGGTCAGGCGACCCTGGGCTCTTGTCGTTTCGGCTGGCTGGAACGCCGATCAGCGCTTGGCGAGCAGGTCGCGGATCTCTGTGAGGAGCTTCTGCTCGGCCGTCGGGCCTGGCGGGGGAGGGGCGGGCTGCTCGGCCTCGAACCGCTTGCGGGCCGTGTTGAAGGCCTTCACGACGATGAAGATGCAGAAGGCGAGGATGAGGAAATTGACGAGGATCGTCACGAACGAGCCGTAAGCCAGCGTCGGACCGGCGGCGCGGGCCGCTTCGAGCGTCAGGTTCGGGTTGGCCTCAACGGCCGCGCGGACCTTACTGTCAAGCGGGAGGAACTTGTTGGTGAAATCTACTCCGCCGGGGATTGCGATCACCGGCATGATGATGTCCTTGATGAGCGAGTTCACGATGCCGCCGAAGGCGCCGCCGATGATCACGCCCACTGCGAGGTCCAGCACATTGCCCTTGAGGGCAAACTCGCGGAACTCCTTGATGATTCCCATCACGTTCTCCTTGCTTTGACGCGCCGGGACGCTGTCCAGAACGGCTGGCCACGCGGCCACAACCCGCTGGGAGCGCGGCCGCGTCACGCCGCCCGGACTCAGGCCGCGAGCGGGCCTCCTGCCGGGAATCGCGACCATCGTCGCGATTGCTCTTGGGCCGAGAATACACTCTCCGGCTGCGATCCGCAGAAAGTTGTGTCACACACAGAGGACCTCGGAGCCCGTCGTGGCCACCGGGAGGTTCCCCTGACAACAGGAGTCCGATGATGAACGTCAAGGTTACTGCTGCTCTGATCATGGTTGCTGGTCTGGCCTCGATCGGCTGCGAAGAGAAATCTGCGCCGGCCGGGAAAGGCGGCGAGAGCGTGATCGACAAGGCGGCCGGGGCCGTTGATGCGGGCACCAAGGCCGCGAGCGACGCGGCGAAGGCTGGGACCGCGGCGGTGAACGATGCGGCGAAGGCCGGCACCGAGGCGGCGAAGGGTGCTGTTGATGCGACCCAGGCCGCCGCGGCAGACGCCGCCAAGGCCGCTGGCGACGCGATGGCCAAGCTCAAGGAGCAGGCTCTCGCCGAGGCGCCCAAGCTCCTCGAGACCGCGCAGACCCAGATCACAGGCCTGAAGGAGAAGGTCGCAGGTCTCCCGGAGATGGTGAAGCCCGCGGCGACCTCTGCGCTGGGCGAGATCGAGAAGACCTTCAACTCGCTGAAGGATCAGGCCGCCGGCCTCAAGGATGTCGACACCGCCTCGCTCCAGAAGACGTGGGACGACTGGAAGGGCAAGCTCACGGGCCTCAACGACTCGATCAAGAAGTTCAGCGAGCAGTTCAAGCTGTAAGGCGGCCGAACTTCGAAGGGTTCATCTCAAGCACCCCCGGGACCG
>CAZBXF010000198.1:0-5961 GCA_964495635.1 uncultured Phycisphaeraceae bacterium
CCGACGCCAAGGAGCGCGCCGAGCACATCATGCTCGTGGACCTGGGCCGCAACGATGTCGGCGTCGTCGCCCAGCCCGGCTCGGTTACGCTCCCGAGCGTCATGGAAGTAGAGCGCTACAGCCACGTCATGCACATCAGCAGCACCGTGACGGGCACGCTGCGCGAAGGGCTCGACTGCTGGGACGCATTGCGCGCCGCCCTCCCCGTCGGCACCATCTCGGGCGCACCCAAGATCCGCGCGATGCAGATCATCGACGAGCTCGAACCCATCCGCCGCGGCCCCTATGGCGGCGGCCTCGGCTACGTCGGTCTCGACGGCCAGATGGACATCGCCCTCACCCTCCGCACGATCGTGGCGCCGACCGAGCCACCATTCGCCGCAGGACCAATCTGGACCTTCCACCTCCAAGCCTCCGGCGGCATCGTCGCCGACTCCAACACCGAGGATGAGTACCAGGAAACAGTGAACAAAGCCGCGGCGATGGCGAGGGCGATCGCGGTGGCTGAGAAGTCGTTTGGAAACGCATGATCGCGCGGGGTGGCGTCATTAGAACGCAGAGGGAGACGGAGGGATTGGAAGGAAGACGGAGGAAGGCACTGGGGACTAAAGGCCGGAAAAATGCGAACGCGGAGGCGCGGAGAAGAGCGGAGAGAAGCAGAGAAGAGAAGGGACTTTGGTCGGAGAAGAAGGCGCATCGAGGACTGTGCATTAGGGCCGCAGAAGCGATGGTCTTCGATGCGACTCCAGCTCGCGGCAACCAACAGCCGAAGGCACTTGACCACTTGACCACTTGACCATTCGACCACTCGACCACTCAACCACTTCCTCCCGCCCCAATCCCAAGTCCCTCTCCTCTCCGTCTTCCTCCCCCACCCTCTGTCTTCCTCTGCGTTCCATTAACGCCGCCCTCGCGCAGGGCCCCTGCCACCTTGGCAGTTGACCGCCGATTCGACCCTCACTGATGGTGCTCCTGGGCATCGGCGAGCCGATCCTCCCGCTCCGTCTCTGGCATGCGCGTTGCAAAGTGACTTCTGACGGTCTCCCCGGGTCTGCCCCGGGGCGGCCTCGGAGGCTTCACGATGCGCATGGATCGCTTTACCACCGCCGCCCAGCAGGCCCTCGCCGACGCGCAGTCCGACGCGATCTCTCGCTCCAGCCCCGAAGTAGGCGGCCTTCATATCTTGCGTGCCTTGCTCAAGGAGCGCGGCGGAGCCCCCGCCTCCATTCTCACCAAGGCCGGCATCGACGCCGCCAGAGTCAACCAGGTCATCGAGGCCGAGCTCGGCCGCCTTCCCAAGGTCAGTGGCAGCGCCGGCTCCACAGGCCGCGCGACCGTGGAGCTCCTCACCAAGGCCGATGAGCTGGCCCGCGCCCTCTCTGATTCGTACGTCAGCAGCGAGCACCTCCTGATCGCATGTGCCGATGTCGCCGGCCCCGCCAAGGACCTCCTCGCGCTCGTCGGCGCGACGCGTCCCAAGCTCGAAGAAGCGATGAAGGCCATCCGCGCCGCCAGCGGCGTCTCGAACATCTCCGACGCTTCCGCCGAGGGTTCCTTCGAGGCCCTCAAGAAGTACGCCATCGACCTCACGGAGAAGGCCCAGCAGGGCAAGCTCGATCCCGTCATCGGCCGCGATGAGGAGATCCGGCGGTGCATGCAGGTCCTCTCACGCCGCACGAAGAACAACCCCGTCCTGATCGGCGAGCCCGGCGTCGGCAAGACCGCCGTCGTCGAGGGGCTCGCGCTCCGCATCGTCAACGGCGACTGCCCCGAGGGGATGCGCGACAAGCGCATCATGGCCCTGGATGTCGGCCAGCTCCTCGCCGGCGCCAAGTTCCGTGGCGAGTTCGAGGAGCGGCTGAAGGCCGTGCTGCGCGAGGTGCAGGCCTCCAAGGGCGAGATCATCCTCTTCATCGACGAGCTCCACACCATCATCGGTGCGGGCGCCGCCGAGGGCGCGGTCAGCGCGGGCAACCTTCTCAAGCCCGCGCTCGCACGTGGCGAGCTCCGCTGCATCGGCGCGACCACGCTCGATGAGTACCGCAAGCACGTCGAGAAGGACGCCGCGTTCGAGCGCCGCTTCCAGCCCATCATGGTGGATCAGCCCAGCGTCGAGGAGACCGTCGCGATCCTGCGTGGCCTCAAGCCCCGCTACGAGGCCCACCACGGCGTGCGGATCTTGGACAGCGCCATCCTCGCCGCGGCCACACTCTCGCACCGCTACATCGCCGACCGCTTCCTTCCTGACAAGGCCATCGACCTCGTCGATGAGGCCGCCAGCAAGCTCCGCATCGAGAACGACAGCATGCCCGGCGAGCTCGACGAGCTCCGCCGCAGGATCATGCAGCTCGAGATCGAGCGCGAAGCGCTGAAGATCGAGCGTGGCACCGCCGGTCCGAGCGGTGGTGGGGCGGGCAGTGGTGGCAAGAGCGCCGCGCAGGAGGGCGGGGCTACCAGCAAGGAACTCGCCCGCGTCGAGCGCGAGCTCGCCGAGCTGCAGGAGCAGAACCGCGCCCTCACCGCGCGCTGGGACGAGGAGAAGAAGGAACTCGACGCCGTCAAGAAGGTCAAGGAGTCCATCGCGCAGCGCCAGATCGCCCTTGATCAGGCCCAGCGCCGTGGCGATCTCGAGGCCGCCGCACGCATCCGCTACGGCGAGATGCGCGAGCTCGAGCAGCAGCTCGCCCTCGCCGAGAAGAGCCTGACGCAGCGCCAGGCCCGCGGCGATGCGCTCGTGAAGGAAGAGGTGGACGCCGAGGCCATCGCCGAGATCGTCGGCCGCTGGACGGGCATCCCCGTCTCGCGCCTCGTGGAGGGCGAGCGCGAGAAGCTCACACGCATGGAAGAGCAGCTGCGCAAGCGCGTCGTGGGCCAGGATGTGGCTGTCAAGGCCGTGTCTGATGCTGTCCGCCGCAGCCGCGCGGGACTCAGCGATCCCAACCGCCCAATCGGCAGCTTCCTGTTCCTGGGCCCCACCGGCGTGGGCAAGACCGAGACGTGCAAGGCGCTCGCCGAGTTCCTCTTCGACACCGAAGAGGCGATGGTCCGCATCGACATGTCCGAGTATGGCGAGAAGCACGCCGTCGCGCGTCTGCTTGGCGCGCCCCCCGGCTACGTCGGTTATGACGAGGGTGGCCAGCTCACCGAGGCCGTCCGCCGCCGCCCCTACAGCGTCGTGCTGCTCGACGAGATCGAGAAGGCGCACCCCGACGTCTTCAACGTGCTGCTGCAGGTCCTCGAAGACGGCCGCCTCACCGACGGCCAGGGCCGCACGGTTGACTTCAAGAACACCATCGTCGTGATGACGAGCAACTACGGCAGCGCCCAGATCCAGGAGCTCGCCGCCGGCGGCGCCGAGGACTGGGAGATCGAGGCCGCCATCCGCGAGATGCTCCGCCGCGGCCCCGCAGGCCTCATGACCGAAGAGCTCGGCAAGGCCGCGGGTCTCCCGTCCAAGGTCGTTGGCGTCATGGCCAAGGCCGCGGCCACGATGTCCGGCGGTCTCATGCGACCGGAACTGCTCAACCGCATCGACGAGGTCGTCGTCTTCCACCAGCTCAAGCGCGAGGAGCTCGGCCACATCGTCGAGATCCAGCTCGCCCGCCTGCGCAAGCGTCTCGCCGATCGCGAGATGACCCTGACGCTGAGCGACGAGGCCAAGCACCAGCTCGCGGTCGAAGGCTGGGACCCGCAGTTCGGCGCACGCCCTCTCAAGCGCACGATCCAGCAGCGCATCGAGAACCCGCTCGCCACGCGCATCCTCGCGGGCGAGCTCGGCAGTGGCGAGGCCATCACCGTCGGATTCGATCGAGGAAACTTCACCTTCACGCGCGCGTAGTCCGAGCAGCCAGCGTCCACTCCGCACGAACCCCGCCGCCCCGCGCGGCATCCAACCCACACACCCATGAGCACCCCAACACCATCTCCGTCGATCGCGACGCTCCCGATGTCGATGGTCATCTGGTCTCTGCGCCCCGCACTCTCTCCCCCGCTGACGCACCCGCTCGCGCTTGTGGAGACGCTCCCCACGCGCGATGTGCTTGCACTGCTTGGGGTTCTCGCGCGAGAACGCCGCCGGCGTCTCTTTTCTCACACGCGCGGCGAGCGCATCATGACGCGGCTCGCTCCTTGGCGCCGTCGCCGCGCACCGTGACCGCGGGCCCGATCACGGCGCCGAGCTTCTATTGCATCCATCGCGAGATTTTGTGTGACTCATCTTGCAAATGCGGGATGTCCAGCAGCTCGAAGGTTCTGAACCAGAAGTTGCAACCGCACAGCGCCATGGTCGCGTAGAGACTCGCGGCTTGGCCGGTCAAGGGACCACCACGCCAGAGAGAGTCAGGACAGTCCAGGCACGCGGCGCGCCGGATTCCCGGCACGACCGCAACCCAGCCTGGGCGGCCGCCCGACACCAGCCGGCACCACCGCCGAAGTGGGGCACGGACGGAGCACTGAGTGATCGGGACGGTTCTTGGTTCGTCTGACGGACGCGTGATGTGACGGACGAATGTCGTGCACGTGCGAGCCCTGCCCGCGGGCCCGCGCCGGGGATCACTGCGTCCGGACCGTGGAGGAGACGGCCCGGACCAGAGTGGTCAAGCCAGACGCCAGTCGTCCGCTGGGGGAGAGAGGGTGGGTCCGGGTGACGGAAGTACCCGGGCCCGCTTGCTAGAGGTGCCGGCCGCGCGAGAGCGTCGCCGTTCGGGCAACGGGCGGGACCCACCATCGCGGGGCCACGCGAGTCAACCCGCGACCGTTCCCCAGCGCCTTCCTCGAGCCCAATCTGTTGGCGGCTGCTGCATCGGATCGCGATCAGGGGTTGTTCTGATTGGCGAAGGAGTCTCGACCGATTCTGCGCCGCGCCGGACTCCGCTCCGTTACCAGAGAGAAGGAAGCTTTCGACCACATGTCCGCACGCGATGGATCATCACGACCGGGAGTACTCGCAGACAGGGAGTCCCTGTTTTGGGACTCCCTATTTGAGCAACTATTTGGTTCGCGGTGCGTACAAGTGTCGCATGGAGGAGGGGTTTACACTACGGGGATCTCTCAAATCCCCGCGGTGGAGCCCGTGAACCATTGTGTTCCCGAGCGCTCAGTGGGGTGATGAATGGCAGATCAAGTGGTGAAGGCCCACGAGGCCATGACGCACGCGCTCTTCCGGTGCATCAACGCGCCCAAAACACCGACCGAACAGGTGAAGGCGTTTCTTGATGGGCTGCGCGAGTCGCTTGGCCTCAAGCTGGCCATCGCGGGGAAGATCCGGATTACTCCCGGCACCTATCCGCCTCAGCTCGATCATGCGATGCAGGTCGGGGAGATGTTGCCCCGTGAGCAGCGCATCGTTGAGCGGTACTTCTCGGACCTCGGAACTTATCCTGATCCCGCGCATGTCGAGGCGGTGCGGATGATGGAGTCGCGCGGCTGGATGTGTGCCCGTCGCCAGGACCTCATCCCAGACGACCTGTGGTACACGTCCGAGCACTTCATCCGCCTGCGCAAGCCCAACCACGTCGACGGCTGCATGTACGCCGCGGTGCCCGTGCCCGGCTGGACCCCGCCGCCGCAGACGGGCCAACTGGCGTTCGTCGGCTTCGGCTTCCACCGGGATGCGGATGCGCCGCAGTTCACGGAGGCCGAGCGCGATGCGTTCGAGCGCCTTCTTCCTCACCTGGCACCCATGTTCGGGACGTGGCTCTCCAAGCTCGAGACCGCCCCGTCCGTCCTTGAGCTGCCCGCTCGCCTGCGCGGCGTGCTCGCATGCCTGATCGAGGGTGATTCAGAGAAGCAGGCCGCCAGCCGTCTCAATCTCAGCCCTCACACCGTCCATCAGTACGTCAAGCTCATCCACAGCCGCCTGAGCGTGAAGAGCCGCGGCGAGCTTCTCGCCTGGTGCTCCCAGCACGGCATCACCGCCGACGCAATCCGGTCGCCGATTGCGTCTCGAAATCCCGTCGGTCG
>CAZBXF010000199.1:0-5945 GCA_964495635.1 uncultured Phycisphaeraceae bacterium
TATCCGAGCAACCATCGAGCTTGCACAAGGCCAACCACGGTCGCGAGCGTGGGATCGCCGTTGCCCAGGTGCGGGACCTGCTGCGTGATGCGGAGACGCTGTCCGGGTGTGTAGGAGGGGCGCATGGGGAAGAGGATAGGTGCGAAGGCACGCCTACGCCATCGCCGCCGCCGCCTCATCCAGCAGGCCGCCGGCCTGGGCCGTCGTCGGCGCCTCCGCGATCAGCCGCATGATCGGCTCGGTGTTGCTCGCCCGAACGTGCAGCCACGCACGACCCGCCAGCGGCCCCGACGTCATGTTGACCCACACGCCGTCACGCCGATCGACCGCCTGCGCCCCAAAGTGGCCCGCCAGCCGCTCCAGCACCGGCAGCGCGTCCTCGCGCCGGGCCAGGTCCACCTTCCGCTTCTCGATCGCGTACGCCGGGATCGACGCCACAATGCTGCTCAGCGGCGTCTTCCGCCCCGGCCTCAGGCCCTGCTCCGAGATGAGCCACAGGATCAGCGCCATCGCCGACAGCGAGTCGCGGACATACGTCGTCCGCGGCCAGATCGTGCCCCCGTTCCCCTCGCCCCCGCACACAACCGTCTCCCCCGACGCCGCCGCGCCCTTCATCGCCGCCACCACGTGCGCCTCCCCCACCGGCGTCCGAAGCACCACCGCGCCATACCGCGCCGCAACATCATCGAGCATCCGGCTCGTGCTCAGGTTGGTCGCAAACACCAGCCGCCCCCGATGGCTCGCGCCCGATCGCTTGTGCGCCTCCAGCAGCGCCAGCGCCGAGAGGGCCAGCGTGTACTCCTCGCCGATGTACGCGCCCGTCTCATCGACCACCGCGAGCCGGTCCGCGTCCGGATCCTGCGCAAACCCCACGTCGCACCCGCCCGCCCGCACGGCATCGCACAGCCCGCCCGGCAACGAGAGGTTCTCGCGCGTGGGCTCCGGCGGATGCGCGAAGAGCCCCGTCTGCTCGCCATTGAGGTGGAGCACCTCGTCGCACCCCAGCGACTCAAGGCACAGAAGCCCCCCGCCGCACCCCGACGCATTCACCGAGTCGATCGCAACCCGCAGCCCGTGCCCCAGCCGGCTGGGCATCTCCGTCAGGCCCGCGCCGGCCAGCGCCGCCATCAGCCGGTCCACGTGCGTCTCGTCCGCGTCGGTGTCGAACTCAACGCCGCCAACCTCGGCCCACGCCACCGAGTCCGGCTGACGCCCCTGGAACCGCGCGATGATCTCGGCCGCGAGCTCCGCCGGCGGCGCACACGCCGCCGATCCAAACCCCGCCCCGAAGGCCGGCGACGCAGTGTCCGCCCACAGGCACTTGAGCCCGTTCCACTGCTGCGGATTGTGCGAGGCCGTGATCACCATGCCCGCAACCAGCCCCCCGTCGCCCGCCGCGCCCCCGGCCCGCGCATACGCGTCCGTCGCGATCGCCACCGTCGGCGTCATCGCAACCCCAAGGTCAATCACCCGGCACCCCGCCGCCGCCAGCCCGCTCGCCGCCGCGTCACGCACCATCGTGCCCCCGGCACGACCATCACGACCCAGCACCACCGTGCAGCGCCGCCCACCGGCCCGCTCCCGAAGAAACGACGCAAACGACCCCGCAAACCGCGCCACCGTCTCCGGCGTCAACGTCTGCCCGACAACGCCGCGGCAGCCAGACACAGAGAGCATCAGCGGAGCTGAACCGGACCCACGGACGGCAACGGAGGGAACACCCTGATTGGAGGCTTGGCTCGGCATATGGGCGGAAGGGTAGGAAGGGGAGGACGTTGCTACGCTAGAAGTCATCACGCAGCTGGAGCGAGTCCTGATGTTCGAGATCACCGTCGAATCCGAGTTCTGCGCGGCCCACGCCCTCCTGATCTCCGGGATCCGCGAGGCACGCCACGGACACAACTTCAGGGTCCGCGTCACGGTCGCCGGCGAACACCTCGACAGCGACGGCCTCCTCTGCGACTTCCACCTCGTGAAGGAAGTCCTCGGCGAGATCCTCGCCCCGCTCTCCAACGTAGACCTCAACGACACCCCGCCCTTCGACCGCATCAACCCCAGCGCCGAGGCCATCGCCCAGCACATCGGCGACACCATGGCCGAACGCCTCGACGAAGGCCTCGAGCCCCACGCCCGCCTCAACCGCGTCGAAGTCACCGAGACAACCGGCTGCTGGGCAACATACCGGCGCGCGCTCGACTGACCCTCGCACCGCTCCCGCCCGCATCGATCAAGGCCCGGCGCGACCCGCTCCGCTGGCCCGCCCAGACCTCCGCACGCGGCTACTTCCTCGCCAGCATCGGCGCAAGGTACTTCCCGGTGTAGCTCCTCGGGTTCTTCGCGACCTCCTCCGGCGTCCCCTGCGCGACGATCGTGCCGCCGCCGCTGCCCCCCTCGGGGCCCAGGTCAATCAGCCAGTCGGCGCACTTCACAACGTCCAGGTTGTGCTCGATGACAACCAGCGTGTTGCCCGCATCCGCGAGGCGGTTCATGACAAGCACGAGCTTCCGGATGTCCTCAAAGTGCAGGCCCGTCGTCGGCTCATCGAGCACGTAGAGCGTGTGCGCGCTCGCGATGTTGGCCAGGCGCCGTGACTGACGCGCGGGCGCCTCCGCATCGCCATCATCCATCTCAACCTCATCCTGCTCGCCCACCCGCGCAGCCCTCGCATCTCCCCTCACCTCCGCGCGCTGCTCCTGCGTGACACCCTCGTACGAGCCGAAGATGCTCCCCCCGCGCGCAAGCTCCGTCGCCAGCTTGATGCGCTGCGCCTCGCCCCCCGACAGCTGCGTCGACGGCTGCCCGAGCTGGATGTAGTCCAGCCCCACATCGTGCAGGCACCGCAGGAAGCGGTAGATCTTCGGATGGTTCTCGAAGAACTCCACGGCATGCTCGACCGTCATGTCCAGCACATCCGAGATCGACTTGCCGCGGTACTTCACCTCGAGCGTCTCGCGGTTGTACCGCCGCCCGCGGCAGACCTCGCACTCGACATACACGTCCGGCAGGAAGTGCATCTCGATCTTCTTGAGGCCCTGCCCCTGGCACGCCTCGCACCGCCCGCCCCCGCTCTTCGCAGCAACATTGAACGAGAACCGCCCCGGCTTGTACCCGCGGATCTTGGACTCCTTCGTCCCGACGAAGACCTTGCGGATCTCGTCGAAGAACCCCGTGTACGTCGCGGGATTGCTCCGCGGCGTTCTGCCGATCGGCGTCTGATCCACCTCGATCACGCGGTCCAGCAGCGCCGGCCACTTGATGCTCCCGTGCGCGCCCGGTGTCTCCTTCGCCCCGATCAGCTGCTTCTTCGCCGCCCGAAGCAGAATGTCGGAGACCAGCGTGCTCTTCCCCGAGCCCGAGACCCCCGTGACGCAGACCAGCCCGCCCAGCGGGAACGTCGCGTCCACCGAGCGCAGGTTGTTCTCCCTCGCGCCCTTGATGATGATCGCGTTCTTCGTGTCGAGCTTGCGGCGCTTCTTCGGCACCTCGATGGCCCGCCGGCCCGACAGATAGTCGCCGGTCAATGACTCCGGGTTGGCGATGATCTCCGCGACCGTCCCCTGCGCCACGATCCGCCCGCCATGCACGCCCGGCCCGGGACCAACGTCCAGCACATGGTCCGCCGCCCGGATCATGTCCTCATCATGCTCCACGACGAGCACCGAGTTCCCGATGTCCGTCAGGTGCCGGAGCGTCGAGATGAGCCGGTCGTTGTCCCGCTGGTGCAGCCCGATCGACGGCTCGTCCAGCACATAGAGCGCGCCCACCAGGCCCGAACCAACCTGCGACGCCAGCCGGATGCGCTGCGCCTCGCCGCCCGAAAGCGTCGCCGTCCGCCGATCCAGCGACAGATACTCAAGCCCCACGCCCGCAAGGAACCGCAGCCGGTTGTTGATCTCCTTGAGGATCGGCTCCGCGATGATGCGCTGCTCGGGGCTCAGGATCAGCCCCTCGGCAAACGCCGCGGCGTCGGGAATCGTCGCCCGCGAGAGCTCGGCGATGTTGAGCATCGAGCCGTCCCGCGTCGGGCGACCAATCACGGAGTCGCTCCCCGCCTTCTTCATGTCGGCCTTGTGCGTGCTCCTGAGCATCACGTGCAGAGCCTCGACACGCAGCCGATCGCCGCAGCACACCGCACACGCCCGGTCGGTGATGAACCCGCCCAGCCACTCCTTCACCGACGTGTTGTCCGTCGTCTTCCACCACGACGTCAGCTCGGGAATCACGCCCGGCCACTTGACCCCGCGCGCCTTCACCTGCTCCGGCGTCGCGCCATACAGGATCAGGTGCCGCTCCTCCGGCGTGAACGTGCTGAACGGCGCCTCGTAATCAATCCGGTACACGCGGCAGAACTTCCGCAGGCTCTTCCCGAACCACGCACGCACCGCCATGTTCTTCGCATACGCGTGGATCGCCCCGCCATGCAGGCTCTTGGCCTCGTCCGGAACGACAAGCTTCTCATCAAGCTCCAGCAGCGTCCCCAGCCCCGAACAGCCCGTGCACGCGCCGTGCGGCGAGTTGAACGAAAACAGCCGCGGCTCCAGCTCCTCCAGCGCAACCTCCGGATGGTCCGGATCCGCAAACTTCGTGGAGTACGGCGTGTCCGCCCAGGTGCTGGCCTCCTTGGAGCCCGGCTCGGGCTGCACTTCGAGGGAGATCACCACGATCCCCTGCGCCAGCCGGATCGCCGCCTCGACGGACTCCGCAAGCCGCTGGCGCGACTCGGGCCCGTCGAGCGAGATGCGATCGATCACCGCCTCGATCGTGTGCTTCTCGTAGCGCCCGAGCTTCAGCGGATTCTCGCCCGTCTCCTTCAGGACATCGCGCAGGTCCTTGATCTCTCCATTGACGCGCGCCCGGTTCCACCCCTGCTGCGAAAGATCCTCGAGCACATCGCGATGGAAGCCCTTCTTCCCCCGGACCACCGGCGCCAGCACCATCAGCCTCTTCCCCACCGCCCGCTCCATCACCGAATCGATGATCTGCGTGCTGGTGGTCGCGGAGATCGGCACGCCCGAGCGCTCGAGCACCGCCCCATCCTTCCTCACCTTCGTCGGCGCCCACGAGTACGGCCGCCCGCACCGCGCAAAGAGAAGCCTCAGATAGTCGTAGATCTCCGTCGTCGTCGCCACCGTCGACCGCGGGTTGCTCCCGCTGCTCCGCTGCTCGATCGCGATCGTCGGCGGGATGCCCTCGATCTCATCAACGTCCGGCTTCTTGAGCTGGTCAAGGAACTGGCGTGCGTACGCGGAGAGGCTCTCCATGTACTTCCGCTGCCCCTCGGCAAAGATCGTGTCGAACGCAAGGCTGCTCTTCCCCGACCCCGAAAGGCCGGTGATCACCACAAGCTGGTCCCGCGGGATCGCAACGTCAATGTTCTTGAGGTTGTGCTCCCGCGCCCCGCGGACGCGGATGAAGCGGTTGCGATCCGCCCCCGCCGGAACCTCGCCACGCGCGGGTGCAGCAGCAGCGCCGGACCCCGACGCCGCGGCGACCTGCACAACCGGCTTCTTCCCTCGCCCCCCCTTGCCGGGCTTCATCTCGACACTGGCATCGGCGCCGTGTTCCGTCACGGTGACATCCTTCCGCATGGCGATCTCTCTCAGGGATCCGTTAGGTACGAGGGCATGATAGCGGTCTGCGGGCCCAACCCTCGCCGCCGAAGGCCACGATCTACTTCCCGACCCAGTTTCACGGTCGCCGCCGCGCCGGATTCAGCGCGGCGATGTCGCGCCGGGCGCCAGCGCTGGATTGTCCACCACCGGCACCGGCGGCCGCGCCCCCTGCGCCGCCGCATTCTGCTGCACCGCCCGACCCCGAGCCATCCACAGCATCCCCAGCAGCGCAAAGCCAATCGCAACGCCCATCAGATAGATCCCCAGCCGATCGCGAAAACGCGAGCCGGTGCCAAGTGACCGAGCGGCGGCCGCAGGCTTGCGGGGCGTGGT
>CAZBXF010000200.1:0-5905 GCA_964495635.1 uncultured Phycisphaeraceae bacterium
GCGGCCGCACAGGTGCCGGGGAGCGCCGATCGCCCGGAGTGCGGCGCAAAAACCCGAATGGGCCGTTCTCGCAATTGCTCACGGACGAGGCAATTCAACGAATCTGCCACGCCGCGGCGGGGCAGAGGTTGATTGTTCGCGACGGTAACCCTATCACTCTCCCCACTGATTGCGGGGTAGAGCAGCCTGGTAGCTCGTCGGGCTCATAACCCGGAGGTCGTAGGTTCAAATCCTACCCCCGCTATTCGCATAACCCCCGGGTCGCAAGACTCGGGGGTTTTTTGTTGATGTCACCCCGCGAGATTCGCCCGCGGTAGGCCACCGCAGTCTGCGGCCCACACGGAGCGTTCAGTTGTTTGCTGCCGGCACCAAGGGACCCGTGTCGAAGCGTGCAAGGCCCGCTATCGATCGGAACGTGACGTATGGCGGGAGCGTCCGAGTCAGGGCGTCGCGCATCAGACGGGTCGCGGGCGACGAGCCCTGTGCGAGCCTGCCGATCAGGAGAGATCGGCGGGTGACCATCGACGTACGGTCGCGGCGAAGGCGGACGAACTCGCGTAGCGCGGAGAGCACGTCGCGCCACCGGGCCAGCGACGCGCCGAGCACCACCGCGTCCTCGATGGCCATGCATCCGCCCTGCCCCAGGTTCGGGGTCGTGGGGTGCGCGGCGTCGCCGACGAGCACGACTCGGCCGCGGCTCCACTCGCGGAGCGGCGGCCGGTCGATAATGTCGTTGCGAATGACCGCGCCCGGCGGCGTCAATTGGACGATCTCCGGCACCGGCGCGGCCCAGGAAGCGAAGCGGTCGGTCACGGCGCCATGGGCGTCCGCGTCCGAGCCGCCCTCGGGTTCGTCGCTCGTCGCGTACCAGTAGAGCCGATCATCGGGAAGCGGCGTGATGCCGAAGCGGCGCCCGGCACCCCAAATCTCGACGAGCAGGCCCGGATCGTGCAGGGCGCTCGGGGCGTGTGCGACGCCCCGCCAGCAGGTGTAGCCGGCGTACCGCACCGGCTCGTTGCCGAACATGACCCGCCGCACCGCCGAGCGGATGCCGTCCGCACCGATCAGCAGGTCGCAACGCTCCACGCTGCCGTCCGTGAAGACCGGATCGACGCCCGTCGCAGACTCCGTGAACCCCGCGAGCGTCCGACCGAACCGGAAGCACGACGCGTCGAGCCGCCCCGCCAACGCCCGGATCAACGCCTCGCGGTGCAGCATCCACACCGTCGCCTCCAGTCCAAACTGCTCCTCGAACCGGCGGTACGTCACGCTCCCGAGCACCGCGCCATGATCGCGCCGGAACTCGCCCGACTCGCACCGCTGCGCCGCCTTGCGCACCTCATCCCCGGCTCCCAGGTGATCGAGCGCCGTCATCGCGTTCGCCCAAAGGCTGATGCCGGCCCCGACCTCGCGTAACTCTGGTGCCCGCTCGCACACGGTGACCGACCAGCCGATGCGCCGGAGCGCGATCGCCGTCGCGAGGCCGCCGATCCCAGCTCCGATGACCACAGCGGTCGGCATGATCGAGCAAGCGTAGGCGGGTGCGGCGAAAACCGGTCGGCGCAGGGAACCGAGCCGGTCATCACGTCCCGGCAGGCTGACCTTGAGGGTGCGAGCACACTGCGGGCCCCGCTGTCTCATCGCCTTGTCCGTGACCCGTCGCAGAGACCCGAGAAGTGCAGGCCGTCCGCCCAGTGGTGGCGGGCACGTCTTGTGTCTCCGGAGCTCTTGAGCGAGGATCGTCACACGACCCCTCGCCCTCTGCTTTCCGAATCGACGACCCCCCGGGTTGCGAGACTCGGGGGTTGTCGTTTTACGGGTTGAGAGTTCCGCGACGATGCTCGGCGTTGTCACGGTCTGGGTGAACGTCACGCGGGTTCCCGACCGTTCGGGTCTGAACTGGCCGCGCCACTCGCCGCTGAAGCCGCTCGGGGAGGAGAGCTTGACCGACAGCAGTGCTGAAGGACCGGCGTGAAACCGTCGTTGACGAATCCCTATACAGCGGTCTCCTGGAGACCGTGGCATGGCGTTCAGCGCTTTGGCGTGCGTGTGTGGGCGAGGCCGGTGGTTGGCGGCGTTCGTTGGAGTGGCGATCGTAAGCGTCGCAACGGGCTGTCGGCAGTCGGACTTGATCCAGCAGCCGTTCCGAGACATCGAGCCGGCGCGGATCGAACGAGCGCTCTCGCGTGAGGATTGCCAGGCCGACCTCGCCGAGCTGGCAGCGCTCGTTGAGCGTGCCTCGCCGCGGCCATTTCTTCACCGCTCGCGGGAGGAGGTCGAGCGGACGTTCGAGCGGCTGGGCGATGAGCTGCCGCCCTCGATGACCAGGCGACAGTTCGTGGGCGTGCTGCGTGAGGCGAGCGCAGCCTACGGCATCGGGCATCAGTACGTGGTGTTTCCGCACGAGGACTTCAACGCGTGGATCGTCGGCGGCGGGCGTTCGCCCGGCATCGCCGTCACGCTCCGCGAGGACGCGATCCTGATTCGAGACCCGGGCGAGCTTGGTCTCCCCGCGGGCGCGAGGCTGGAGGAACTCAACGGCTGGCCGGCGGCACTGCTGCTGGCGATGTTCCGGGCCCGCACGTCAGCCGACACCCCGGCGCAGCGCGACGACGCGATCGAGGGGCGCTTCGCCACGCTCGTGTGGGAGCTGGGTATGGAGCCGCCGTACACGATCGTCGCGGTGGGCGCGGATGGCGTCCGGCGCCGCGTAGAGGACGCCGGGCGAGAGCCTGGGAGGCGGTCGTCGCTGTTTGACCGTTCGGCGGAGAGCCGGGAGGGCGGGACGGCGTCCGCCGAGCGGAGTTTCTCGCTGGAGTGGGTCGCGCCCGACATCGCGTGCATCCGCTGGACGAGGATGGACCCGCGCGAGGGGGAGTTGTGGGAGTCGTTTCTTCGAGAGACCGCGGCGGCGCTTCAGGACCGGAACGCCGCGGGGCTGATCGTCGATCTGAGAAACAACTCGGGTGGGACGTCATCGATGGCCCGGCCGATGCTGGGCATGATCTCGGATCGCCCGGGGCGGATGGCCGGTGGCAAGGTGTGGCGCAAGTCCGAGGACTACGACCGCTTTCTTGAGTCATGCGTGGTGTGGTGGGCGCGCGGACTGGGCTGGCGCAGCCGCTTCTCTGCGGACTACGCATCGATGGAGTTGAACGAGGAGCGCGTTATTGAGGCGCCGGCGCCTGCGCCGTTTCCCTTTTCTGGCCCCCGGTTCTCCGGGAAAGTCGTGGTCCTCATCGGGCCGCGGACGTTCTCCTCGGCGGTCATGGCGGCGGACGCGATCGCGACGTACGACCTTGCGACTCTCATGGGCAGGCCCACGGGCGGAGTGCCGAACTCGCACGGGGAGGTCGGGTTCGCGCGGCTTGCACGATCGGGACTTATCGTGAGCTTCAGCAGCGCCCAGTTCATACGTGCCAGCGGCGACCCGGAGGACAACTCTCCGGTCAAGCCGGACGTGCTCGTTTCCGCGACGCCGGCCGCGGTCGGCGAAGACCGGGAACTCGACGCTGCGGTTGGCCTGATTCGAGAGCGTGGCCCCAGGCCAGAGGGGCGATGAGCGTGTCCTCCAATTGAAAACCCCCCGGGTCGCAAGACCCTGGGGTTGTCGCTTTGGGTACCGACGCCCTACAGAGCCGCGCTATGAGCGTCGATCGACCCGACACGACATGTGCACTTCCGCCGAACTGCGCCCATCGACCCGCACAGCGTCGGGCTCGGTGCCCCACGCTTCGAAACCGGCACGCTCATATAGCCGACGGGCGGCGGGCGACCCCTCATTCACCGCCAGTTGCACGACCTCGATCCCCTCCCACTGCGCACAGAGGTCAATCGCCGCTCGAAGCACCATGGCACATGCACCTCGCCCACGCTGCGGCGGGGTGGTATACACGCCCACAAACAACGCGATGTGACGCCGCTTGCTCGTCTGCTCGCGAACGATCGTGCACACGCTCGCCAGCGATCCCGCCTGCGCAAAGGCGCCCACGATCGCGACGCACGCACGTGGCGTGCGATCGCGCCGTGCCGTCAGGTGTGTGCGTATCAACGCTTCATCACTAGCCCGATCGTCGTCCGGGCTGTCGCCGAAGGCGTGCGGCGAATCCAGCAGCATCTCTCGCCTGAGTGCGACATACGCGGGCGCATCGTCGGGTATCAACTCTCGGATTGTGAATGACGTCGTCATGCACGATTGTAAGGTGTCGGCTGTGGTGGTTGCCCCGATCTCTGTCCGCGAGGCTCGCACCTAAACGCTTCAGATGCCGCGTGCCAGCTCGCGACTGCGTGCCGGCACACGGATGCGACGTCATCTCATGTGCCGAATCGAGCGAGACACGACGCCTCGGCAAGGTTGGTGCACCATGGAGTTGGCGCAAGCGGCCGGGGTCGTACCATCCGGCGAGAAAGCCTGTCGCTCTGGGGAACGTCTGGAACAAGACAGCACAGGCGCACTTCACAAAGGTCGGTGCATCGTGCCATGAACCTATCCGATGACGCTCATCGTTCTTTGCTCGCGGAGTTCCGTGAACGTCTGTTGCCGGGCTATCTCACGCAGATGGACCAAGTCTCGGCCGAACATGCGATCCACTCCGCGATCTCCAGCGAGTTGCAGCGGCTTGGAGATCACACGTTCGCAGAGGCGTTCGCGGCCGCCATCGGAGTCGGCTCTTCGGGCGATTACCTGCCTCGCGTTATCGATGTGGAAGGGATGCCGTTCCTGTGCGGCATCCGCTTCTATGGCGGCGACCGGCGGCAGCCGTTTGTCGAACTTATCGCCGGGCCAGCGATAGCAGACGACTGCAGCACTGCCGCGCTTGCTGCGATGGACGCGTACGCCATGTTCCAGCCCGCGCGTGCACGCGTCCTCATGTCCGGCTCGCACGCACCACGCGTGCGGGCGGGTTGGCGTGTCGAGACTGATCAGGTGATCGCCATGGCACCGGCGTCGGCGATGGCACGCCTCGCGTCGTCTTGTGCCCAAGCGGGTTCCGAAGCGCTTGACCTCGTTCCGGCTGCTCCGGACGAAGCGGCGGCGTTCCTTGTCCCTGGCTACGCACGCGTCGCCGCGGCAGATCCCGATCTGGGTTCGAGGCTCTTTCCGGCGACGAGTGATGATCTTGAGTCATGCAGGGCCGACGGGCACCTTTGGTGGTGGACGGTTCAGGGGGAACGCGCAGGGCTCATCGCCGCGAGGAACGATGAAGTGCTCGGTATCAGGGGTTTGCTTATGGTCGAGGAACTTGTCGCAGCCAAGTTCGCTGGGCGAGGCACCGCAGCCCTGGCTCAACGCGAACTGGCCAAGCGGGCGTGCGCGTCCTGCGCTGATGTGAAGATCGTGGGCACCATCGATGCCGCGAACGCGCCGAGCCGCGCGACGGCGAGGAGGGCCGGACGCGCCGAGGTCGCTGCTTGGCACTTTCTCAGCCCGAACGCCGGGCGTGGAGTCTGACGGGTTCCGCGTCATCCCACCCCGCAACGTCTGCACGGCAGGCTGTCGGAAGCACGAAGCAAGCCGACAATCTTGGCCGCGTTTCTCAACGGCGGGATGCGCCAGGCACCCGCCACACCGTGGCGGAACACGGCACCCGCTACTGCTGTCTCTGGGGGTATGGGAGTCGCTTCGTCAGACCACCGCTCGCGCTCTACATAGAAGAACCTCCGGTCGGAAGACTCGGGGGTTGTCGCGTTGCCGATCTCTACCGTGCCGAAGTGCACTGGCGAGGCCCGGTGCGCGGCGTGCGTTCCCGCGCGAGGCGTCAACGCTTCGACATCGAGATCGACACCGGGAGATCGGTCAGTTGGCAACTGGCGTCCATCTCACCGACCAGGTCAACGGTCGTCGGCTGAACTCGAGCGGCGTGGCCCGGCGACATGAACCACGGTCGTCCCTCGGGAACCAGGA
>CAZBXF010000201.1:0-5879 GCA_964495635.1 uncultured Phycisphaeraceae bacterium
CGGGGCCAATGAGAAGGACCGCGAGAAGGATGGGCGGATGACGGTGCTTCGCGGGAAGACGCCGATCGTGAAGGGGCGCTGGTACCACGTCGCGGGGACGTACGACGGCACGACGATGAAGATCTACGTGAACGGGGTGCTCGAAGGGGAGTCGACTGAGCAGTCGGGCGAGATCCTGTATCCGCCGGCGGGGTACGAGGGTCCCTTCACGATCGGCGCGTACAAGGACGCGAATGAGATCCATCCGCTCGACGGCGTGATCCACCGCGTGAAGCTGTACAACACGGTGCTGCCGGCGAGCGAGATGGCGGCGGTGGTCGCCAAGAACAAGAACATGGTCGACTACGACCCTTCGTCGGCGGACTCGATGCAGTTCCTGGTGAAGCCGTACCTGCAGTTTGCAACCAAGGACTCGATCGTCGTCATGAGCGAGGCGAGCAAGCCAAGCAAGATGCGCGTTGAGTACGCCAGCAAGCAGCCGCTGGACAGGACGGCCGAGCAGGCCGAGCTCAAGGCGATGGGCGAGGTGGCGCTGACGGGGCTGGAGCCGCAGACGACCTACTTCTACCGGGTGATCCGCACGGCGGAGAATGGCGAGGAGCTCTGGAGCGACATCTACTCCTTCCAGACCGCCGTGCGCGACGACATGGCGTACGCCTTCGGCATCATCGGCGACACGCAGCGCAATCCCGAGATCACGCGCAAGTGCGCCGAGGGGATCTTCTCCCAGCGGCCCAACTTCACGATCCACCTGGGCGACGTTGTGGATGATGGCTTCGCGAAGAACCAGTGGCTCAAGGACCTGTTCGAGCCCATGAGCAACCTCAACGCCCGGGTGCCGCTGTACCCGGTCATCGGCAACCACGAGGGGAACAGCCACTTCTACTACGACTATTTCTCGCTGCCAAAGCCGGAGTACTTCTACTCCTTCAAGTACGGCAACTCCGAGTTCTTCATGATCGACTCGAACAAGCCGCTGTCACCAGGGAGCGAGCAGTACCAGTGGCTGGACCGCGCCCTGGGCGAGTCCAAGGCGACGTGGAAGTTCACGGCCCACCACCACCCGTGCTGGAGCAGCGACGTGGATGACTACGGCGACACGGAGAAGGGCAACCACGCCTCGCGCACGCCCCAGTGGGGCGACGCCAACGCCCGCCAGCTCATCGAGCTCTACGAGAAGCACGGCGTGGACATCGCCTTCAACGGGCACATCCACACCTACGAGCGCACGTGGCCCATCATCGGGATGAGCATCAACCTCAAGGACGGCGTGCGGTACATCACCAGCGGCGGCGGCGGCGGCGGGCTCGAGAAGCCAGCACCCAACCGCACCTGGTTCGGGATGCACTTCAACTCCGTCCACCACTACTGCTACGTGACGATCCACGGGAGCACGATGCAGTTCAAGGCCTTCGACACCGAGGGGCGGCTCTTTGACACGTTCGAGCTGACCAAGCCCGAGGGCAAGTAGCAGGCGGCGGCCCCTGGCCCATCCGACCAGACGCAAGCCTCGCCTTACCCCCGTCCCGCTCGCGCCGGATCCCTGCGATATCGAGCCCCGGCCTCCGTGCCCGGCGTCGGGCGACATCAGGGCTCTTGGCCCGGTGGATCCAAGAGGGGTCAAGCCGGCGCGGCGGAAGGAAACCTGGTATTCTGGGGCAATCTCCGCCCGGGCGGCGTTGCAGGCTGATGTCCCTGTGCCCGGCTCCGGGCGAGCCAGGAGTCCACGCATGTCCAAGCTCACCGCGAAGCCCAACGCCATCCCCAAGGCGCCCAAGCCCCCCACCTCTTTGAACTCGTCCGTCGGGCAGAAGATCAAGGCCACCGGACAACTGCTGGATACTGCGGAAGGGAAGAAGGGTGCCCACAGCCGCAGCGAGCACGTGGGCAAGACCGGCGCGCAGCTGACGGCCCGCAACAAGTCGACGGCCACGACCTTCCTGACGAAGGGTGATCAGAACAAGGCAGTTGCGCAGAGGCTGACGCCCGGCGCGACCGTCGCCAAGGACTCCAAGGCAACCCTGGTCAAGGGTGCGCTTGGCCGGACCGCGTCCATCGCCCGTGTCTCCGAGAAGGTCCCCGGCAAGCCCAACAACGTTTACAACGCAAAGGTCACCGAGACTACGGTGGTCAAGCAGAACAGCGGGAGAATCCACACGGCGTACCCGAGCAAGATGACGCCGCTGCCCAAGCCCTCCCCGGGCCCTTCGCTCAAGCCGACGACCAAGGTCAACGTGACGAGCATCGCGACGGGAGCCAGCCAGCTCCGCAAGGTGCCGGCGCCGGTGACCAAGGGACCCAACCTCACCAACGACAACGGCACGGTCCAGAAGCGGTTCGGTGGCGTGACCAAGGGCAAGTAAGCCTCGGGCCTGTTGCGAAGCTCGCCCGGTCGAACATCCCCTGATTTCCAGACACATACACGCCGCCGAACGCATCAGTGCGATTCGGCGGCGTGTTTCGCTTCGGAGCCACTCGGTCGCGTGATGCTGTGGACCCTCGGGCACGCGCGCGGCGTCACGACTTGGGTGTATCGCCCTCCGGATGTGGGTAAGCGTTTCCGACCTCAGCCGAACTTCACGGCCAACGTGATCTGCGGACCGGCAAGGGCCTTTGAGACCGGGCAGCTGGCCTTCGCCGTCTCGGCGAGCTTCTGGAACGCCGCGGCGTCCATGCCCGGAACCTTGCCGACGAGTTCGAGCTCGATCCTGGGGATCGCGAAGCCCGGACCATCCTTCTCGAGGTGCACCTTGGCGACGGTCCTGAGTGACTCTGCGGTGAAGCCAGCCGCACCGATGAGGGCCGAAAGCTGCATCGTGAAGCAGCCCGCGTGGGCCGCGCCGATGAGCTCTTCGGGATTGGTGCCCTTGCCGTCGCCGGTACGGGCACGGAAGTCGTACGGTGCGTCGAGCGTGGCGCTCTGGACCTTGATGTGGCCCTTGCCCTCGGTGAGATTGCCGGACCAGTGGGCCTCTGCGGTGCGTGCGGGCATCTTCGTGTCTCCTGTGTGCTCGTCGAGCGAATTGCGAATCGAACGAATCACGCACAGTAGGTCGCAGGTCAGCTGCTCCCGAACCGGCGATAGAGTGCCTCGATCTCGCGCCGCAGAATCACGCCTATGTCAGCACATTTCTCAGGCTCGAGACTGGAACCAGGTCGGCACGAGTGCGTCTGACTTAGTGCTGGCTAACCAGCCCGTCCCGTAGGCCACGGGCCGGGAGCCTCCGGGCGAGTCGCGTGCAGTTGGCGCGCTGCCAGACGGGGCGACGGCCCCAAGGCTCGATCGAGCGGAAGGTGCGTGCGGCGTGTGGCCGCGCGGGCCAACCGCGATGGCGGATCGCGCGGGACCAGTCGCGGGATCATCGAACGCAGCAGCAACCCGCGTCCTCGCACTCACGGGAGTCCTCTTCCCGGAAGTGTCCGGCCGCGCACCGTGAGATCGTTCGAATCTCCGAGCCTGATCTCGTGCGGGATCCGCCGAACAGATGGAGACCACCATGTTCGGTTCATTGTGTTCCTGGTCAAGTTCCTTGGTTGCTGGTGCGGTTCGGCCGCGGACGCGCGTGATGCTCGGCATCGCGACGGCGTGCGTCGGCCTGACCACCCTGGCTCCGGCGGCACACGCCGACGGGCGCGGCAGGGGCGGCTACCACGGCTACTCGCGCGGCCACGACCATCACGGCGCGCGCGGGGGCCGCTGGGATGATCGTCGCTCATTCAGGCGCGACTGCCGCCCGGTGTACTACGCGCCACCCCCGTGCCCGCCGCCGCGCTGCGCGCCTCCTCCTTGTCCTCCGCCGCGCTGCGAGCCGCCTCCGTGTCCTCCACCTCGATGCGAACCTCCTCGTCGGAGCGGGTTCAACATCGTGATCCGCACGCCGGACGTGATCGTGATCGGAGGCGGGCGTCACTAAACGACCTGAGAGGGCTGCGCCGGGTGCACAGTGTCGCGACACAGTGCTCACCGCGGGCCTGACAGGATCAAGTGAAAGTCAAGGGCGACGCGCGTGCGTCGCCCTTTGTGCCGTCGAATCGGCGATGGAATCGGAGGAGAGCCGTCGATGCCGCGGAGCCTCGCGGCTCCCTAATACCACCTGGCGTCGCCGCCGGGATTCATCATGTACTTCAGGAACGGCTGCTCGCCCATCATCCACTTGGGCATCACCTTTCCCAGCGGTGTGGGTGTCTCGGTTTTGTGCCAGTTCTGAGTTGGATCGAGCGCCCAGTTGAGCGCGCGGACCCGCTCGCGATAGATGAGCTCGACAGAGTCCGGCGAGAGGAGGCGGTCGACCGCCTTCTGGAACGGCTTTTTGTCGACGGGGAAGTCGTCCTTGATTGGCTCGAACAGCCCGCTTGCGGCACAGGCCGCGGCCCGCTTGGCAACCAGAGCCTTGAAGAACTCGGTGACTTCTTTGTCACGATCGTCGAGCGCATCACCACTGATCGCCACGGTCATTGGGAGGATCGCGATGCGGGCACGCCAGAGCCATGCTGAATCGAGCGCCTGCTGACGCTTGATCTGCGCCGTCGGCCGCAGGTGCGGCGTGGCGAAGAGCTCGAGGGGCGACGCTGACAAGTCGCGTGCAGGATCGAGCGCCTTGTACGCAAGGTCAGAGAATGGGCTGTAGGCAACGAGGTCTGGTCCGTTGCCCAGACACCACATCAGTCTGGCCACGCCCTCGGCGCGATGCGTCGACTCGCGTTTGCGAAAGTTCGGCAGCGAACCGAGCCGAGCCAGTACAAGCTTGCGCTCGGAGGACGTCAGGCCCTTCTTGAACGGCACCTGCTGAGCCGCGTCCTTGACCAGCGAGTAGAGATCCTTGTCACTCCACGTGGGGAGTGGGTCATAGTCGAGAGCGTCGCGCGGCTTGCCGCTCTTCTGCTTCTTCTTCGCCTCCGCCCAGCCACGCAGCACGACCAGATACAGGCAACGCGCCCGCAGCGCGACGACCTCAGCGCGCGTTCCCCCACCCACTCCACCCTTGGACTTCGCCATGTTTCGTACCTCCGTAAGCCCATCTCCGGAACGAGTCAGTCCCCAAACTGACGGAAGCGTACCGAGTCAGCTCAGATCTTGCTCGGCGCAGTCGGCTCATCAACACGCTCCCTTTCGAGAGCTCAGGTAATCGCGAGAAGGCGATGGGCGACGCGTGTGCGTCGCCCTTTGTGGTGTTGAAGGTGTGCTGCCAAAGAGAAGGCCCCGCCGTGCTTGAACGGCGGGGCCGGTGCTCAACTCAGCAGTGGCGGCTTCACTTGCCCGGTGGGTTGTTGCCGCGACCGCCACCGGAGGGCTTTCCGGTCTGGCTGGGGCCGTTGGGAACCGGTGGTTTGGCACCGCCGCCCGTGTTGCCGCCGCTGTTGCTTCCGCCACTCTTGCCGCCGCCTGAACCGTTGCCCATGTGAGGGCTCCTGATGTGTGGCGTGTTGGTCGGCATCGCCAACGCTGGCGAACGCCGCACGTCCATCACGCCAGATCAGACGAGATCCGGACGCGAGAGTTCCAGCCGCGGCGCTACGCAAAGCACTCACGGCGATGGGCTTGCGAGCAATCAATCGCTCGCGGAGTTGGGAACTTTCTCGGCGCTGGGGCGTCGCGCAGATCGCGAGGGAGGAGGGCGGGAGGGCAACGCCACGCCGCTGGCGGCATCACTTCACGCGGCGGTACTCGGCCCGCATGATGGGCATCCAGGTGCCAGAGTCGTCCTTCATCTGCGAGCGGAAGACGCGCCGGTCAGGCCCGTGCAGTTCGATGATGTCCTGGAAGTGGGCGATCTTCGTGAGGTCCATGGGGTTGGGGCCGGTTGAGTTGAGGGGCAGGACGTTTGTGGCCTCGTCGAGGTCGCCCTCGTAGTGGAAGAGCTTGGTCCACACGGAGCAGA
>CAZBXF010000202.1:0-414 GCA_964495635.1 uncultured Phycisphaeraceae bacterium
CGCGAAGATCGCAGTGATTGATCCATGTCCATTTGATCTCTCTCCAACCAATCCGTGCCCCAAGGATGACGTCATCCACGAGCGCCCCGCCCTCGCGCCGTGACGGATGAGGTCGCTCGATTGCGGCATCTGTTCGTGCCGCGTGGTACGCCCTTCCGCGCTCTACGATGACCCCAATGAATGAGCCAAGCGGCGACGGGTTCGCCGCGGCGTTTGACGATGGGATCACCGTGGCGCTCTCCGGTCTCCGCGACTTGCTCGCGGGGGGCGGCGGCGATGCGTTGTCGCTCGTTCAGAGTGAGGTCGCCCATCCGGAGAGTGCCTGGTCGCGAGCCGGTGTCGCGTGGGTGCAGGATCTCATTCGCGCTGGCATTCTGGAGCGTGACGCCGCCGGCAACATCCGCGCTCGCCTGC
>CAZBXF010000202.1:424-5829 GCA_964495635.1 uncultured Phycisphaeraceae bacterium
GCACCACTTCGTCGGCGTGGGCGGGCAACGGGGCGTCGGCCGCGGCGACGACGAAGGCACGGAGCGTGACGCGTCCGGCGGCGTGCGCGCTCGCCTGCGCCTCGGGCCTTCGGCGGGGTTCTGGATTGTCCACGATCATCCGCGGTCGCGTGACGATCCCGTGATGGGGGTCGGGATGATGTCGATGGCCTTGTCGGCCTTCGTGCCGCGCCGTGAGGGCGGCGTGCTGCTCGATGTCGGCACCGGGCAAGGGTTCCTGGCCCTGCTGGCGGCGGGCCACGCGGGCCGGGTCATCGCGACCGATGTCGATCCGCGGGCGCTCGGCTGTGCACGCCTGACGGCGGCGATGAACGGCGTCCGCGGGATCGAGTGGCGGCTTGGGAGCATGCTCGAGCCAGCCTCGGACCTCGCGGGCTCGTGCGATCTGGTGGTCTCGAATCCGCCGCAGCTCGTGTCGCCCCTCCACGCATTGACGGACGGTGGTGCCGCGTGCGCGGGGGACGGATTCGTCGAGGGGCTCGTGCGCGGAGCGCCGCGGATGCTGCGTGAGGGAGGGACCTTCGCCTGCACCGCCATCTGGGGCGATCATGGCGCCTGGGACGCGCGGCCTCGCGCCTGGGTGAGTGGCTCCGGGTGCGACGCGTGGATCGTGCGGCTGCGGCGCGACGGCGTCGAGGCATACGCCGAGATGTGGCGCGGCGCCATCGCCGAGCGGCGCGGCGGGGACATGTCACAGGCGGGGCTCGAACGCTGGCTCGAGCACACCCGCAGCCGCGGCGAGACGGGCGTCGCGACCGCACTGATCTTCATGCGCAGACGCACAGGCCAGAACTGGGTGCACGCAGAGCCAGCCACGCTCGTGGGCGTCGCGGAGGGCGCCACGCCGGAGTCGGTCCTGCTGCTCGACCGCGTGATGGAGGGACGCACCTTGCTCGCGGAGCGTGGCGAACCTGCACTGCTGGCGGCCCGGCTGGTGCGCGTCGAGGGACTGGCGCGGGTCTTCAGACCGACACGGCCGGAGCAGGCCTCCGATGGCTGGCAGCCGGGGCCGGAGGGCTGGCCGATGGTGCGCCACCGCGGCGGACTCGCGATGGAAACGCCCGAAACGCCGCTGGTGCGGGCCATGCTCGGCGCCGTGGACGGGCATCGCTCCGGCGAGGAAGTGGTGCGCCTGACAGCGCGCAGCGCCGCAGGCGAGCGACCCGTTGACGTGCTCCGCCGGCTGGTGGAGCGCGGCATGGTGGGCGTGGCGTCCCCGGGCCGCGCCAACACCGCGGACGGTCTTGACAGGGCCCAGTAGGCTCCCCTCTCTCCGCTGCCCTCCCATCAGCGCCTGCTCGAGTGTGGCCCGCGTCTCCCACCGGCTCGCGCTGGCCAAGCCGGGTTACGACGTCGTCGCGCCCGAGGTGCCGCCGCGCTCCCGCCACGCGGGGAAGCGCGAGCGCCAGTCACGCACGTGCGCAGCATCGATGGCCACGCTGATGACGCACTCCTTCTCCCACTCCTCGGCAAGGACCTCGCCCATGGGAGAGATGACCATGCTGCAGCCGCCGTAGTGCAGGCCCGCGGCGTGCGGCGGGCCCGGGTCGTCTCCCACGCGGTTGACGGCAGCGACGAACGCCTGGTTCTCAATCGCACGTGCAATGAGCAGCGCCCGCCAGTGCGCCAGCCGCACGCTCGGCCAGCAGGCCCCGATGGCGAACATCTCCGCACCCAGGCGCAACCCAGCCCCAAACACCTCGGGGAAGCGGAGGTCATAGCAGATCACCGGCGCGACACGAAGGCCCGCGCCATCCCACTCCCAGGTCGCGGCGCTCGTCCCAGGCTCGAAGCGCTCCCGCTCCCCCATGAACGGGTGCATCTTCGCGTACTCGCACAGCAGCGCGGGCCCCGCGCCCCCCGGACGCGTCCCCACCACGCTCATGACGTTCTTGGCGGCGCATCGGTGGCAGGGCGCAACTGTCCGTCCGCCCTGGACGTACGCGCCCGTGTCGGCGGCCAGCTCAAGCAGGAACTGAAGCGTGGAACCGTTGCGGTCCGCGGTCGTCTCAGTGTTGAAGGAAAACCCGGTGGCGAACATCTCTGGAAGGAGGATGAAATCGCCAGGCCGGACGGCAGCATGGTCCAGGAGCGAGAGCGCTCGCTCGTGGTTCTCGTCGGGCCTCTCCCACGCGATCCCCATCTGCACGAGATGAACGTGCGCCGGGCGCCCGGAAGAAGTGGGGGAGGGGGCGGAGGCGGAGGCAGGAGCGGAGGCAGGGGCGGGAGTCTTGGATTGGTCAGAAACGGGCATGGAGCAACTCCTCACCAGACTTTCACGGGCCCCATCATGACTCGCCGAAACTCTGGAGCGACTCGACCGAATAAAGGAGCGACGGCTGCGTTGTTCCCGGGGCGGGTCTGGGCAAGGTCAGTCAGGGCAGTGACTTCCGAGGCTGGCGCCGGCTTGATCAGGGTCCGAACGTGCATCTGTGTTGGGCGGGGAATCGTAAGCCGTGGTCCTGACGCGGCGCCGTTCTGAGAAGGGCCGGAGCCCAGCCGGAGCCGGCCGCAAGAGTTCTGTGTCGGCTGGCTTGAATAGTGTGCGTCCTCTGTGGGGCTGGCGTGTCGATCTGGTGTGACTGACTGAGTGCGTAACGACGCAGGAGCGAGACTGGTGCTTGTCATGGATTCCCAAACCTCGGCACAATTCCTGGCGCCCGTGCGTCGGCCGCGGCTGGTCCTGGCGAGCCGTTCGCCCCGTCGCACGAGCCTCCTGACGGCCGCTGGCTTCGAGCACACGGCCGAGCACCCCGGCTTTGACGATGCGCCGCTCCGTCCCGGCAACGTTCGGCCTTCCGAGTGGGTCTCGTCACTGGCATACCTCAAGGCCTGGGCCAAGTCGCTCGAGGTCTCCTCGCGCGAGGCCGCCGTGGCGCGCGGCGTGGTTGCCGGCGCCGTGCGCACGCCCCACCTCATCATCGGCGCCGACACGACGTGCGTGGTGGACGGCCGCATGGTCGGAACACCCGTCAACGCCTCGGAGGCCCGCTCGATGATCACGGGCTTCATGGGCAAGACCCACACCGTGCTCACCGGCGTCGCGATCGTCTCGCTCCCGGCCGACCCCAGCCACGGTGTGGGCCGGCAGGTCTTCGCCGATGAAGCCCGCGTCACGATGGGCTGGCTCAGCGAGCCCGACATCGACGCGTACATCGCAAGCGGCCTCTGGCAGGGCAAGGCCGGCGCGTACAACCTCGAGGACCGCCTCGCGGCCGGTTGGCCCCTCTCCTACGAGGGTGATCCGACCACCGTCATGGGCCTCCCAATGGCACGCCTCACACCGATTCTTGAGTCGATGTTGGAGCGTTCGCACCGCGCGGCCCGATTGCCCGCCTGATGCGACCTTCCCTTGACACGGCCCTCTCAGCCTCCCTCCCCGGCCAGGGTCTCGACGCCGCACCCCTCCTCCTCGGCAGCATCGGCTCGGGCCCCGTCGCGCCGGCCTGGCTGATCGTCCCGCTGGCAATCCTCGCGATGCTCGTGATCGCGGCCCACGTCCTCATGCTGCCCAAGGTCGAAATGCCCGACAGCCGCCGACGCATCCGCACCGCGAACGGCATGCTCATGCTCTTCACGACGCCGATCTTCGCCTACGCCCTCTCGATCGCGGATCCGTCGCAGGATCAGCGGGCCTTCGTCCTCTCCTGGATGATGGTCGCGGGCCTGCTCGTCATCATCCTGCTCGTCGCGATGTTCGACATCGCGAACACCTACCGGCTCCACCGCGTGCAGCTCCGCGCGCTGCGCGATGAACTCCGGCGCGAGCGTGAGGAGCGCGGGCGCAGCCAGGGTGGCCTTGGCGCCGGGTCGCCGGGCGAGTCCGCATAGCGCTCCATCATGACCGCGCGGGCCCGGCCGCCGCCATCCTCTCCAGCCCGGCCATCACTCAATCACAAGCCCGGCGCGTTCGAGGCCGGCCACGGGCCCGCGATACAGGCGTGTGACGCCGCGGCCATGAAGTCGCCAGAATCCGCCCGAACTCTCAAGGGTGAACTCTTCCACCGGTGGGGCCGCTCCATCGGGGCCCGGGCCAAAGAGGCGAATGGTCGTGAGGCCCGCGCCCGCAGGCCCGACCTCGATCGACGCCGCGGGCGTCCGCTGCAGCCACGTCAGGATCGCCTCCGCAAGCGCCTCCGGAGCCAGGCCGGAGACCGGCTCGGTGGGTGAGCCCTCCTGCGTCTTCCAGCCGTCGATCGTCCGGACGAGGGACGATGGAGCCGAGCCGCGCACGATCTCGATGCGGCGCACGTCCGCCGCGGGAATGCTCGTCGCCGTGCGAGCGATCCAGCGCGACAGCTCCGTCGAGAGTCCCGCGAAGTGCTCGTCGCCGACGGAGACAACCGTCGGCCCGAAGACGATGAACTCCTCGCGCGACTCAAGATCGATGAGCGTGCCCGTCACCCGCGCGAACGAGGAGCCCTCCCCATCGCGCCACCCGCGCTCCAGCTTCTGAACCAGCGTGCGCCGGCGGACCTCGTCGCCCCGCAGCGCGTTCACAGGCACCTCGAGCGTGAGCGTGAGATTGGGCGCCGCCAGGCCCGTGTCGGTGTCGGGCGGCGCAGGCTCGAGAAAGGTGCGCGGCGTGGCACGACCAGCCAGCAGGAGCACACCCGCCGGCGCCTGCGGCTCCACACGCGCCGCAAGCGGCGCCGTCAGCGCCCAGCGGCCCTGCACCTTGGTCGTGGTCAGCGTGCTGGGGGTGCTGGGGGTGGTGGAAGTGGTGGAAGTGGGCGCGCCGCCACTCGCGCCGGCGCCGCCGGTCGGCGTCGCGCCATCGCCGGGCCCGATCGTCAGCGTGATGCTCGTCGCGGCGTCCGCACCGCCCGGAAAGAGCAGCGGCTCCCGCCACGCCAGCGTCCCCTCGGGCCGCAGCAGCCGCGCCATGCCGGCATCGACGAGCCGGCCCTGTGACCCCCCCGACCCCCCCGACCCCCCCGACCCCCCCGACCCCTCCCCCAGAATCGCGACGGGCACGCGCCCCGCAAGCTCAGTCGAGCCGATCAGGATCTCCCGCCACGACCCCTCCTTCATCGCAAGCCGCACACGCGTGGAATCCTCGGGCGGGCGCGCGTCGGTCGTCGGTGCCTTCGCAAAGTCGGCAATGAGACGCACAATCCCGCGGACCTGCGCGGAAGCAACCGGCCACGCCGGCGAGGTAACCAGGTCCGTCCCTCCCTGGACCATGACCCAGACCCCGTCAAGGTCCGACGGCTCCACAATCGCGCTCGCCTCTCCCGGCCGCACAATCTCGATGCGCCGAACCGCCGAAGGCTCAAGCGTCTCCAGCCAAGCCGGCGCAGCAGCAGCCCCCAAAGGCGCCGCAGGCGGCCGCAGCAGAACCACGCTCGCGGCAACCACACCCA
>CAZBXF010000203.1:0-1372 GCA_964495635.1 uncultured Phycisphaeraceae bacterium
CGGAGCCCTCATGTTCAAGCGTGTCCTGATTGCCAATCGCGGTGAGATCGCCCTTCGCATCCTGCGCGCCTGCCACGAGATGGGCGTCGAGGCTGTCTGCGTCTACTCCACCGCCGACAAGGACGCTCCGTACCTCAAGCTCGCCGACCGCGCCGTCTGCATCGGACCCGGGCCCGCGAAGGAGTCCTACCTCAACATCGCGCGCCTGATCGCCGCCGCGGAGATCGCCGACGTCGACGCGATCCACCCCGGCTACGGCTTCCTCAGCGAGCGCCCCGACTTCTCCGCCGCCTGCCGCGACTGCAAGATCGAGTTCATCGGCCCCTCCCCCGAAGCCATGCAGATGCTCGGCGACAAGGTCGACTGCAAGAAGACCGCCAAGGCCGCCGGCGTCCCGGTCTTCCCCGGCTCCGAAGACGCCATCGAGGACGAAGAAGAAGCCGTCCGCGTCGCCGCGGAGATCGGCTACCCCGTCATCATCAAGGCCTCCGCCGGCGGCGGCGGGCGCGGCATGAAGGTCTGCCACAACGAGACCACCCTCCGCAGCCAGCTCCGCGTCGCCAGCCAGGAAGCACAGGCCGCCTTCGGCAACGGCGCCGTCTTCATCGAGAAGTACCTCGAAAAGGCCCGGCACGTCGAGATCCAGATGCTCGGCGACAAGCACGGCAACGCCGTCTACCTCTGGGAGCGCGACTGCTCCCTCCAGCGCCGCCACCAGAAGGTCATCGAAGAAGCCCCCGCCCCCAACATCGATCGCAAGAAGCTCGAAAAAGTCTGCCAGTCCGCCGCGAAGATGATCGCCAACGCCAAGTACGCCGGTGCCGCCACGTGCGAGTTCCTCTTGGACGAACGCGGCGACTTCTACATGCTCGAAGTCAACACGCGCGTGCAGGTCGAACACCCCGTCACCGAGATGATCACCGGCGTCGACATCGTCAAGATGTCCATCAAGATCGCCGCGGGTGAGAAGATCCCCTTCCAGCAGAAGGACGTCACGATCCGCGGCCACGCCATCGAGTGCCGCATCAACGCCGAAGATCCCGACAAGGGCTTCCGCCCCAGCGCCGGCAAGATCGACCTCTGGCAGACCCCCGGCGGCCCCGGCGTCCGCCTCGACACGCACGTCGTCCCCGGCTACGTCGTCCCGCCCAACTACGACAGCATGGTCGCCAAGCTCATCGTCCACGCCGACACGCGCGAAGACGCCCTGGACCGCATGGCCCGCGCCCTCCGCGAGTTCAACGTCGGCCCCATCAAGACCGTCATCCCCCTCCACCAGCGGCTCGTCGAGAACTCCGACTTCCGCCGCGGCGGCGTCGACATCCACTACCTCGAACGCCTCCTCAAGGCCGCCGACCGCTGATCGCGTCCC
>CAZBXF010000203.1:1472-5826 GCA_964495635.1 uncultured Phycisphaeraceae bacterium
CTCTTCGTGCGCGCAACCAGCACCCGCCCGCGCGTAGACTCTCCCGTCCACGCGCCGGAGGTGCGCCATGTCCATCTTCCGCTTCCTTCTTGTCGCTGCCGCGCTCCTCTTCTGTACCGCACTGATGTACAGCCTGCGGACGTGGTTCATCACGCCGATCAATCCGCTCAACGACCTGCCCCGCGTCGCCATCGTCGGAGCCCTCTTCTCCATGATGGGCCTCCTGCCGCTCCTCCTCCTCGAAGCTCTGACCCTCCTGATCCCGCGAGCATGGAGGCAGGATCCAGCTCCCCCCGCGCGCCCGCGCCCCTTCATCACACTCCTCAAGGCGTGGCCCATCTGCCTCGCGCTTGGCTTCATCCTCGCGCTCCTCATCGCCGCGATCGAGGAACGGCGCTTCATCGCATCATCTCCCGCCTACTTCGCCGCCAATCCAACCCAGCCCTTCCGCTTCCAGGACCGCCTCTGGCCCTTCGACGGCATGTCGATGGGCATCGACCGCACCGGTCGCACCTGGACCAACGACTAGCCACCGAGCACCACTCGCAAGCTCATTAGCTCCGCACCCAATCTCGCGCGTCCGAGAAACCGGCGCGGCTCGGCCTCGAACGCTGCGTCTCGTTCACCCACGCCAGCGCTGCGTCGCACTCCGGCAAGCCTTGACACATCCCGCGATCCTCGCACCGCCCACCCACCCCAGTGACGAACACATCAGCGCCCCTATCGGACGCGTCCTCCGCCGGTCGTAACGACCCTGCCGCACAGCCGCAACACACCGGCCCTCCGTCCAGAGCGCACAACCGTCCCAGCCCGCGCCGCAGCGCGTCAACATCCGTGCTCATCGTGACACACGGCTCAGCCCTCCCGCCGCAAAGTCCGATTCGTCGGCACGGGTCCCGGAACTCCTGACCGGAGTGCGTTCTCTCTGGTCGGGTTCTCCGGGGGATCCGTTCGGGAAGGGTGTCCATGGCTCGCATCAACACCAACATCCAGTCCCTGCTGGCGCGACGCGTCCTCTCGGAGAACAACGCCTCCCTGAGCACCTCGCTCGAGCGCCTCAGCACCGGCACACGCATCAACCGCGGCAAGGACGATCCATCCGGACTCATCGCGGCAGAAAATCTCCGCGTCGAGCAGCGCGGCCTCAACCAGGCCGTCTCCAATGCCGAGCGGGCCGACCAGGTCGTCGGCATCGCCGAGGGCGGGCTCCAGGAAGTCTCTTCCCTCCTCACCGAGCTCCAGGCCGTCGTCGTCAACGCGGCGAACAGCGCCGGCCTCTCGAGCGAAGAGAAGCAGGCCGCCCAGCTCTCCGTCGACTCCATCCTCCAGACCATCGACCGCGTCTCATCCTCCACCAACTTCCAGGGCATCCGCCTGCTGAACGGCGGCTACGACTTCAAGACCTCCGGCATCGCCGCCGGCGTCACCGAGTTCCGCATCGGCAGCGCCCGCTTCGCCGGCGACTCGCTCGCCGTCGAGGCCCTCGTCACCGCCTCCGCGCAGCAGGCAGGGCTCTTCCTCTCCACCGGCGGCGCGCTCAACCTGAACTTCGGCAGCAGCCTCACGCTCGAGATCTCCGGGGCGCGCGGCTCACGCGAGCTCTCCTTCGCCTCCGGAACCAGCCTCAACAACGTGCGCGACGCCATCAACGCCTACACCGGCGCCACCGGCATCACGGCGCGCGTCTCCGGCACCGGCATCGCCTTCAGCAGCGAGGAATACGGCTCCGCGGAGTTCGTCTCCGTCCGTGTGCTGGACGACGCGGGCATCAACGCCACCACCAACGGCGACGCCGCCACACCCGTCCGAGGCATCTATCGCCTGCAGGCCACCAACTTCGGGGCCGCCTCCACCACGCCCTCGGACCGCACCACGTTCGCCGATGGCGCCTCCTCGCTGCTGGGCGTGCGCGACACGGGCCAGGATCTGGAAGCAACCGTGAACGGCGTCCGCGCCACCAGCACCGGACGCACCCTCAACATCAACACCGACACGCTGGAGGCCGACATCACGCTGGCCGCGTCGACGTCGCAGACGCTCGGTCGCGTCGGCGGGAGCAACCCGACCCTGACCATCACCGGAGGCGGCGCGACCTTCCAGCTCGCCAGCCGCGTGACGATCGAGGGGCAGGCATCGGTCGGCATCCAGGAAGTCGCCGCACGCAAGCTCGGCTCCGCGGCGACCGGGTTCCTCGATCGCCTCGGGACCGGGCGCGAGGCCAACGTGGTGAACGGCGACTCAGACAACGCCCAGAAGATCGTGGCCGCGGCGATCAAGGAGATCGCCACGACCCGCGCACGCCTCGGCAACTTCCAGCGCAGCGTCCTGGGCACCACGATCCGCAACAACGGCGTCGCGCTCGAGAACACCGCCGCCGCGGCATCCATCATCCGCGACGCGGACTTCGCCACCGAGTCCGCCCAGCTCAGCCGCTCGCAGGTTCTGGTGCAGGCCTCGACCAACATCCTGTCGCTCGCCAACAACACGCCGCAGCAGGCCCTGCAGCTCCTGGGCTGATCCCGCCGCGCCCTCCACCAGGCCGCCCGCAGCCGCCCGCGCAGGACGTTCCAGCACGCGCCAGGCCACGCAAGGACGTGCTGGCCTGCTCGCGAAGCGCGATCCTCGCGGCGGCACGCCTCGTCACCTCACGTCACGCCACGTCACGCCGCGGCACGCACACTCACTACACTGTCCTTAGGTCGACGGCGGATGCAGCGCGTCGCTGGAGAATCGGCATGGCGATCTCGATCCCGAGCTTCAAGGCCGCGGTGGTTCCCTGTGTCGCGCTGGCTTCGGCGAGCGCGATGATGATGAGCGCAACGGGGTGTGCGAGCTCGTCGAGGCCCGGCGAGGTGTACACCGTGCAGCGCAATGAGCCAATCCTCCTGACGCTCGACGCCTTCCACGCCGCCGCGGCCCGCGCGGACGGCGCGGCGTACTTCCGCCTCTTCACCGATGACGGCGTCTTCATCGGCACCGACGCCTCCGAACGCTGGACCGTCGCGGAGTTCCGCGCCTACGCCGAGCCCTACTTCTCGCAGGGCAAGGGATGGGTCTACACGCCCCGGGCGGGCTCGCGCCACGTGGCGTTGAATGCCGCGGGCGATGTCGCGTGGTTTGATGAGCTCCTCGACAGCGCGTCGTACGGCACCTCGCGCGGGACCGGCGTCATGATCTACAAGAACGGCGAGTGGAAGATCGCGCAGTACGCGCTGACCTTCCCGATCCCCAACGACCTCGCGAAGGAGCTGACGGCGCGCATCGCGGCCTTCGAACGCGCGGCGACCAAGCCATGAGAGCACTCATCCTCGCCGACGAGTTCTTCGCCTCGCGCGAGCGCGCCATGCTCGAGCGCCTCGAGGTCGGCCTCGCCGATGAGGGCGTGCGCGTCATCCACGCGATCCCCGATTCGCTCCGGGATCAGCCGCCCGGCGGCGTCTACTCACGCGTCATCACATACCCCAGCAAGCTGCCCCGCTTCATGCGCGGCCTCGTCGCAGGCCGCCTCGCCAAGGAGCTCGAACAGCTCGACGACGAAGAAGGCACGGGCGATCTCGACCTCATCCACGCCTTCGGCGGCGGCGCCTGGGAGATCGGCGTCGAGCTCGCCGAGGATCTCGCCGCGCTCCTGGTGCTCGAGGTCTGGCGCTCAGGCCTCATCGACCGCGCCCGCGCGATCCCCAGGGTCGCGGGCAAGCCGCCGCTCCTGATGGCCCCCGACCCGGCAATCGAGCGGAAGCTGATCGCCGGCGCCGGAGAGTCGACGGTGCGGCTCGCGATGTGGGGCGTTCACGCGACCGATCCGCCGCGCCGCATCATGAGCGACGACCGCGCCCCCAGCGCGATGATCGTCGGCAGCGGGCGCGATGGGCCCGCCTTCGCCGCGGCCCTCGAGGGCCTCGCGCTGGCCTCGCGCCTCCGGCCCGACCTCATGATCTTCTGCGACGCCCTCGCCGCGCGCCGGGCAGGGCTCTGGTCGCTGGCTCGCAAGCTCGGACTCCTGGACCGCTTCTCCCTGATCGGCGAGATCGAGTCGCGCCGCGACCTGCTGATCCAGGGCGACCTGCTCATCCAGCCCGACGCCCACGGCGAGCAGCGCTCAACGCTGCTCGAGGCCATGGCCGCCGGCCTCGTGGTCGTCGCACGCGAGGACCCCATGTCCTCCATCCTGCAGGACGGCGTCACCGCACGCCTCGTGAAGCGCGGCACCGCCGCGGACTGGGCCGCCACGCTCGAAGCAGTCCTCTCAGACACGCCAGCCGCAAGGGCACTCGGCGAACGAGCGCACGAATACGTCCGCGTCAACCGCCGCGCCAGCGTGCAGGTAAGAGCCGTGCTCGCGGCGTATGAGTGG
>CAZBXF010000204.1:0-3962 GCA_964495635.1 uncultured Phycisphaeraceae bacterium
CCGGAAACCCCAACTTCGGCGGTTCGGCCACCATCGGTTACTCCACGCAGAACCCCGCGGCTCTCGGCCTGAACAACGCTCAGTGGAGCTTCAACACCGCGAACAGCGTGCAGAACGGCACCGTTCTGACGATCGTTCCGGCCCCCGGCGCTCTCGCGCTCATGGGCCTGGGCGGGCTGATCGCTGGCCGTCGCCGCCGCTAAGTTGCTGCGGCGTCCGCCGCGCGACTTGATGGCAACCGGCTTGTGGTTCTCACTCGCTGGGACAATTTGATCTTGAACCCGCCCGGATCGAAAGGTCCGGGCGGTTTTTTTCGGACCTGTTACGGGGGTTTGGTCGGATTCGGCCTACGGGCTCGCTTCTCAGGACCTCGGGATGGAGCATCGGCAATTGCCGATTGGGCTTCGAAATGATGAGATCCCCTTGCGTTTCGTCGGTGGATGAGTTAGTATCTCGGGACTGCGGGTGGAGATTGAGAGACAAGACTCTCACACGCAGCATGAAGAACGAATCCTCGAAGCGGCGTCTGGCCTCGGCGCGTTTCGTTGGTTCTGCCTACGCCGCCCCGTCGTGGTGCTGCTGAGGAGTGTGGTGATCCGGGGCTATGTGCTTTAGGAGTTTCAAATGAAGATTGCTGCGATTCTCGTTGTTGCTGGTCTTGCTGCCGCTGCGAACGCTGGCGTGTACACGGGCACGGGCGGCGCGATTCCTGACAACGTCGGAACCACTCCCGGCGTGTTCAGCTCGACGATCAACGTTTCTGGCGACACCGACTTCCCGATCACCTCGGTGGTCGTGTCGCTCCAGGGCTTCACGCACACGTGGATCGGCGACCTCGTCGCGACCGTGACGAGCCCCAGCGGCACCGTCCACCCGCTCTTCTCGCGCGTCGGTCGCACTGGCGGCGTGGGTTCCGGTGACTCGTCCAACGTGAACGGCATCTACACGTTCGCTGACACCGGCGCTGACCTCTGGGCTGCGGCTACGGCTGGCGGGAGCACGTTCGTGATCCCGGCTGGCACCTACCGCACGACTGCGGACGGCTCGTCGGCTTTCACCAGCCTCGACTCCGCCTTCGCGGGCCAGAACGGCAATGGCAACTGGGTCCTGACCATCAGCGACTTTGCCGGTGGCGATGTCGGCGGCATCACGGGCTGGGAGCTCCGCATCGTCCCGACCCCCGGCGCGCTTGCCCTCCTGGGCCTGGGCGGCCTCGTGGCGGCTCGTCGCAACCGTCGCTAAGTGCTGGTCATGTCGGTGCGGCGTCCGCCGCGCGACTTGATGGCAACCGGCTTGTGGTTCTCACTCGCTGGGACAATTTGATCTTGAACCCGCCCGGATCGAAAGGTCCGGGCGGTTCCTTTTTGCGTGCGATCGCTTCGAGGTGACTCGGCTTGGGAGCGTGGCGTGGTGTGTGCGCTGGGCTTCGCTCTCGCCGGGGCATTGAGGGGTTCTTCGAGTTCATCGGAATCTACTTGCGTTGGATGGTGTGTTGGTTTATGGTGTGAAGGACTGCGGGTGGAGATTGAGAGACAAGACTCTCACACGCAGCATGAAGAATGGATCCTCGGAGCAGCTTCTGGCCTCAGCCTGCTTCGATGGGTCCGCCTACGCAGTCCCAATGTGGAGCTGCTGAGGTGGGTTGTGATGTGGGGCTGCTGGTTTCGAGGAGTTCCAAATGAAGATTGCTGCGATTCTCGTTGTTGCTGGTCTTGCTGCTGCTGCCAATGCTCAGACGTGGGACTCGGGCAGTGGCCTGGGTTGGGCGATTCCCGATGCGCCGGCCCCCGCTACCAGCTTCACCTTCAACCCGGCCGTGTTCGGATCGACGGTCACTCAGTTTGACATCTTCATGAGCCCGGCCCACACGTGGCGCGCGGATCTGGTGATCGAGCTGATCGATCCCAGCGCGAACGTGGTGACGCTGAGCAACTTCCAGGGTGGCAACAGCGACTTCATCAGCGCCTTCTTCTCTGACGCTGGCGTTTCGGGTAGCAGTGGCACGCTTGACAGCAACTCCTCCGGCACGCTGTACCTGCCTTCTTCCGGGACGCTCTCCTCGCTGAACGCGACGGCGGGCACATGGACCCTGCGCGTGCAGGACTTCGCGGGCCTTGACGTCGGCGCGATCGATCGCATCCGCCTCACGACGGTTCCGACCCCGGGCGCGCTTGCCCTTCTGGGCCTGGGCGGGCTGATCGCTGGCCGTCGCCGCCGGTAAGTTGCTGCGGCGTTCGCGCCGCGGCTTGATGGCGACCGGCGTGTGGTTCTCGCGCGCTGGGACAATTTGATCTTGAACCCGCCCGGATCGGAAGGTCCGGGCGGTTCTGTTTTTGGGTTTGTCGCTGGGGGCGGGGGGAGCGGGGAGCGCGTGGCTTAAGAGCAGGCTGGTGACGCGTCTTGATCACGTGTCCTGATCACGTGTCCTGATCACGTGTCCTGATCACGTGTCCTGATCACGGCGCTGGATGACGCGGACGTTTCTGCGGCCGTCCATCACGCCGCCGGGGGCCTGGGCCCGCATGACGGCGCGTCGGACGTTGCCGACGACCCAGACAATCACGCCGACCGCGAGGGCGAGGACGGCGAGCGGGATGGCGACGATGATGGCGACGACGGAGATGATCGCGAGCAGACCGAGGAGGAGGCAACGGACGATCCACGCCGCGACGCCGGTGGGCGCCGTTGTGAGGCGATCGCGCATGGTGAAGACCACGGTCCGCATGGGGAGAGGGTAGAAGGGATTGGGGACAGAGGAAGGCACTAGGCACTTGGCACTAGGCACTTGGGGCGGAGAAGCTGATCCGTCGGCTGCGGCGATGGTGGGCGCGGCTCGGTACCATCGGGGCTTCATGGGAAGTGGCGTCTCGCGCTGGCGCGATGCTTGGCTGCGGTGCTTCTTGAATGGGGCTTTGCTTGAAGATCGGCGTGCTTGGCGGCGGACAACTGGGGCGGATGCTGGCGCTGGCGGGCGGGCCGCTGGGGATGTCGCTGCGCTTTCTGGATCCGGATCCGGAGGCGTGCGGCGCGGCGTTTGGCGAGCATGTGTGTGCGTCCTTTGGCGATGGGGCGGCGCTGGCACGGTTTGCCGAGGGGCTCGATGCCGCGACGCTGGAGTTTGAGAACGTGCCGGCGTCGTGCGTGCGGGCGCTGGCGGCGCTGACGACGGTCCATCCGGTTGCGAGCGCGCTGGAGGCGGCGCAGGACAGGCTCAAGGAGAAGACACTCTTCTCGGCGCTGGGGCTTGGTGTGCATCCGTATGCGGCGGTCGCCTCGGCGGCGGAGCTGCGTGCGGCGCTCGCGCGGGTCGGACTGCCGGCGGTGCTCAAGACGCGGAGCATGGGGTATGACGGCAAGGGGCAGGGGGTGATCCGTTCCGATGGCGCGCTTGAGGCCGACTGGGACCGGATCACGCCGCATGGGAAGCGGTCGGACGGGGCGGGGGTGCCGTGCCTGGTAGAGTCGATGGTGGCGTTTGAGCGTGAGCTCTCGATCGTGGCGGTGCGCGGGCGCGACGGCTCGTTTGCTGCGTATCCGCTGGTGCAGAACCATCACTCGGGCGGGATTCTGCGCACCACGATCGCGCCTGCGCCGGGCGTGACGGCGGAGCTGCAGCGCCTGGCGGAGGGGCACGCGCGGGCGGTCATGGAGCGGCTTGGGTACGTGGGTGTGCTGGCGATTGAGTTCTTTGATCTCGGGGGGTCGCATGGCGCGGGGTCGCGACTGCTGGCGAACGAGATGGCCCCGCGGGTGCACAACACGGGGCACTGGACGATCGAGGGGGCGGTGACGAGCCAGTTCGAGAACCACCTGCGGGCGGTGGCGGGCCTGCCGCTGGGCTCGTGCGAGGCGCGGGGGCACAGCGTGATGGTGAACCTGATCGGGACGATCCCGAGCGTGGGCGAGCTGCTCGCGATCAGGGGCGCTCATGTGCATGTGTATGGGAAGTCACCACGGCCGGG
>CAZBXF010000204.1:4062-5818 GCA_964495635.1 uncultured Phycisphaeraceae bacterium
GTCCTTGTCGTGCCGGTCTCGTCGGCGCGGCGTTATTCGCCGCTGAGGAGCTGGCGACGCAGATCGGCCTGGCGCGACTGGAAGACTTCGATCTGGAAGGCCGGCGTGTGGAGGTCCATGCGAAGCTGGGAGTCCTTGGTCTCGATGGTGCCGTCCTTGGCGACGGTCCACTTGCTGCCGTTCTCGCGGAGGAGAGTGGAGTGCGTGAGGAGGGCGTCGAAGAAGGCAACGTACTGGCCCGGGGCGATCCGGCGCCCGGCGCTTGCGAGGTGGAATGAGGCATCGTGCGCGATGAATGAGGCATCGCCGATGCCTGCCGCTTTCAGAAGCCGCTCCACCTCCGCGTGCAGGCCGTCGATCCGGGCGGCTACCGAGGTGGCGGCGGCCTTGCCCTCGCGGGCGAGGTCGATGCGTTCGTCGAGGGCCTTGTTGCTCGGACGGCCCTTGATCGCGAGGGCCTTCGCGGCCTCGTCGGCGCGGTCGGCCAGCGTCTTCAGGTCCTTGGCGAGTGCGTCGGTCAGCGGCACGAGCGCGGCGGCCGCCGCTGGATTGCGAAGGCTCAGCCACGCCTGAACGTCTTCAACGCTCCCGCTTGCGGGGCGTGCGGGAGGCTCGGGATCTGCCGGGCGGGCGGGCGCGGGTGCCTGTGCCGGAACGGGGCTGGGGGTGGGTGATGGAGACGGGGAGGGTGATGCGGCCGGGCGTGCTGGCGGGGGCGGCGTCGCGGCGCGCGGGGGCGGCGCGCCCTGCGGTGGTGCTGCTGGTGGGGTCGGGCGCGTTGCCAATGGCGCGGGCGGCTCGGGCGTTTGGGCGGTTGCTGCGGGCGCTGGCCCGGTCGCGAAGGTGAATGCCTGATAGGTGAGGCTGGCGACGACCAAGGCGAGGGGTACCGCCATGCCGATCTGGGCTGCGGCGGCGCGTCTGCCGCTGAGGAAGTAGCAGGCCGCGCCGACGCCTCCGGCGATGGCGAGAGAGATCAGAACGAGGCCGATGGCGCCGGTCCAGATTTTGCCTCGGGCCTGCTTCACGAAGAAGTCAGAGGCGTTGCGGCCGGTCTCGACGGCGCGCTGGTCGAGGAGGTCCAGCTGGACCCAGAGCTTCCAGGCGGCCAGCCCGAGGAGGAGCAGGACGAGCAGCGCGAGGAGCCCGGGGAGGGCGCCGCCGCGGCGGCGATGGAATGACACGTTCTGCGGGGCAAACGGGGCGTTCATTGACCTGACTTTACTCTGGCCTGATGATGCGATTGAGAGATCAGGACGCCCGTTCCGAGGACTTTTGCCACCCGGCTTAGGGGAGATCGGGAGGGTGCAGGGGGTGGCGCAATTGGCCGGAATGTGCATGGTCCGAGGCGAGGCGAGCGCCTAGACTCTGACGTAGCTCTGTTCTGGCCCGGCCATGTCGGTCGAGTCCTCAGGCCTCCCGACGCTTCCTCTGCCCGAGTTCAAGCACCGGATCAATCAGGTTTTTTCGGGCAAAGATGGAAGCATCAGATGAAGCTCTACGTCGGCAATCTCTCGTTCAATACCTCTGAGTCCGAGCTCCGCGACCTGTTCGCTCAGCACGGCGAGGTCTCCTCTGCCTCTCTCGTCATGGATCGCGAGACGGGCCGCCCCCGCGGCTTCGGCTTCGTTGAGTTCCCCAACGACGAGCATGCCAAGGCTGCGATGGCTGCCCTCAACGGCCAGAACGTTGGCGGCCGTGACCTGACCGTCAACGAGGCCAAGCCCCGCGAGGGTGGCGGCGGCGGCGGTCGTGG
>CAZBXF010000205.1:0-5726 GCA_964495635.1 uncultured Phycisphaeraceae bacterium
GGACACGGCGGACACGACCACCACGCCAGCTACCTCGAGCCCAAGGGGGGCTTTGTGGTGACGGTGTGGGACTGGATGACCACGGTCGATCACAAGAAGATCGGCGTGATGTACCTGTTCGCGATCCTGTTCATGTTCTTCCTGGGCGGCGTGGCGGCGCTGGCCGTTCGCGTTGAGCTCTGGGAGCCTGTGCGGGTGAGCGCGACGGGGCAGATCACGGGTCAGATGTTCGCGGCGTCGGACGCGACGAGCATCAGCCCGGGCAACAACACGTACAACCGTCTGTTCACGCTGCACGGGGCGATCATGGTCTTCATGGTCATCGTGCCGAGCATTCCGGCGAGCCTGGGCAACTTCCTGCTGCCGCTGATGCTGGGTGCGAAGGACGTGGCGTTCCCGAAGCTGAACCTTCTGAGCTGGTACATCTACTGCTTCGGGTCGATCTTTGCGGTGATCTCGATCATCCTGGGGGGTGTGGACACGGGATGGACGTTCTACACGCCGTATTCAACGACAACGGATGCGGACTACTGGCGTGTTGTGTTCATGGTGATGGGCGCGTTCATCCTTGGGTTCAGCTCGATCCTGACGGGTCTGAACTTCATCGTGACGGTGCACAAGCTGCGGGCGCCCGGGATGGGCTGGTTCGACATGCCGCTGTTCGTGTGGGCGGTGTACTCGTCGGCGATCATCCAGGTTCTGGCGACACCGGTGATCGGCATCACGCTGCTGCTGCTGACGTTCGAGCGGATCTTCCGGATCGGGATCTTTGATCCTGCGCTGGGCGGCGATCCGGTGCTGTATCAGCACTTCTTCTGGTTCTACAGCCACCCGGTGGTGTACGTGATGATCCTGCCGGGGATGGGGATCATCTCGGATGTGATCGCGGTGCAGAGCCACAAGCGGCTGTTCGGGTACAAGGCGGTGGCGTTCGCGAGCCTTGGCATCGCGGCGGTGTCGTTCATCGTGTGGGGCCACCACATGTTCACGAGCATGAGCGAGCTGGCGAGCACGGTCTTCTCGGCGCTGACGTTCCTGGTGGCGATCCCGACGGCGGTGAAGGTGTTCAACTGGATCATGACGCTGTACAAGGGGTCGATCGCGATCAACGCGCCGATGGTGTACACGCTGATCTTCCTGTTCCTGTTCTCGATCGGCGGGCTGACGGGCCTGCCGCTGGGGACGCTGTCGACGGACATGCACCTGCACGACACGTACTTCGTCGTGGCCCACTTCCACTACGTGATGATGGGCGGGACGATCATGGCGCTGATGGCGGGCATCCACCACTGGTGGCCGAAGATGTTCGGTCGGATGTACAACGAGCGTCTGGCGATCGCGGCGGCGCTGATCGTGTTCGTCGGGTTCAACATCACGTTCTTCACGCAGTTCTTCCTTGGGACTCAGGGCATGCCGCGGCGGTATGCGAGCTATGTGGATGAGTTCCAGACGCTGCACCAGATCTCGACGGCGGGGTCGTTCCTGCTGCTGCTCGGGTTCCTGCTGCACCTTGGCGTGTTCGTGCACTCGCTGGTTGCCGGGGCGAAGGCTCCTGCGAACCCGTGGGGCGGCCTCACGATGGAGTGGGTTGCGGACAGCCCGCCGGTGGAGCACAACTTCGTGCACGAGCCGCTGTGCACGCACGGGCCGTACGACTACGAGACGAACGTTCCGCCGCACTGGGATCCGAAGGACTATCCGATTCCTGAGGAGAACCGTCGGCGTGCGGCGGCGGAGTCGCACTGAGCCACGCGTGATGTCGGGGCGGCCCGGTGCCTGTGGCCGATGCCGCCTGTCTGAAGTCGATTCGAGTTTGAAGTCTGTCCTTCCTCCCGCCTCCCTCTGCCGAGCCAACGCATGACCACGATCGATCCAGGCTTGGATAGCAAGCAACCCGCCGACCTCGCGGCCCCGCGCTGGAAGCGCTACACGCACGGACACCACTGGCGCACGCAGGCCGAGGAGTTCGACGGCGCGAAGCTGGGCTTCTGGCTCTTCCTGACGACGGAGGTTCTGCTGTTTGGCGGGATCTTCTGCGCGTACTTCATCTTCAGGACGCTGTATCCGGCGGCGTTCGCGGAGGGTTCGGCGGCGCTGGACTGGCGGATCGGGGCGATCAACACGGCGGTGCTGCTGATCTCCTCGTACACGATGGCGGTCAGCATCTACTGCATGCAGACGAACCAGCAGAAGCGGGCCCAGCTCAACCTGTGGGTCACGATCCTGTGCGGGGCGGTCTTCGTGCTGCTGAAGTTCTTCCTGGAGTACATGCCGAAGTGGTCGGGGTGGTTCCTGGCGTTTGACCCGTTCCTGCACTATGAGACTTCGAAGTCCGCGCTGGGCGGCCTGCTGGTGTATGTCGAGGGGTACGGCGGCAAGCGTCCCGGGCAGCTCTTTGACTATCCGTTCGCGACCGATCCCAACATGCCGCTGTGGTGGAGCGTGTACTACTCGGGCACGGTGATCCACGCGGCCCACGTTCTGATCGGGATGGTGCTGATTGCGCGGGTCGCGATCAAGGGGCTGAAGGGTCATTACGGCCCGACGTACTACACGGGCGTTGAGATCGCGGGGCTGTACTGGCACCTGGTGGATCTGATCTGGATCTTCCTCTTCCCGCTGCTGTATCTGATCCACTGAGGAAGCAGAAGGCACTGGGCACTAGGGAAGGCGGAAGACGGAAGACCGAAGCACTTGGCACTTGGTACTTGGTACTTGGCATCGGGCACTAGGGACTGGGCAAGAGGGAAGACGGAAGACGGAAGACGGAAGACCGAAGGCACTTGGTACTTGGTACTTGGCATCGGGCACTAGGGCGGGTCTGACTAGGCCGGATTCGATCGAAGAAGGCACTTATGGCACACGCAGCTTCACATGGGCATGGCGGGACTGGCGGCGGGGGCGGCTCGGGGCACGCCGCGACGTTCAATGAGCTTGATCCGCATGGTGCGGGCTCGCATGGTCAGCATGACAGCCACGTGATCGTGGGGCCGTTCCAGCTTCGGAGCGTGCTGATCATCCTGCTGATCTTCACGGCGCTGACGGTGGGGCTGGCGCAGCTGGAGGTGTTCGTCGCGGGCTTCTTTGAGATCACGCTGCCGTGGTGGGTGAACGTGGTGGTGGCGATGTCGATCGCGGTGGTGAAGAGCGTGCTGGTGATGGCGATCTTCATGCAGCTGCGGTACGACAACCCGATCAACTCGATCCTGATGGGGTTCTGCTTCTTCGCGCTCTTCCTGTTCCTGTTCTTCTCCGGGCTGGACCTGTTCACGCGCGGCCGGATCTATGACTTCAAGGCCACGCAGGTGGTTGCGGGCGGGACGGGCGCGGGCGTTGCGACGGCGAACGGCAAGCCGGTGGTCGTGGCGGCCCATGACCGGTGGATGGAGATCTGGGGTCCGGACAAGTTCGAGAAGATCAAGAAGTCCCGCAAGGGGCATGGGCATGGGCACGGTCACGACGACGGCCATGCGGTTTCGTCGGCGAATCGCAGCCGCCCGCTGGTTGGGTCGACGGGTGCGCTGGGGGCGGGGGCTGATGCGGGGCACGGGGCCTCGCACGATGCCGGCCACTAGGGCGTGGGGCGGGGGTGTGTGGGAAGGGACTGAACGGGGGGCGTGGCCGAATCGGGCCGTGGGCCGCCCGCGAAAGCAGAGGCGATGCGTTCGCGACTTGTGCTGATCCTGATTGCCGCGGCGTCCCTGGTGGGGATGTTTGTTTCGGCGTGGGGTCTGAGCGTGCGGATCCGGGCGTTCCATGAGGAGCGGCCGCGGAACGTGTTCGCGTTCCAGCCGCTGGACCTGCGTGAGTTCCGGTATGCGGGTCGTCCTGTGACGCTGGTGGATGACCTTGAGGTCCCGTCGACGCCGTTTCTGAATGTGAACTATGGCGACACGCAGGTTCGGCTGCGTGTGACGATTCCCGGGAACTATGAGCTTCCGGGCCTGCTGGCGCACACGGACTGGCTGCGGGTGCTGCGGTTTGCGCCGCTCTCGGGGCTGGATATCCAGGAGTTTGAGGCGAAGGTGCGGAGCGGGGAGATCACGGACCGGCTGGTGCTGGTGACGCGCACGCCGCGGCCTGGTGCGGATCCGGATACGTGGGGCGCGGTGTGGAAGCGGGACTGGGAGTTTGACTTCTACGAGCTGCTGCCGGATGGGACGATCGAGCATCAGCGGCTGGGGTGGCCGACGTACCGGACGGGGCAGAAGCCCAAGCCCGGGGAGCTTGTGGAGAACACGTGGCAGTATCAGGCGGCGCTGCAGGTGATGCCTGGGGCTGGGCGCGATGGTCCGAGCTATAAGTTCACGGATGATGCGATGACGCGGATCGGGTGGACGCTGCCGCTGGGTGCGGTGAGCGGGATTGCGCTGGTGCTGTCGCTGGGGTTTGCGTTTGCGCCCAAGCGGACGGTGCGACTTGCTTAGGGCACGTAGAAGTACATGATCAGCGCGATCTGCACGCCAACCACCGCGATGCAGAGCAGCACAAAGATCCACAGCCTGACCGTGGCCCACAAGTCCTCAAGGAACTCGCCGTAGATCATCGAGATGATGTCCGGTGTGAACGCGAACGAGAGCGCCTCCTTGAAGTCCTCCCAGGAACCAAAGAAGAGCCAGCCAAGCCCGATGTAGATCGGCGTGTTCGCCGCGATCAGCAGCAGCACCATCCAGCCTTCCATAGTCAACCGTATCGGGTGCTCGCCACTCCGTCAGGCCGCGCTGCAGGTGATGCCTGGGGCTGGGCGCGATGGTCCGAGCTATAAGTTCACGGATGATGCGATGACGCGGATCGGGTGGACGCTGCCGCTGGGTGCGGTGAGCGGGATTGCGCTGGTGCTGTCGCTGGGGTTTGCGTTTGCGCCCAAGCGGACGGTGCGGCTGGGGGCGTGATTGGGCCTGACCGGGGCGTGGGCGGGGGCCTTGCTCGGGCCTGTTCTTCAGGTGAAGAAGTATCGCTCGATGAGGAAGTACTGGACCCCGACGAGCAGGACGCAGAGGACGACGAAGTAGAGGAGCTTGAGCTCGGCCCAGGCGTCCTCGGTGAACTCGCCGCGCAGCATCGAGAAGATGTCGGGCGTGAACCAGAATCGAAGGCACTCGCCGAAGTCCTCCCAGGTTCCGAAGATGGCGCGACCAATCCCGATATAGAGGGGGATGTTCGCGGCGATGAGGACGAGGACCATCCAGGCTTCCATGCGGCAGAGTATTGGGAGGGGGCGTGCGGGGGTTTCGGTGGGTTGGTGAGGGTGGGCGGTGAGGGCGCGGCGAGTGCGGGCTGGGGGTGTGTTCAGGTCATCACAACCCGCAGACGCCTGAGACGACGAACTGGGCGAGGATCTGGGCGTCGGTGGTGGTGGTGGCGCCGTCGGCGTTGAGGTCGCCGTCGAGCCAGGCGGCGTCGGGCTGGAGGAGTGCCGCGACGACCTGGGCGATCTGCTGTGCATCGAGCAGGTCGACGTTGCCGTCCTGATTGAAGTCGTAGGCGCAGGAGCCGATCGCGGGCGCGATTCGGAGGAGCGCGGCGGTGCTGGTGGTGGTGCCGCAGGGGTTGGTGAGGACGCACTCGTAGAGGCCGGCGTCGTCGGGCTGCACGGCGAAGATGCGGAGGGTGGCGCTCGCGGCGCCGCGGACGCGGCCGCCGGACTCGAGGTTCACGCCGTTGCGGCGCCAGCGGTAGTTGAGAAGATCGCCGCTGCCCTGGACGGAGAAGTGGACCTCATCGCC
>CAZBXF010000206.1:0-2261 GCA_964495635.1 uncultured Phycisphaeraceae bacterium
GCTGCGGAGTCGGGACTGGCGGGGCCGGGCCGCTCGTGGTGGGCCGGGTTTGGACTCCCGATCGTGACGAATCCGCCATGCCAACAAAGCACATCGTTGAAGAAGGCGAGTGCATCGAGACCATCGCCTCGATGCACGGCTTCTTTCCGGACACGCTCTGGAACCTTGATGACAACGCCCAGCTTCGCGAGCGGCGCGGCTCGATGAACCTGCTGGTGCCGGGGGATGAGGTCCATGTGCCGGACCTCACCGAGCAGGTCTTCGATATCGCGACAGAGGCCAAGCACCGCTTCAAGCGCAAGGGTGTGCCCTCGGAGTTCACGATCACCTACGAGGACGAAGAGGGCGAGCCGCTCGCCAACGTGCCCTACACCACGATCATCGATGGTGAGTTCGGACCCAAAGGCAAAACCGACGCGAGGGGCACAATCAAGTTCCCCGTATCACCCGAGGCCGAGAAGCTCACGCTGCGGCTGGAGACAGAGATCGAGTGGGCCAAGGAGAACGAGTTCGAGCTCAGCGCCCTGCAGCCGATAGACACGATCAAGGGCGTGCAGTCACGCCTGAAAGCGCTGGGCTTCTACACGGGCGAGCTGGATGGGAAGTCATCCAGCGAACTCACTGACGCGGTGAAGGCCTTCGAGACCGACCAGGAGATGAAGGTCACCAGCGATCCCAAGAGTCAGGCCTTCAAGGACAAGCTGGTTGCCGAGTATGGCTGCTGAGCATGTCTACGCCACAGCCTGATTCCGCGCCGAGTCACAACACGCCCGCACCTTCTGCCGCTGGCCCCGCTGGCGAGCCCGAGAGCGTGATGGCGGCGGCAAGTCTTGCAGTCGATGGCAGCCGCGCGACTGAAACGGGCCGTGGACCGCGAACGACCGCCAGAAAGGACCGCCACGCGCGGCCGGAGACGCTCCCCACCGGAACACGCATCGGCGGGCGATACACCGTGTTGTCGCGCCTTGGTTCGGGTGGGCAAGGTGCGGTGTATGAGGCACGCGATGGTGAGTCGGGGCTGCTTGTGGCAGTGAAGGTGCCGCGGCCGGATCGCGGCTGGAAGCGGATCGAGCGCGAAGTGCAGGCCTTGGAAGCCATCCGGCACAAGGGCGTGGTGCGCATGCTGCACGCATCGCTCGATTCCACGCCGCCCTTCATCGTGATGGAGCGGCTGGGACCGACGCTCTCGGACCTGATCCGGGCGGCACCAAGGCAGCGGCTCTCGCCGTGCGATGCGGGCCGAATCGGGCTGGAAGCACTGCTCGCGATCGAGGCGTGCCACCGCGCGGGTTTCGTCCATCGTGACGTGAAGCCCTCGAACCTCGCCACGGGCGCGCCGGCCGACTCCGGGGCCGTGGTTCTGATCGACCTTGGGCTCGCAGTGCGGATCGACCGGCCAGCGCGGAAGAAGCGGCGGTTCGTCGGGACGGCGCGGTACGCGTCCGTGACGGTGCTCGAGGGAGGCGCGCACGCGGCAGTGGACGATCTGATCGGGCTGTGGCTCAGCCTGCTGCACGCGGTCGCCGGTGGTCTGCCATGGGGGCGGGATGCCAAGAAGGAAGATGTGCTGCAACTGGGCCGGGAGTTGATGGGAAGATCACTGCCGCGGGGCCTGCCGGTAGCGATGGAGACCATGCGTCGCGTTCTAGCCGAGACCGGATCACGCGCGAGGGTCCCCTACTCGGCAATGGCGGCCGCGCTGCACGCGATGGCGGCAGATGACGGACAGGCGGCCTCGGAAACGGTTGAATGGACGGCGTCTGGTGCGCCAGCACGGACGATGCGAGAAATGATGGAGGCGGCAAGCGCGTGGCGGCGGGGAAGCAGAGGAGCAAGATCCGGCGCAGAGCCCGGCGGAGACGAGGCGGACTCCTCAGTCCGATGAGGAGAACTCGACGCTGGTGCTCTCATCCACAGACTGCGAGTATGCGGACTCCAGGTCGGCTGAGCTGGGTACGTCCGACGAGTCCCAGGGCGTGCTGCCCTCGCTGGAGCTTGTGGACCCCGACGACCCCTGCTCATGGTCGTACGGTGGGCTCCCAAACACAGTCGCAACACGGTCGCGAGCACGTCTGAGCCAGCCCCGCTTGGGCGTCGCATCCTCAGGGGCCTCGGAACTGGAACCCTCATCAGAGCTGAGACTACCTTCGGTGGTCGGATCCGCGAACGACGGCGGAGGCGTGTCATCGGTTCCTTCGGCCTCCTCATCACTTGACTCAGCCCCATCGTCAACTGACTCGGCATCGTCATCGATTCCCTCG
>CAZBXF010000206.1:2361-5703 GCA_964495635.1 uncultured Phycisphaeraceae bacterium
CCTCGTCGTCATCGACTGCCTCGGCGTCATCATCGGTCGCCTCGGCCTCGCTGGACGGCGTGGTTGTGGGGGGCGAGGGCTGCAGGTCGTGCCAGAACTCGAACCAGTTGGCGAGGTTCTCGCTGGCCTCGAATGGGAAGTAGAACTTCTTGTCGCTCTGATCCTTGAGGCCGCTCGCGACACCCTTGGCGAAGACGTGCAGGAACATCACGTGCTGCTCAAGCTTCCACATGGTCTTGAGCAGGTTGAAGAAGAGATAGGCGAGCTTGGAGGCTTCCTGGCAGGTCACGCAGTGGGCAGGATTGTCGTCCGACGCACGGGCGACGATCGGCTCATAAACCTTGAGGAAAGCCTGTCGCCGGCGGTCGCTCTTCTTGACGTAGTGCTCGATCTTGTTGGCCGCGGCGATGAGCTGCTTCTTGAAGTCCGCCAGGTCCTCGTGGGCTGGCAGCATCTCTCTGAAGAACGCCTCGTTCTGGTTGTTGCCCTTGAGGATGGTGGCCGTCACGACCTCGCCGCAGTGCTTGAGCGTGACCGTTTCCTTCTGAAGACCACGCGTGAGCGCCTCGAGAGTCTTGATGCGGTCGCGGGCACCAAGGTTGTCAAAGTGCTGGAAGATGAAGTCGGTAAGGTCGCCAGCGAGCTCGCCGATGCAAGGCGCGACAGGGACCGTGATGTGGGAATTGATGAGATCGACGGCGTTGGGCGCCGCGAGTTTGAGGTCCGGGACGGAGGGCCATTGGACGCCCTTGCCCGAACCGCCGCCCTTGGCGAGCTTGACGCCCTTGGTCATGCCCTTCTTGATGACCCGCTTGGCGGCCTCTTTCTGGACAAACTCCGGGACCTTCGCCCGGCCGGGCTGCCTGCGGATCTTGTTGACCCAGTCGGCGGCCTCGCCGATGGTCTGGCCGCGGTCGGCGATGGACTCGATATCGGGCGGCGGCGTGGCCGGGGCCGGATCGTCCGCGATCTCTACCAGCCCCTCGAACTCTTCGTCGACAAGATCCTCGAGCAGCTCGAGACCGCCGAAGCAGCCGCCGTCTGCGCTGTGATGGCAGTGCGTGTGGTCACTGCGGATGTGGGCCTGACGCTGCACGAGGGCTACGAGCTCGGCCCAGCTCTGCACCATCGCCTCGTGCATCAAGGCGTGCTCGGCCAGGGTCATGCTGCAGTAGTCCATGATGCAGGCGCAGTAGAACGTGAGCTTCTTGACCTTGAGGCGCATGAAGTTCACGTCGACCTTGGTCATCGACATCTTGTTGGGCAGTTTCTTGGTTGCCTGGTTCTTGGCCCGATCCTTCTTGCCGTCGAGCGCGCTGAAGTACTCGGAGAAGTCCTCCAGCCGACCCGCCTCGCCATCCTCCCAGTTCTTCCACTCCTCGACGCGTCTTGCCTTCTTGAAGTGGGAAAGGGCCACACTCTCCAGCCGATACGACTCTGCCAGACGGTCCGCAGGCTCGAAGCCGTCCGAGTAGCTCTCTCGCATGAGCCTGATGTCGCTCCAATGGCGAAAGAGGTGCTCGATGACGATGGTCACACCACCATGCTCGTGCACGATGGGCATGACATCGCTTGGCGAAGATGAAGTGAGGGGATCGGGATCGCCGGACTTCTTGAGGCGGTCTGCAACGCTCCCCGTGCCGAACTTGTCGATGCCCTTGGAGCCCGCCTTGGTCAGAATGGTCGCCGCAAGCCCGACGCCGAGGATGACGACAACACCCGGACCCGTCACCGCGGCGAGCGTCGCGAAGGCGGCTCCGGCGACGGCGTACTTCAGAGCCTGCGTGGCGACCTTGGCCTTGCCGCCAGCAGTCCACTTCTTCTCGGCGTAGCTCCGCATGCCGCTGCGCACTCGCTCGAGGAGCGGCTGATTCAGGAACGACTTGGCGTAGGCGACCTGCAGGAGCGCGACGGCTCGAGCCTCGTAGCCGATGTCGGTCACTTCGAGTCGCTTGGGGCTTCCGTCGGACCTGCGCCGGATCTCGGTCGTATCGAAGTGGTCCGCGGGCGCGAGCGAAAACGCATGCTTCGGCTTTGACTTACCCATGGGGCCTTTCTCCGGCCCCTCGCCAACGAGACGCTCAGGCTACTGCGAATGGCATGAAGGTGCAAGGCTGGGTGGAGCGAGGCCCGAAACCGCAGTGGCATCTCGCTCACCGGCGGATTCTCGGACTGGTTGGGGGCAAGGGGCTGTTCGCAAGCGCAGAAAAAACCCCGCCACCGAGTGGCGGGCATCAAGAGTTGAGATCTGCCTGGTTTCTGGCTCTCCCGCGTGGCTGCCCGCTCCGCTTACTTCCGCCACCAGGTCCCGCTCCCGAACACCGCCGCCTCGCCCAGGTCTTCCGCGATCCGGATCAGCTGGTTGTACTTCGCGTTGCGGTCGCTGCGGCAGGGAGCGCCCGTCTTGATCTGGCCGCAGTTGGTGGCCACCGCGATGTCCGCGATGATCGAGTCCTCGGTCTCGCCCGAGCGGTGGCTGAGGATCGCGCTGTAGCGGTTGCGCATGGCGTGGTTCACCGCATCAAAGGTCTCTGAGAGCGTGCCGATCTGATTCACCTTGACCAGGATCGAGTTCGCGCACCCCTGCTCGATGCCCTTCTTCAGGAACTTCTGGTTCGTGACAAAGAGGTCATCGCCCACGAGCTGCACACGCGCACCCAGCGCATCGGTCAGCTTCTTCCAGCCGGCCCAGTCGTTCTCAGCAAGGCCATCCTCCAGCGAGCGGATCGGGTACTTCTTGCACCAGTCGCTCCACATCTGCACCATGCCATCGCTCGACACGATCTCCTTCGTGCTCTTGAACATCTTGTAGCCGGTCTTCCCCTCGTGCGCCGCCTCGTTCCACAACTCGCTCATCGCCGGATCAAGCGCGACGAAGATCTGCTCGCCCCACTTGTACCCAGCCTTGGTCGTGGCCTCTTCAAGGAGCAGCAGCGCCTCCTCGTTGCTCTTGAGGTTGGGGGCGAAGCCGCCCTCGTCCCCCACCGCCGTCGAAAGGTGCCGCGCGTGCAGCACCTTCTTGAGGCTGTGGTAGATCTCAACACCCGCGCGAAGCGCGTCACCGAAGTCCGCAAAGCCCCACGGCTGGACCATGAACTCCTGGAAGTCCACGGTGTTGTCGGCGTGCTTGCCGCCGTTCAGCACATTGAACATCGGCACGGGCAGCGTCTTGGCCCCGCTGCCGCCAAGGTACCGATACAGCGGCAGGCCCGAGGCCTCCGCCGCGGCCTTCGCAACCGCCATCGAGACGCCCAGAATGCCGTTCGCGCCCAGGTGGCTCTTGTTCTCGCTCCCATCAAGGCGCTTCAGTGCCTCGTCAACGTTCTCCTGCTCGCGGCTGTC
>CAZBXF010000207.1:0-5677 GCA_964495635.1 uncultured Phycisphaeraceae bacterium
TTGAGACCTGGAGCACATCACCCTCCCGTCGATACGGCCCGACACGGTCAACCCGCGTGGGTCCGAAGAGCGCCACGGTGGAGCGACCGAAACCGACGGCGATATGCAATGACGCAGAATCGTTCGCGACCACGAGCGCTGCGTGCTCAAGCACATTCATCAGCTGGGCGATCGACGTTCCTCCGACAAGGTCAACCACGCGCGGCGAGCCATCCGCGGTTCGCCTCGCCGCCAGCGCGAGACACTCGCTGATCTGGCCACGCTCGGACTTGCCTCCGACCAGCACGACGGTGCGACCATCCTCGAGCAGCCGCTCGGCCAGACTCGCGAAACGCTCATCCGGCCACTGCTTGGCGATCCAGCGGCTCGTGGGTGCGAGCACGACGTACGAGCCCGACGCAAGACCGACTCCAGCGGCGAATCCAGCCGCTTCCTTGGGCGTGTAGAGCCGCATGGCTGCGGCATCGCTGCGGGGAGTGGCCCCCGCCGCAGCGGCGAGCGTGAGCATCTGATCCACCGTGTGCACGACGCTGGTTCGGGACACGCGCGTTGTATATCCGAACCAGCCGAACTCGCGAGCATCCGCGTGCCCGAGACGACGCGGGGCCCGCGTACTCCACGAGATCAGCCCGCTCCGTGCCAGTCCCTGCGCATCGATCACCAGGTCGTAGTGGCGGGCTCGGAGCGACGTGAGGTACGACCACAGCCGGTCGATGCGCCCGGAACGCAGCCATCGTGAGAACTCCGCACGCGGAAAGGGAAGAGCCTCGCTCAACGCCGGATGCGCACGCACCACGTCGACGAACGAGTCCTGCACGAGCCAATCGATCTTCGCGCCGGGAAAGGCATCGCGAAGCGAAACAAGCAGTGGCACCGTACGAGCTACATCCCCCAGCGCGCTGGGTCGGATGAGCAGCACACGCTGCGGCAACACGGAGGGCACTTGCACGGCACCGTCGGCGGCCGCACTGTCGGCGTGCTCGATCCCGGAGCTCGAGGGTGTGTGAAGGCTCATGGGCATCATCCCGGCCTGATGCCGCGGGCCGTCTGCTGCACGCGCTCGGTCTCGCTCTTGAGCACGCTCATCAGGGTGTGGCGTGGAATTCTGCAGAGCGATGCCTCGCGCGGCGTGGTGGCGCAGTGCTCGGCGATGCAGCGGTACAGGAGCTTGAACGCGTCACGCGGCTGATGGACCCGCTCGAGAGCGCCGGCGAGGTCCTCGGCCGTCACGTCCTCCGTGAAGAGGTCGAGCAGCCGGACGGGCCGAGCCCCCGGACGCAGGCAGGACCGCAGACGCCCCTCGCACAGGTCGTACAGCATCGTTCCGGTCCAAGAGAGATGCTCGACCAGACTCTGCTTGTCAAGGCGTGCCCCCTGGAAGAACGCCGACGACTCGCGAAACACCGCGTGACGAAGCTCCATGGGGAGCAGCAGCTTGATCCCCACGCCCTCCTGCTGGAGGAACTTGTTGCTCAGCATCGGCCAGATCAGCGCCTTCATCCGCTCGGGGTCGCCGCACACAAGCGTGGGTTCATCGACGCGGTCCACCACGACCACCACGCCCGCGTAGCCGATGGCCCGGAGCACCCCCTTCAGTCGGTCCATCATCGCGTACCGGACCTCGTCAGAGTCCGAGACCGGAAGCTGCGAGGACTCCCGCCAGGCCCTGGGTAGCTGCCTGATGGATCGCGCAAAGGACACGTCACCGCGAGCGATCGTCCGCAGCTGTCGCCGCAGGCGGATGCCCGTTCGGATGATCGCGAGCCGGTTCCAGACCGCGACCTTGAGTGCAAAGAGCGCGTAGAGCGCGAAGATCGCCACCAGCCCCCAGGCTGCCTGCGATCGGGAGACGTTCACGAGCCCAGTTGGCAGAGGGAAGAAGTTCGCCCAGATCAATCCCGCCAGGATCAGCAGCGGCCAGATCACGAGCACCACGCGCTGAGCGAAGACCGCGGCGCTGGGCCAGATACGCAGCCTTCGGCGAAGGCGGTTCGTCCGGTTGGGCGCATCGCTTGGACGGTCGTAGCACGCCTGCAGCGTCAGGATGGCACGCTTGGCCTCTGGCGAGAGTCGACGTGCAATCCGGGACGCATCGGGAAGGTCGATCGGCTCCGGGCCCGGCTCTTCCAGGAGCGCATCCACCACGCGCGGCACAGCTCTGTGGAGCATCGCGTCGATGTGGTCCACAAGTCGGATCTTCTGGAGTGACTCCAACGCCGATTTGGAGCCGAGCTTCTCGTGGATCCGGTCGCAGAATGCATTCAGGTCGTCGTACCCAAGCAGCAGCACCTTCGCGCCTGGGTGAGTCGCGTTGTGGTCAAGGATTCGCCGTCCGAGCTGGAACCGCAGCGCCGTTTTGCCGGAGCCCTTCTCTCCGAACACCACCGCGGCACCTGGCCGCCGCAGATCCCCAAGAATCTTGTCGAAGTCCGAGTGGTGGATCGGCCCCGCCTTGGCCTCTGCCACGCCGGCGAAGGCCTCCCCGGCGATTGGCGACGCTGCTGCCGCGGTCTGGCTCGCATCGATGGTGCGAGGTTCTTCGGTCATTCCGAACTGCGAAACGGAATCCTGCGAGACGGCACGCACACCTGCCAGTCCGCCGCTCATCCGCGCGAAAACATCGTCCGAGCGCGCCTCCTCACCCCGGAAGGGATGCTCCGCCAGTTTCCAAGCGTCGAGGAAATCGGAAAGGGTCATGTGCTCCCTGCCCGGGCGGATGGCCGGCATGTGGTCGTCGGAGGCTTTGGCTCGTCGGACGTTAGCTCCGTCGTGGCGCGAGAGACTCGCCGGTCTTCACCAGTCTACGAGCCCCATGCCTGGAGGAGTAGAGGGATGGAAGGCGCTGGCGGCGTGGCTGGGGGCTAGTGGTGCTCCTCGCGACGTCCCAGGCGCGGTGCGATCTCCGCCATCATCCGATCCAGCGTGGCTTTGTCCTTGGCCTCGAGGTTGAGACGCAGCAGCGGCTCGGTGTTGCTCTTGCGGACGTTGCACCACCAGCCATGGCTCTTGAAGCAGTCGATCGTGACGCCATCGAGTTCGTCCACCACGCCGTGGGCCGCCGAGCCCGGCCCGTACGCCTGCTTCAGGCCCGCGAGCGCACCATCCTTGTCCTCGATGTGGAAGTTGACCTCGCCCGACTGCTGATAGCGTGAGATCGGCTTGATGAGCTCCGAGAGTGGCTTGCCAGTCTTCGCCAGCACCGACAGGATCGTGCACATCGCGATGGCACCGCTGTCGGCGTTGTAGTTGTCGCGGAAGTAGAAGTGCCCCGAGAGCTCGCCGCCAAAGACCGCCTGATGCTCCGCCAGTGCCTGTTTCATGAACACATGCCCGACGCGCCCGCGCACCGGCTTGCCGCCGTGCTTCACGATCTCTTCCTCAACGGCCTTGGTCGAGCGCAGGTCGTACGCGATCGCCGCGCCCGGGCTCTTCTGCAGGAAGAACTTGGCAAGCATGCCCGTAAGCAGGTCACACCCGATGATGCGTCCCTTCTCATCAACCGCCATGCACCGATCCGCGTCGCCGTCGTAGCAGAAGCCCACGTCCGCCTTGTGCTGGAGCACGGCATCCTGCGTCATCTTCATGTTCGCCGCGACCAGCGGGTTGGGATCGTGCGCAAACACGCCCTTGGTGTTGTCGAAGTTCAGCTCGATGATCGAGAGCCCCGGCGCGGCACCGACGGGCGACTGCTTTCCGAAGATCTTGGGGATCATCGTCCCCGCCATGCCGTTGCTCGCGTCGATCACGACCTTGAGCTTGGTCCCGCCCAGCTCAAGGAAGGAGCGGACATGCTGCGCGTACGGCTGCCACAGGTCGCGCTGCTCGACGCGGCCCGACTGCTTCACCAGCGTCGCCTTGTCCACCATCGCGGCGTGCTTGCGCACCTCCGCGAGGCCCGTGGCCTCGCCCACGGGCTTGGCCTTGCGCTTGCTCACCTTGAAGCCGTTGTAGTTCGGCGGATTGTGCGAGGCCGTCACCATGACGCCGCCCGCGCAATCAAGGTGGTTCACCGCGAAGTAGATCATCGAGGTGTCGCACAGCCCGATGTCGATCACGTTCCCGCCCTGATCGTTGATCCCCTGGATGAGGTTCTTGGTCAGCGTCGGGGAGCTCGTCCGCATGTCGCGCCCGACGATGATGTTGGTCATCATCGGCGTCGTCTCGCCCGCTGCCGCGGCGTCCGCGAGCAGGAACTTGCTCGCGCCATACCCAATCTGCCACGCCATCCCATCGGTCAGGAGATCGGGGTAGGTCCCGCGAACGTCGTAGGCTTTGAAGACTCGTCCGAGCATCGTGAACTCCGAGAGGGTGGCGCAGGGCGGGAAGGTCCGCCCGCTAGGTGCGAAGAGTATCCGAACGCGGGCCCGAACATCCCGCGTACATGATGAGTGTTTAAAGCCCATCTTGCCATCCCGCCGGAGAACGCCAGCGACTTGGGCAGTGACCCGTCGGGCTCGTTGGTGGCGTTCGGTTGGGAGGCGGCCTAGATTCTGGACTCTCTGCACAGCTCGGGGGGCAGGTGCTGTCCGAAAGGGTTCAGCAGATGTTCGGAGGTTTGTCGGATCAGGGCACCGAGCTCTTGGCCTACGGGTGATGCCGCCACCGCGGATCGAGGTACGTCATGGAACTGATGACCAAGTTGGAAAAGGAAGCTCTGGAGCAGCGGCTGGCGTTCCTGATCGCCAACCGTCCCAAGGTGTCTATTCGAATCGCCGAGGCCCGAGAGCATGGCGACCTGCGTGAGAACGGCGACTATCACGCCGCTCGTGAGCAGCAGGGCATGGAGGAGTCGGAGATTCGCCGCCTGACGGAACGGCTCGCACAGGTGAGCGTGGTCGACGAGAACATGGCCAAGGCGGTCGAGGGCCTGGTCTTTGTCGGTTCGATGGTCCGCCTCCGTGAGGAGCCCTCGGGAGACGAGGACCTCTACAAGCTGGTGGGTGAGGCCTCGCCGACGCCACCTGCGGACTACATCGAGGTGACGGTGACCAGCCCGATGGGTGAGGCGATGCTCAAGGCCCGCGTCGGCGACTCGGTCTCAGTCCGCGCTCCTCGCGGGGTCAAGAAGTTCGTGATCGTGGAGATCATGTAGACGGTTGACCCGCGACGGCCGGAGGCCGCTCCGAGAGTGCCCGTCGGATGCGGGCGGGCGGTGCCCCCCGCCACTACACTCCGCTTGATGACGGTTCCCTCGCCCGTTGCGGCTCCATCCAGAGTCTGTGTCGTCGGGTCGCTCAACATGGACCTGGTCGTGCGTACGCCCCGACTGGCCCGTGAAGGGGAGACGGTGCTCGGCGGCGCCTATCGCACGTTCGCCGGTGGGAAGGGTGCAAATCAGGCCGTTGCAGCCTCTCGCCTTGGCGCGAACGTGCGGCTGCTCGGGTGCATCGGCGATGATCCGCATGGTGTGAAGCTCCTGGACACTCTTCGTGCCGAGGCAGGCAAGGGCGAGTTCCTCGATCTCACTCACATCATCGTCCGCGCGGGTGAGAGCACCGGCCTGGCGCTCATTACCGTTGCGGACGGCGGCGAGAACACAATCGTCGTATCACCGGGCGCGAACGCCACGCTCGCGCCGGGCGATGTTGAAGCGGCCGCAGCGGCGACGCACGAGTGCGACGTCCTGCTGATGCAGCTGGAGGTTCCAACGCCCGCGCTGCAGGCGGCGACGCTCGCC
>CAZBXF010000208.1:0-5645 GCA_964495635.1 uncultured Phycisphaeraceae bacterium
GTCCACGTTCAGAGGCCTCCGCCCCACACGGGCGGAGGTCCTCCTTTGGCCCACTAGCTCAGACCGCTCGATGCCGTCTTCATCCTCAACCCGCACCCGCGTCCCAATGCCCCAAGGCCCCTGCTCCCCTCTGATTCCTCGTCCAGCCCTCTTCCCGATTCCCCAACCCCTCCTAGATTCTGACCATGAATCGACCCAGCGACTCGCTTCTCCATGCCCTCCTCCTCGCCGCGGCAGCGGTGCTCCTCGCGGCGGCCGCCCCGGCCCAGGACGCGACCACCCCCACCACTCAAGCGCCCACCGCCTCGCCGCCACCCGAGCCCGAGGGCCTGCGTCTGGGCATCGAGGGCCTCCTTCGCGCCATGGAGCGCGCCGTGCTCGCGAAGGATGCCGGCGCGTACATGACGCTCGTCGACACGGCCGACGCCGAGTTCGTGCAGGAGCAGCGCTACTTCGCCAACGATTTCGTCAGAGCCGGGCCCGACGAGTTCGCCCTCACCGTCGGCCCTCTCACTTCCAGCGACGGCAGCGCGACCGGCGAACTCACGATGGTCTGGCGAATGCCGGGCAAGAAGGAGCGCACCGTCGGCTGGGACGCCCGCTTCGTCGAGCATGACGGCTCATGGCGTTATGCCGGCGAAACATGGGAACGCTTCGAGGCCCCGGGCGTGATCGTGATGCACGATCCAGGCCTCGATGAACTCGCCAAGCTCACCGCCGAGGCCTTCGCTGTCGTGCGGGGCCACGTCGAAGAACTCTTCGAGCTCACCGACACTCCCCAGCCAAAGCACACGCAGAAGATCAAGATCTACGGCAATATGGCCCACCTGCAGGCCTCGATCTGCCTCGCCTACGAACAGTCGCTCGGCGGCTGGAACGAGCCGGGCGAGTCCATCAAGCTCCTGGCCTCACGCCGCACGAGCCCCAAGCAACTCCAGAGCCTCCTCGCGCACGAGTACGGCCACTGCTGCACCTTCGTCCTCGGCGAGAAGGCCAACAACATGCCCTGGTGGACGCTCGAAGGCGTCGCCGAACTCGCGGCCGAAAAGTACGGCCGTGGCGGCCCGCCACACACGCAAGTCCAGCAGTGGCACACGCGCAAGCAGCTCGCCGACTGGGCCGACATCACCGACTTCCACACCACCAAGCCCAGCATGGGCGGCTTCGTCTACTCCCAGGGACACCACATGGTCTGGTACATCAAGGAAACCCACACGGCCAAGAAGCTCAACCAGTGGCTCCGCGCCATGTCCCGCGGCCTCACCATCGACGAGGCCACCAAGGAAGTCCTCGGCATGGACTTCGCCACCCTCGACGCTAACTGGCGAGCAGAAGTCGCAAGGCGAGCCGCCACCGCAGGCGCGGGCGAGGCCAAAGACGAAAAGTCGAACGCGGATGCCCCAAAGTCAGCCGAACCGGCCAAGGAAGAGCCCCCGAAGTAGCACGCCGGGCATAGTGACTTCGCCACTTCGCCACTTCAATGGCAAGCGGCACCCCACGAAGACCTTTGGCAATCTGGCCATTTGACCCTTTGGCCATTTGGCCTCTCGCCCCCCTACGCCTCATCGTCGACAGCATCATTCCGAAGCGTCAGGATCTCGCGGAGCTGGTCCGTGTTCATCTCGGAGATCCAGGTCTCACCCGAGCCGATGATGTTCTGCGCGAGCTCGGTCTTGCTCTCGATCATCTCATCGATGCGCTCTTCGAGCGTGCCGCGCACGAGGAACTTGTGCACCTGCACCGTGCGTGTCTGGCCGATTCGGTACGCGCGATCGGTCGCCTGATTCTCTACCGCCGGGTTCCACCAGCGATCGAAGTGGAAGACGTGCGTCGCGGCCGTCAAGTTCAGGCCCACGCCACCAGCGCGCAGAGAGAGGATCAGCACCGGCGTGCTGCCATCGGCCTTCTGGAAACGCTCGATGATGGCCTGTCGCTGCGGCTGCGTCGTGCCGCCGTGAATGAACAGCACATCCTTGCCGAAGCGGTGCGCGATCATCGCCTCCAGCAGCGTGCCAGCCTCCCTGAACTGCGTGAAGACCAGGCTCTGGTCCCCCTCGGCGATGACCTCGTCGAGCATCTCGAGGAGCCGGATGCACTTGCCCGATCGCCCCGGATCGGGCGGGCGCAGCGCGTCGTCGTTCCAGTCCTTGAGAAGCATCGACGGGTGGTTGCAGATCTGCTTGAGACGCACGAGCGCGGCGAGCACCAGCCCGCGTCGCTGCATTCCGTCGGCATCCTCGACCTCGCTGAGCATGCGCTTCACGCAGCTCTCGTAGAGGCTTGCCTGCTCCGCGGTGAGGTGCGCGTGCTCCTTGGTCTCGACCTTCTCGGGCAGATCGGCAACCACGCTCGGATCGCTCTTGAGCCGACGCAGAATGAACGGGCGCACCATGGATCGCAGCTGCTCGGCCTTCTGCTTGTCGTGGTATCGCTCGACAGGCACGGCAAATCGCGAGCGGAAGGAGCCCGCCCCGCCGAGATAGCCGGGATTCAGGAAGTCCATGATGGACCACAGCTCGGTAAGGCGATTCTCCACTGGCGTGCCAGTCAGCGCCACGCGACGGGGCGCCACAAAGCCTCGCACCGCCTGGCTCTGCTTCGCGGCGGGGTTCTTGATGTACTGCGCCTCGTCGAGAACGATGCGGCCCCAGTTCACGCGCGCCAGGAGGTCCTTGTCGCGGTTGGCGAGCGCGTAGGTCGTGACGATGAGATCGCTGTTGCTGGCCTTCTCGACAAACGCATCGCCAAGGGCGCGGTCCGGGCCATGGTGCACCAGCAGGCGCAGCGACGGGCAGAAGCGCCTGGTCTCGTGCATCCAGTTGCCAACCACCGACATCGGCACCAGCAGCAGCGTTGGCGCGACGGTATGGAGCGGGGCGGGAAGGCCCGGGATCGCGGCCGTCCCCGAGAGCACGCCAGCATCGGGCGCGGCGATGCTCGCGGCTGGGGCCGGCGTGCCTGCGGCGGTAGCAACCTGCGGCGTCTCGCCCGGCGCGGCATCCGAAGGCGTGGCAGAGCCGGTATGGGCCGCGACCTGAGCCGCGATCTCGCGCTCCCACGCGAGCAGCGCGAGGAGCTGCACGGTCTTGCCCAGACCCATGTCGTCGGCGAGGCAGACGCCGAAGCCCAGCTGCTCCTGGAAAGCCATCCAGGAAACACCGCGGGCCTGGTACGGGCGCAGCGTGCCGCGGAAGCCGGCGGGCGGCTCGATCATCTGCAGCTGCTTGCTTGCGGCCTCGGCGTTCATGAACGCGCTGAGCCAGCCGGAGGCCTCGAGCCCGACGACGGGGATGCCGGTCTGCTTGAGGTCCGAGCCATAGGCGAGACGGATGGCGTCGCCGAGGCGGAGCGAGCCGCCCGGATTCTCGCGGATGAACTTCACGGCCGCCTGCACGTCCTCGGGGCGGATCTCGACCCAGCGACCGTTGAGCTTCACGAGCGGCGTGCGCTTCGCGGCGAGCTGCTCAAACTCGTGCAGCGTGAGCGTGGTGTCGCCGACGGCGATCTCCCACGTGTAGTTGACGAGCGCGGACAAGCCGATCTGGGCCTTGGCGGCGTTGGTGAGTCCGCCCGCGGCGGCGGAGAGTGGGTCCTCGCCGGCGGCGTCGAGCCGGAGCTTGGCGCCAAGCCGCGAGGCGGGCGAGTCCCACCACGCCGGCGCTTCCACCGCGAAGCCCTGTTCCATGAGGATGGGGCGCTGCTCGCGCAGGAAGTCGTACGCGGCGCGCGTCGAGAGCATCAGCTTCGTCGGCTCGTCGTCCGCCAGCGCACCTTCGAGCGCACGGTAGAGGCGGCTGGCGCGGCCGAGCTCGCCGAGCAGGAGCTCACGCGGGCGCTCGACACGCCGACCCATGATCGTCGCGGCGTCGCCGGTGATGAGCCATACGTCCTCGGCGTCGAGAACGATGCTGGTCTGCTCGACGGCCTGCAGATGGAAGGAGAGCGCCCAGGCCGGCGCGTCGGGCGCGGGACCGTCGCTGGAATCGCGCACGCCGGGCGGCTCGGAGATCCTGAAGAGGAGCCGCCAGGCGGCGCTGGCTCCGCGCTCCTCGAGCGAGCCGACCCACGTGCGGAAGCGGCGGGCGAGGTCCTGCCTCAGCGAGAGCGGGCCGAGGACGCGATCCTTGACGTCCAGGAGGCCCGAGAGCCAGGCCACGTGCGCATCCTTGTCGGGGCTCTTGTCCTCGAGCGCTTCGCCGAAGTTCTCGCGCACGAGCGAGCGGCGGCACTCCGCGTCGACGCAGGCGTGGATGAACTGCTCGGTCACGCTCCAGGCGTCGTGCTGGAGCGAGTCGACCGCGGAACGCGCGCTGGGCGGCATCGCGCGGACGAGCCCGACGACTCGCTCGCTGGTGGCGGCGTCGTTCAGCCAGCCCTGCCACGCGCCCTTGAGCTCGCCGGAGGCCGCCTGCACGAGGCTGGGGATGAAGCGCTGCTGGATGAGGAGGTGGCGTGCCAGGCGCGACGCGGCCTCGAAGTAGACGAGCGATGCGCCGGCGAGCAGGGCGGGCTCTGCCTCGTCGCTGGCGGCCTGGCACTCGCTGAGCACGAAGGCGAGCGCCTCATCCGCGACGTCCATCGGCATCGCGAGCGTGGGGATGCCGACGGTGGCGAGGGTGTGGTGCGTGTCCTCGTGGTAGACGCTGCGACCCATCGCCCTCGCGAGCGTGGCGCTGGGCAGCGGGACCGCGCCGGCGACAGGGAGACGCAGGGCCAGCGTCGCGGACGAGGCGCGTCCCGCGAGCGCGGGCGGAAGGGCGATCTCGCGCGTCGCGAACGGATGCTGGTCGCCGGCCTGGGGCGGCTCGCTGGAGCGAACGAGAAGGGAGGAGTCCTCGGCCCAGAGATGCAGCAGGCCCGAGGAGAAGTTGGCGTGGAGGGCGATGGGCAAGGACGAAGATCCCTTCTGGGTCGGACAAACGGAACGCGCGGCGATCAAGGCGGCGCCGGCGCGGCAATGAGGGCGCAGGGACTCGAACCCTGGACCTACGGCTTAAAAGGCCGCTGCTCTACCAACTGAGCTACGCCCTCTGGACAATGCTCGGATCAAGGCTCGCGCCAGCGTGCTGGGCTGGTGCGAGCAGTCGGGATGGTAGGGAGAGCGCGCGAGAGATTCGCGGCATGTCGATGATCTGCGCAGGAAAAAGCCCCGCCGAAGACGGCGGGGCTTTCCTTGGCTGCTGGAGAGTCACCTGCTGGGGAGCACACGGGCTCCGCGATGGCCCCGGGCGTCAGGATCAGGTGATGGAGTTGGTGAGGCCCAGCGGCGTGCCGAGCGTTCCGAAGCCGCCGGGGAAGACGCGGTCGTAGTGTGCCATGTAGGCGACGATCGGCTGCGGGGCCTTGATCGTCGTCGAGAAGAACGCGTCGGTGGCGCGGCGGTTACCGGTGATGAACTGGTCGAGGTCGAACTCGCTGACGCGCCGGGCCGGGAGGACGCGGCGGAAGGACTCGGCGCCGGGCACGCCGTCGTAGGCGATGGTGATCTCGACGACCGTGTCGGTGGAGTTGGGGTTGTAGAGGCGGAGGTACTCCTTGACGCCGGGGTGGCCGGTGTTCTGATCGCCGGGGCGGAAGCCCTCGCCGAAGCCCCACCACGAGAAGGCCTCGGTGGAGGAGGCCGACGAGAGGGAGAGGCCCGGGAA